>JAFXTM010000103.1 GCA_017535865.1 Oscillospiraceae bacterium
CGCCCACGAGCTGCTGCACATCCATTATCCTCTGCACGGACACCACGGATAAGCCCAGACGACACACGGCCCCTCGCTTCGGCGAGGGGCCGGTTTTTATCCCCGCTGCGAAGAACAGGATTTCTGGGGCGTGGTTGTTCTCTTCCTGTCAGGAAGAAAGGTGTGATTAACAGCCTGTCTATCATTTGCCATCCGGATGTGATATAATACAAAAAGCCGAAAACCTCGCGGATAAAGGCTTTCGGCTTCGTTTCCGGCACCCACGGGAGGATTCGCCTGCATCGCTCGCCTTGCGTGAGGCGGCGACCGATAAAGGGATTCGCCAGTGTTCGCACTGGCTCATGCACAGGCCGCCGGCCTGTGCGGACAGGATTCGAATCCTCCCGGGGTGAAAGAAACAGCCGCCCCCGGAGGGAACAGCTGTTTTTCCGTGGCACCCACGGGAGGATTCGAACCTCTGGCCTGCCGCTTAGGAGGCGGCCGCTCTATCCTGCTGAGCTACGTGGGCGTATTCAAAGCGAGGGATATTTTACCGCAGATGCGGCTGCGTGTCAAGAAAGGAATGCCGATGCTGAAACTCACCGATATTCGAAAAGACTATCTGGCCGGGGAGTCGACGGTCCACGCGCTCAAGGGCGTGGATCTGGAGTTCCGGGAGAACGAGTTTGTGGCGATCCTCGGCCATTCCGGCTGCGGCAAGACGACGCTGCTGAACATCATCGGCGGCCTGGACCAGTATACCGCCGGGGATCTCATCATCAACGGCAGATCCACCAAGCATTTTTCCGACTCCGACTGGGACGCCTACCGCAACCACTCCATCGGCTTCGTCTTTCAGTCCTATAACCTGATCCCTCACCAGTCCGTGCTTGCGAACGTCGAGCTCGCGCTGACGCTTTCGGGCGTGGGCAAGAGCGAGCGCCGCGCCCGCGCGACGGAGGCGCTGCGCAAGGTCGGGCTCGGCGACCAGCTTTACAAGCGCCCGAACCAGATGTCCGGCGGCCAGATGCAGCGCGTGGCCATCGCCCGCGCGCTGGTGAACAACCCGGATATCCTCCTTGCCGACGAGCCGACCGGCGCGCTCGACTCCGACACCTCGGTGCAGATCATGGATCTGCTCAAGGAAATCTCGCGCGACAAGCTCATCATCATGGTCACGCACAACCCCGACCTGGCCATGGAATATGCCAGCCGCGTCATCCGGCTCAAGGACGGCCTGATCGTGGACGACAGCGCGCCTTTCGCCTCCGGCGTCACCGAGCGGGCCCGGAAGGGAAAGCGACAGAAGAAGCCTTCCATGGGCTTTTTCACAGCCCTCGCGCTGTCCACCAACAACCTGATGACCAAAAAGGCGCGTACGATCCTGACCGCCTTCGCCGGGAGCATCGGCATCATCGGCATCGCGCTCATCATGTCCCTCTCCACCGGCATTCAGAACTACATCGACAAGGTGCAGGAGGATACGCTTTCCAGCTACCCGATCACGATCCAGGCCGAGTCGGTGGACATGACAAGCATGATGACCTCGCTCATGGGCGTACAGGCGGAGGCAGCGGAAAAACAGCACGCGAGGGATGCGGTCTACTCGAGCTCCGTGCTCTACGACATGATCAACTCCTTCGTTACCGCCGATGCGGAGACCAACAACCTGCGCGCGTTCAAGGAGTGGATCGAGAACCCGGACAGCGAGATCGCACCCTATCTGAGCTCGGTCCAGTACTCCTACGATGTGGACATGACCCCCTACGCCGAGGACGTCAACGGACATATCGGGCGGACCGACGCGGTCCAGATCATCCAGACGGCCATGTCTACCTCTTTCGGCGGCGATTACAGCAACTACTTTTCCACCTACGGCCAGATGTTCTCGACATTCGACATCTGGCAGGAGATGCTGCCCGGCGAAGAGGAGGGGGAGCTCATCAACCCCCTGCTCGAAAAACAGTACGACGTGCTCTACGGCCGCTGGCCGGAGCGCTTTGACGAGGTCGTGCTGATCGTCAACGAGAACAACGAGATCTCCGACCTGGTCCTCTATTCGCTCGGCCTGAAGGCCACCGATTCCATCACGCAGAACATGGACGCGATCATCTCCGCCGAGGCGATGGATACTTCCCTCGAGAGCTGGAGCTACGAAGAGATCTGCGGCATGTCCTTCCACTACATTTTCCCGGCGGACAAGTATCGCTACGACGAGGAAAAAGGGGAGTACGTCGATCTGAGCGAGGAGGAGCTCGGCCTGCGCACGCTCTACAACAATGGGCTGGAGGTGCGCATCGTCGGCATCATCCGGCAGAACGAGGACGCCGTCAGCGCCAACATGACCGGCGCGGTGGGCTACACGCACGCTCTTGTCGTCCACATCCTGAACGAGACGGCGGAGAAAGAACTGGTCAAACGCCAGCTTGCAGACCCCGCGCACGAGATCTTCACCGGCCTGCCCTTCCTCGACAGGGAGGACGAGGCCTCGACACGCCGCAAAAAGATCGACGCCGCGCAGGATTATCTCGCAAAGGCGGATGAGGCCACCATCGCGGATATCTACGTACAGTTCATGTGCGAGCCGGACGAGGAGTACCTCCGGAAGATGATCGACGAGCAGATGGAGGGCACGACCCGCGCGGACATCGAGGAGATGGTGCTGAAGAACTATCCCGAATACGCCTCCATGCTCTCCCAGATGGACGACGAGATGCTCTTCAGCTACATCGGGCAGATGATGGGCGATCAGATCAGGCAGCAGTATGCGCTGCAGATGGGGGCCATATACCGCCAGCTTCCGGATTCGGAGCTCGCCCACGATTTCAAACTGCTGGACCTCACGGACGAGGATTATCTCTGGATCTACGACAACGCCATGCCGCCGGTCTTCTCGACCAGCAGCCTGAAGGAGACGCTCAAGAAGCTCGGCTATGCCGATCTGGACAATCCCAGCGTCATCAACCTCTACGCTGCGAGCTTCGAGGACAAGGATGCCGTCGGCGCGGCGATCGAACACTACAACGAAATGGTCGGCGAGGCGGACGAGATCAGCTATACCGACATGGTGGCGCTGCTGATGAGCTCGATCACGACGATCATCCGCGTCATCAGCTATGTGCTGATCGCTTTTGTTGCGATCTCGCTCGTGGTCTCCTCAATCATGATCGGCATCATCACCTATATCAGCGTGCTCGAGCGCACGAAGGAGATCGGTATTCTGCGCGCCATCGGCGCCTCCAAGCGGGACGTGAGCCGCGTCTTCAACGCCGAGACCTTCATCATCGGTCTGTTCGCGGGTCTGCTCGGCATCGGCACGACGATGCTGCTGAACATTCCCATCAACCTCATCGTCCACGATCTGACCGGGATATACTCCCTCAACTCGACCCTGCCGGCTGCCGGTGCTGTCGGCCTGGTGCTGATCAGCGTCTTCCTGACCTTCATCGCGGGCCTGATCCCCTCGGGCCTTGCGGCCAAGAAGGACCCGGTCGAGGCGCTTCGGACGGAATAAGCTCCGAAGACAAGAAGGACCTCAAGCCTCTCGGCTTGAGGTCCTTCTTATACTACATGGCCTCGATCTCTTTGATGACGTATTCGTTTCCCGTCACCAGAAAGGTGTTGTCGCTCTGGCAGTACGGGCAGATCTTGGCGTACTGGACGGTGGGGTAGGTCTTGCCGCAGCTTTGACAGTAGGTGACGGCCTGGATCGTCTCGATCTTCAGCTCGGCCTCCTGCAGGTAGGTGGTCTTTTTCTTGGCATACTCCCAGTAATCCGAGAGGAAACGTGGGATGATGCCGCTGACCTCACCCACCTGCAGCGTGACGGACGCGATCCTGGTCAGCTCGTTTTCAACCGCGAGCTTCTCCACGGTGTCGATCACATAGTGAATGGTTCCCAGTTCGTGCATTTACTTCTTTTTCCTCAGGATCCGGGCGGCGCGCTTGAGCGCGTAGGGTCCGATGACCTTCAGCTTGTCCTCGGCCTTGACCATGGTGGAGCACTCCGGGTGGTCGCGCCGCAGGTGGATCGCGTCGAACTGGCACTTTGTCGTGCACAGACCGCAGCCGATGCAGCGGTTCTCGTCCACCACGCAGGCGCCGCAGCTCAGGCAGCGCGCGGCCTCCTTTTTGACCTGCGCCTCGGTGAAGGGCAGGCGGTCGTCGGAGAAGGAGAGCGCCTTGCCCGCGTCCCTGCCGGGGATCTGACGCTTGGCTTCATCGTAGTTGAGCGGCATCACGGCGTTTTCCTTGTCGAGCTCGATGAATTCGCGCAGGTTGCGGTGCAGCGTGAGCTGCTGGCCCGGCTGGACGAAGCGATGGATGGAGGTTGCCCCTTCGCGGCCGGCCGCGATCGCGTCGATCGCAAACTTCGGCCCGGTGCAGACGTCGCCGCCGACGAAGATGTCCTGCTCGTCGCTCTGGCAGGTGATCTTGTGGACGATCGCGCGGCCCTTGGCGTCAGTGCGCAGCTTGCCGACGTCCAGCCCGCCCCAGTCGATCTGCTGGCCCGTGGCGCAGATGACGGAGCTGACCTCGATGGTCTCAAACTCGCCGGTCCCGACGGGCTTGCGGCGGCCCTTTTCGTCCGGCTCGCCCAGGCCCATGATCTCCACCTTCAGTCCGGTGACCTTACCGCCCTCGCCGATGAGCTCGACGGGTGCGCTGAGGAAGCGGAACTGCACGCCCTCTTCCATCGCGGCCGCGACCTCCTCCGGGTCGGCGGGCATCTCGGCCTGGGAGCGGCGATAGACGATATAGGTGTCCTTTGCGCCGAGACGGATCGCGGTGCGGCAGACGTCCATCGCGACGTTGCCCGCGCCGATAACGGCGCACTTCTTGCCGAGGCGCGGCTTCTTGCCCGTGTTCACCTGGCGCAGAAAGTCCACGCCGCCGAACACGTTTTTAAGATCGTCGCCCGGTATGCCGAGCTTCGTGGACTTCTGCGCGCCGATGGCAACGTAAAACGCCTTGTAGCCCTGCTCGCGGAGCTGGGCGATCGAGACATCTTTGCCGACTTCGGTATTGCACTGGAAGGTCACGCCCATCTGGCGCAGCACGTCGATCTCGGCCTCGATCACGTCGCGCTCGAGCCGGAAGGACGGAATGCCGTGGGTCAGCATACCGCCGGGGACCGGGTTTCGGTCGAAGACGGTGACGTTCTCGTAGCCCATGTTGGCGAGATAGAAGGCGCAGCTCATGCCGGCGGGGCCGGCGCCGATGACGGCGATCTTCTCGGGGAAACGCGCGTCGGGATCGGAGTTGAAGTTCTTGACCGGCGGAATGTAGCGGTTCTCTTCCTTGAGCTCCAGCCCGGCGACAAACTTCTTCACCTCGTCGATGGCGACCGCGCGGTCGATGCTGCCGCGGGTGCAGGCCTCCTCGCAGCGGCGGTTGCAGATCGCGCCGCAGACGGCCGGGAAGGGGTTGTCCTGCTTGATGAGCTTGAGAGCGTCGAGATAACGGCCCTGCGCGGCCATCTTCAGATAGCCCTGCACGGCGATATGGGCGGGGCAGGCGGTCTTGCAGGGAGAGGTGCCGGTGTCGTAGCAGTTGATTTCATTGTCGTTCTTATAGTTGGGGCTCCACTTGGAGGGACCCCAGACGTTGTCGTCGGGCAGCTCCCGCTTCGGGTACTGGATGGGGCCCTGCTTGGTGCAGAGCTTCTGACCGAGGCGCGCCGCGCCGGAGGGGCAGACCTCCACGCACTTGCCGCAGGCGACGCAGTTCTGCTTGTCCACATGGGCGACGTAGGCGCTGCGGGACATGTTGGGGGTGTTGAAGAGCTGAGAGGTGCGCAGCGCGTAGCAGACGCCGGGCGCGCAGTTGCAGATGGCAAAGATCTTGTTCTCGCCGTCAATGTTGGTGATCTGGTGGACATAGCCCAGATCTTCGGCGCGCTGCAGGATCTGCATGGCCTCCTCGTAGCTGATGGGACGGCCGATGCCAACCTCGGCGGTGTAATCGGCGAACTCGCCCAGACCGATGCACCAGTCGGCCTGCACGTCGCCCGAGCCCTGGCCGCGGGTGGATTCGCTGCGGCGGCAGGAGCAGACGGCCACGCCGATATGGCCCTCGTATTTTTTCAGCCAGTGGGAGATGTGCTCAATATCCAGCGACTGGCTCTCGGCCGGGATGGCCTTCTCCACGGGGATGGTGTGCATGCCGATGCCGGCCCCGCCGGGAGGCACCATGGCGGTGACCTTTTCGAGGGGCAGGAAGGTCATGCGCTCAAAGAAATCCGTGACCTCGGGGTGCTCGGTGGAGAGCTTGTAGTTCATGTTGAACAGCTCCGCCGAGCCGGGGACGAAGAGCGGCAGGATATAGCGCTTGTTCTCGCGGGTGTGGGGGAGCTTGAGCGTATCGCCCCAGTTGTACTCGAGCAGACCGTGCTCGGCCATGCGCTGGAGCTTGTCATACAGCGGATCCTCCGGGATCCCGGTCAGCTCGGACATCTCCTTGAGCGAATAGGGGGTGCGCTGCTTCATCTTCAGCGCGATCTCCACCATCTCGTCGTCCAGGATGTTGACCATGCCCCAGAATTCGGGGGACTGCTCGGTCAAGGGCTCGAGCCCAAGCTTCTGGGGGATGCGGTCGGTCATCTTCTTCCCGAGCTTGAGCAGGTTCTCTTTGTTGTGTACCATGGATTTCCCTCCTTGTTGCGTCTGACACGCAATCCTCATTTTATAACATAGCACAATCCGGGCCGCTTGTCACGAAAAATTATGGGAAATGCCAGTGAACGGCCAATAACAAGCACACTTTTTGTAAAAAATAGCTAAGTGAATAGACAGAAGAAAGACAAGTGTACAAAGAGAAGGCCTGCGATTTCGACATAAGAGATAATACGGATTTCGGTATTTCCGGCAAGGCGTTGTTCCGCGTTTTGAGCAAAGTGAGAACTGGAAGTCCCGAGCTTTATACTTGTTCTACGCTTTCCCTGCTGCTGCCGGTATACAAAAGCGCAAAATAAAAAGGTCGAACTCGCGGGCATATCTTCCTAGGCGATCAGATCGGAAAGCGTATGGATGTCCGAGGCGCGAACCAGAACGCGGCCGTGTTCTATGCGGATGAGGTCCTGCTCGACCAGACGCTTGATTGCCCGGTTGATCGTCCGATCACTCAAGCCTGTAAGCTCTGCGAGGTCGTGATGGGTATAATTCACTACATAGACGCTCCGCTTTTCGTTCAGATATCGCAGATCATTGAGCAAAATGGAAACGACCTTCTGGACAGGGGTGTAAAACATGTCCTGCCCGTGGCGCGCTGCAGCCCGAAATCCCTTCTCTGCGATGCAGCGAAGAACATAGCGCCGAAAATCTTCCTCCACAAGCCATCGGTCAAAAGCCTGAAAGGAAAGCGTCGCCAATTCAACGTCCGTCTTGGCGATGACGGAAGAGGCATAGTGCAGATTCCCGGAGAGATACTCGAGATCTCCGATTAAGGTCAGGGTCTGTTCTCTTGCATAGGTAAACTCGCGGCCCTCGACGGATGAGTTGGTAATAAAGATCCTGTCATCGAAAAGAATGGACATATTCTGCACATCGTCATAGGCAGCCCGGATCAGTTCGCCCGGAGAATAGTGCTCATAGACAATATTCCTTTTGATGTCATCCGGGAGAAGGATGCAGCTCTGTGTCAGCACAGCCTCCAGTTTCTGCTGCGAAGCTTCCCTTCGCTTACTGCCGGGATATACAGAGTTCTTCATGGAGTCACCTGCCATTCGATTTGAAAAAAGATGATTGCTTGCGTGATAACTATAGCATATGGATCCGGCGGAGTCAAAAACAGAAAATGACAAAGTGTGCCATTTGGCCTAGTTCTGCTCAAATTGCTGTGGCTATTATTGTATTACCACGGGACGAAACCGGATCGGACTATCGAATAAAGAAAGGGAGATGGATCTATGAGCACACTCGACTGGGTTTTCCTCGCGCTGTACCTTCTTGTTATGCTGGTCGTCGGCGTTACATCCATGAAAAAGGTCAAGACGAACGAGGACTTTGCACTGGCCGGCCGAAGCGTCGGCAACTTCTGGGTCATTCTGTCTCTGTTTGCCTCTTGGACCGGACTGTCCGGTCTCTTTGGAACGCCCCAGTATGTCTATCAGTACGGTATCGCCGGCTGGTGGTGGTGGGCGACCTTCCCCATCGGCGTGTTTATTATGGGCATGACCATGGCAAAACTCCTCCGTAAAAGAATGTATACCACACTTTCGGATACGGTCGACCCTATGCACACTTCCAAAGCTCTCCGCATCGCATCCTCAGTCGTGACGGTATGGAACTACCTGGCCTGGACAGCCGGTCAGGTGGCGGGGATCATTCTGGTGATCACGTCTTTTACGAATCTTAATGGTACAACGGCTGTTATCATCGCCTATATCGTCATTGTCATTTTCACGGTGCTGGGCGGTCTTCGCGCCGTAATGTACACCGACTCCTTCCAGTCCGTTCTCTTCCTTCTGGTGATCGGGCTGGTGATCCCCATTGTGATTCTCACAAAATTCAACATCGCAGAGGCCGTTGATGCCACTCGTCAGATAGATGGCTATTATAAACTGTTTGGAAGCGTTCCCTCCGGAATGATGGTCACCTGGTGGCTGCTCGCACCGGCAGGCTTTATCGATACGATGGCCTTCCAGCGTATTTTCGCGGCAAAGGACGAAACGGCGGCCAAGAAGAATATCGAGGGTTCCTTCATCCTGATGCTGATCTTCGGCGCTGTTCTGACATTTATCGGCGTTATGGCGCATGCCGTCCTTCCGGAGGGATCCGATCCGGCAAGTGCTATGATCGACGTGGTCAGAGCTGTTCTCCCCGGCGGAGTGAGGGGCATCCTTGTCGCTGCCTTTGCTGGCGTTGCGATCTCAACGGCGAGCTCTACGCTGCTGGCCTGCTCCACAACACTGGAACAAGATGTGTTTGCAGTTCTTTATAAAGGAGAGTATAATAACAAAAAAGCGATCTCCGTCAACCGTGTGTTTGTCGGTGTGATCGGTCTGCTTTCCCTGATCCTTGCCCTCAAGGTCGGCAGCGTGACTATGATCCTGATGTATGGTTACTCTGTGTACGTCCCCGGTTTGCTGCTTCCGGTGATCGCTCGTTCCTGCAATCTCAGGATCTCAGATAAGTACCTGCTGGCTTCTCTTATCTTTGGCGTTGTTTCTTCGGTACTGCTGATCCTGATCGGCGAGCCCTTCCCGGCTTCTCTCGGCGGACTGCTGATTTCGGCGATCCCGTTCCTGATCGGTCTTGCCGTCGGGAAGAAGCCCAACGCTGCGACAACTGAAAATGCCTAAAAGAGAGAAGACTCCCCCGACATACAGCCGGGGGAGTCTATGGAAAACGAAAGGGATAAAATAAGCATGATTATCACGACATTTGATAAGCTGAATGCGGAGGACCAGGCGCTTGTCCGCATTGCTGTGGAGGCACGCGAAAACGCATATACGCCGTACAGCGGGCACAAGGTCGGTGCGTCTGTGCGAACGTCGAAAGGCAATATATATCCCGGCTGCAATGTTGAGATCATTTCTCTGCAGACAAGCTGCCACGCTGAGCGCAACGCAGTCATGAATATGGCCATGCATGGGGAACGCGTGATTGAGACTTTGGTTTGCTATGGGCCGTATTCCGGCGTTCCCTGCGCGGAGTGCCGACAGGTGATCTGGGAATTCTGCGACAACAATCCGGATGTGCGTATTATCGGTGCCACTACCGAGGGGGAGATCGAACTGATGACGATCGGAGAGATCTATCCCTATGCGTATGGACCGGCGACCAAAGGAATCGACTGCAAAGAATACTGAAGAAACGGAGCAGAACATGAGCAAGCATCTTGCAACGGAATTTCCCTCTGATGACGCGGAGTACCATATCAGACTTAAACCGGGCGACGTACCGCGCTATGTGCTGCTGCCTGGCTCCCCGGAAAGAGTGGAAAAGATAAAAAGCTGTCTGGACGATCCGAAAGACCTGAAATACAATCGCGAATTCCGTTCAGCGCGCGGTCTCTACAAGGGTGTCGAAATTGCCTGCGTTTCGACCGGGATCGGGACAACGAGCGCGGAGATCTGTCTTCACGAACTGAATAACATTGGAGCGGATACGGCCATCCGTGTCGGAACGACCGGGGCGATCTCGTCCCGGTTTCGCCCGGGTGACCTTATCATTCCCGTTGCGGCCGTGCGCGCAGATGGGACCAGCAACTGTTATATCCGGCCGGAGTTCCCGGCGGTTGCGGACCGGGATGTGGTCAACGCCTTGTGTGAAGCCTGCGAGAATCTCGGCTATACATACGGCTGCGGGATCATGTACAGCCCGTCTTCTCTCTATCTTGGCCAAGGAAGGAGAATAAAGGAGAACGGATACTGGCCGCATTCCGCTGAGCACTTGATCGATGATTTGAAAGCAGCGCGCATCACGAATTTCGATACAGACAGCGCGGGACAGTTCGTCGTTGGTTATCTGCACGAGATGAGGATCGCATCGATACTTGCCGTTCTTGTTAATCGTGATGACAACACATGGGCAAAGGACGACAGCGGCGAATACAGAGCCTGCCGTGCCGCCTGTGAGGCAGTCCGCATCTTGTCAGAGAGGGACAAGTTGAAAAGCCCATTCAAACGCTGATCCGTCACGAAGCAGAACTTGACGTGCCTTTCACGGCTGTGTCGGGTTCTGCTTCTGTGTTTTTGTGCCGTCACGATCGGGATAAAAACCCACGTTTTTTCTCTTGACAAGCAGAGCGCTTGTTATTATAATATAAAGGCTGTTTCGGGGTGTAGCGCAGCCGGTAGCGCGCTTGGTTCGGGACCAAGAGGCCGGGAGTTCAAGTCTCCCCACTCCGACCAAAACAAAGACGGAGGCCAC
>JAFXTM010000104.1 GCA_017535865.1 Oscillospiraceae bacterium
GAGATGGCGATCCGGGAGCAGCTGCTCCCGCTCGTGCCGGGTGAGCAGGCCCTCTGGGAGCTGGATCAGCGCATGAACGACCACGGCGTCCGGATCGACCTGCCGATGGTGCGGAAGATCGTCGAGTTCGACGACCAGAAGCGCGCGGAGCTGCAGGAAGAGGCCCGGCAGATCACCGGCCTGCAGAACCCGAACAGCCTCGCGCAGCTGAAGCCCTGGCTGCAGAAGGAAGGCGTCCCTGTCGACACGCTGCGGAAGGACGACCTGGACAGGATCCTTGGGGAGCAGCTGCCCCCGGAGGTCCGCAGGGTGCTCGAGATCCGGAAGGCGCTCGGGAAGACCAGCACGGCGAAGTACGGCACGATGCTCGAAGCGACGTGCAGCGACGGACGGCTGCGGGGGATCCTGCAGTTCTACGGCGCGAACCGGTCAGGTCGGTGGGCGGGGAGGCTCGTGCAGACGCACAACCTCGCCCGCAACAGCCTGCCGGACCTTGCGCTCGCGAGGGAGCTCGCTGCGGAGGGGGACTTCGACACGATGCAGACGCTCTTCGGCGAGGCGGCGTTCGTCTTCAGCGAGCTGATCCGGACGGCGTTCATCCCCTCGGATGGCTGCCAGTTCGTCGTGTCGGACTTTTCCGCAATCGAGGCGAGGGTGATCAGCTGGATAGCGGGGGAGAAATGGCGGCTCGAGGCCTTCGAGGCCGGCAAGGACATCTATTGCGAGACAGCCTCGCAGATGTACCACGTGCCGGTCGAGAAGCACGGGCAGAACGCGGAGCTCAGGCAGCGCGGTAAGGTCGCGGAGCTCGCCTGCGGCTACCAGGGCGGCGTCGGCGCGATGAAGCAGATGGACAAGAGCGGGACGATCCCGGAGGAGGAGCTGCAGGCCGTGGTCGACCAGTGGCGCCAGGCGAACCCGAAGATCGTGAAGCTCTGGCGCACGATGGAACTCGCGGCGAAGGCGGCGCTGAAGGAGCGCCGGAAGGTCACCGCGCCGCACGGCATCGCGATGTGGCCCGCGGACGGGAACCTTTTTATCCGCCTGCCAAGCGGCCGGAACCTGTGCTACTGGGGCGCGCGCGTGAAGGAAGACCCGCGGACGGGGAAGGAGTCCATCGTCTACATGGGCGTGAACCAGACCACCAGGCAATGGGAAGAGACGGAGACGTACGGCGGCAAGCTCGTGGAGAATATCGTCCAGGCTACGGCCCGCGACTGCCTCGGGGAGGCCATGAAGCGCGTCAGTGCGATGGGCTATGCGATAGTCATGCACGTGCACGACGAGATCATCGTGGACGTTCCTGAGGCGTTCCTGGCCGAGGCCGTGGAGAACATCACCTGGGCGATGGGCAGCGATATCCCGTGGGCAAAGGGGCTGCCGCTCAAGGGCGACACGTACGTGACGCCCTTCTACAGAAAGGACTGACATGATCGCTCATATGTGCCTGCCCTGCGGCAGCGGCGTGGTCGACCTTGAAGACCTCGCGCGCAGTACGGGGCTGAGGGTGAAGAACAAATACACCGGCGAAGTCATGACCAGCGTCGGGGCGAAGCAGTGCAGGAAGCTGCTCAGGCTGGTCCTCAGATATGCGGACGGGCATGACCTTAAGGACGCGGACGAGTACCTGCGCCGGTGCGGGAACAAAAAGGTAATGGAGATCTGGGAAGATGAATGCGAACGTGCTCGCTTTTGAAGAGGGCCTTCAGATAGAACACAACGGGAAGCTCGCGATCTCCACGGGCCGGAGCCGGTTCGAATCGAAATGGAAGAACAGGGAGATCCTCTGGTCGTCGCTCCTTAAGCGCCTGTCGGAGTCCGCCCGGACGCCGGAGACGCACGCGGAGTACATGCGCATGCCAAAGGACCAGCAGGACAGGATCAAGGACATCGGCGGCTTCGTCGGCGGGCACCTGAAGGAGGGCCGCCGCAGGAACGGATCCGTCGCCGTCCGGCAGGTCCTTACGCTCGACCTGGACTTCCCCCCGGCCGACCTGTGGGGCGAGCTCATCAACAACCTGGAGATAGACAGCGCTTTCTGCGTCTACTCTACGCACAAGCACACGGAGAAGACGCCGCGCCTCAGGCTGATCATGCCGCTGGACCGCGCCGTTTCCCCGGACGAGTACGAGGCGATCGCGCGCAAGGTCGCGGAGAAGGTCGGCATCGACTACTTCGACGATTCTACCTTCCAGCCGACGCGGCTCATGTACTGGCCGAGCCACAGCGCGGATGTTGAGCCGTTCTTCGACTACTACGACGCGCCGTTCCTTAAGGCAGACGACGTCCTCGCGGAGTACCCGGACTGGGCTGACGTCTCCTACTGGCCGGAGTCCTCCAGGATGACCGGCATCCGCCGCAAGCAGGCAGATAAGCAGGGCGACCCGCTCTCCAAGAAGGGCGTCGTGGGGGCCTTCTGCCGCACATACAGCGTCACGGAGGCGATCGCGAGGTTCCTGCCGGAGGTGTACATGCCGACGGCGAGGGAGGACCGCTACACGTACGCAGCGGGCTCCACAGCTGCCGGCCTCGTCATCTACGACGGCGACCTGTTCGCCTTCTCCAACCACTCGACAGACCCCGCGGGCGGGCAGCTGTGCAACGCCTTCGACCTCGTCCGGATCCATAAGTTCGGGGACCAGGACGACGGGACGGAGACAGGCACGAAGCGGCCGAGCTACAAGGCCATGTGCGCCTTCGCGGCGGAGGACCCGGAGGTGCGAAGGA
>JAFXTM010000105.1 GCA_017535865.1 Oscillospiraceae bacterium
CAACCATCCCGCCAACCTCTTCGTCGCCGGCTTCATCGGCATGCCCGTCATGAACTTCTTCGACGCCGAGCTCAAGCGCAAGGGCGACAAGTTCTTCGTCGAGCTGGGCGGCCTGGAGGTCGAGCTGGATGAGGAGAAGGAGGCCCGCCTGCTGAAGAACGACGTGCAGAGCCAGCCTGTGACCTTGGGCGTCCGTCCCGAGCACACCAACATCGCCGACGCAGGCGTCGAGGCGAAGGTCGACGTGGCTGAGATGATGGGCTCCTCCGTGCATCTGCATCTGTCCGCCGAGGGCAAGGACGTCATCGTCATTGTCCCGACCATCGACCTGAAGGACAGCTTCAAGCAGGGCGACACCGTGCACTTCAGCTTCAACGGCAACGTCGCGCACGTCTTCTCCAAGGAGACCGACAAGAACCTCGAGTGGTAAGATAACATACACATAAACTTGCCCGAAAAGGCAGCGCTACATGACAAGTTCTGCCATGCAGCGCTTTTTTATGCCTGCTCGTCTGACGGCGTGAATTCCCGGGCAGGCGCTTGAGAGAGGTGGATACTATGAAGAGAAGTGAGCATTGTCTTCCGATCCTGCTTGCCCTGCTGCTGATTTTTACCGCCTGCGGCAGGAACGCGAATCTCCCGGACGAGCCTTATGCGCCGGTGGCTTATCGGCTGTATCCCGCGCCGGAAGGCGCTTATGTCGGCGATGTCATGCCTTTTGTGACCGAAGACGGTACTCTGGAAATATACTATCTGTACGACACAGATCATAACGGTCAGGGCTATCATCCGATTTATTTGTACTCCACAGACGATTTGGTGGGATACCAGGACCGCGGAATGGTGCTCAATTACGGGCAGATGACCGATCCTGATCCCGCGATCGGCACCGGCTGCGTCATGCGGGATCGAGATGGGTTCTACCATCTGTTCTATACCGGGCACAACGATACCGGAAACGGAGGAATGGGCAAGGAGTGCGTCATGCACGCCGCCAGTGCCGACCGGAAAACCTGGGCCAAGGATGAGGAGCCGCTGTTTTTTGCGCCGGAAGGCTATTCCAGGGATGACTTCCGCGACCCGGAGGTCTTCTGGGTCGAGGAGGACGCATGCTATTGGTTGCTGATCGCCGCCAGAAACAACACACTGGGCGGTGTGGTGGCAAAATACAGGTCTCCCGACCTCAAGAACTGGGAGTTCTGCGGACCGCTCTACGCGCCTCAGGCGCAGTATATGCTGGAGTGTCCCGATCTGTTTCGTGTGGGCGATACCTGGTATCTTTGCTACAGCTGGGACTGCGTGACCTATTATGCGATCGGTGAATCCATGGATGGTCCTTTTACTGCGCCGGAGGACAACATCTTGGACGGAAAAGGTCTGACGGAAGGGAACGGCTTTGTGTTCTATGCAGCCAAAACCGCCGTTCTGAACGAGAACACCTATCTCTGCGGGTGGATCGGACGGGCGGGCCTGAGCGCGGACTCCGGGTTCTATCAGTGGGCAGGGAATGTGATGAACCATCAGCTCGTACAGCACGAAGACAAGACGCTTGGCGTCTGTGCGCCGGCGCCCTATGCGGACTATTTCACGATCGAAAAGCCCTTCCATGCCAAAAAAGAAGAAGGCAAGGTCAAAATCAAAGGCAGCAGCATCACGCTCTCGGCCGAAAAGGGAAACTATGCGCTGGCGGATCTGGGAATGCGCGCGCCTACGATGCTGCTGGAATGTGACGTCACCCTGGCTGAAAATGGGCTTGCCGGATTTGCGTTCGGCGGCAGTGAGAATGGCGCCGCCTGGACCGCTTTGTGCCTGGACGCGGGCCGCGGTCTGCTACACTATGAGGGATATGAGTTGACAGAGCTTGCCACATACGAGCCGATGGCTGTCACCCGCTTTGATTTCGGCGAAAGCGCGAGTTATCACGTGAAGCTGGTCTGCGAGAATGAGATCGTCGTTCTGTATGTCAACGAGCAAAAGGCCCTCAGCTCACGGATCAGCCACTCCATCGATGGCGCGCACATCGGCGTCTTTGCCGATGGCTGCAGCGCGGTCTTCAGCAATATCAGGATTATGATCCCGGCTGTGTAAAACAGCAACCTGTCCTATACCAAACAGGCCGCCGTCTGCGAGTCTCCTTTTAATGCGGATATCTCACCACAGTATAAGATTATTCATCTATCAATGGATTTCCAAGATAGAAAGAGGCGGGGATTGCTCCCCGCCTCACTTGTTCATCAACAATCAGGATTCGCTGCCGTTTTCTTTCCGCTTTTCCAAAACCGCTTCCACCTGGGCGATCAGCTGCTCCTTGTCCGGCATAACCAGCGCATAACGCGAGGAAAAGATGTTGCTGCCAAAGACGCTTGCAGGAATACGGCCTTATCATTTTTCCAGTCACTGTCTGGACTTTTTCATCGGTCAGAAGAATTGCCGCATGCTTCCGCTTGATTTAACAGACACTGTCTGGCATTTTTCAAAACAGCAGGTACTCGTGATGAATACCTGCTGTTTTTTTCTGCTCGTCACTCCCACTCGACTCTTGAAGCAACATTACTAAACATACTTGATTAGTTCCTTTGACTACAGTATCCCTGGTATTCTGAATAGCCTATAAACATGGGCTATCTGATGGAGTGTTGTCAATACGTTGTCACCGGCAGCTCATAATCCCGAGCGACTTCCGGTAAATCGACCTTTTCATCGGGCAAAATACTCAACGCTATCAAAATAACATATTGCATCCCTGAAAGCACTTGCTACAGTCGAATTATACTTCTCATAATACCTTTTGTAAAGGTCAAGCATCTTGTTTTTCACATACTCTGAGTGAGTTAACATAATAAATACTTAATCATTTTTCGCCCGCTGTGGATGATTTGATCAGAAGCTTCAGGATCCAAGATCTATCCACAAAGCGGGACGGACGCCGCCAAGAATGTTGAACACACCGCGACCGTTGATATCGACGTAGCCGGAACCGTGGACAAGTGCAGCGTGGTCAGAAAGGCTGCCGGGCGACCGCAGCCACCAGCAGGCGGCTCTGCCGCCTGTGGAATCACTTCTGCTCATCCACACACCTTGTGCATTCGCATAATCCGTCGGTGTACACTTTCTTGCTTCGTCCGAACTGAAATACTTGTCAACCTCTGCAACACTCAGAAGGAATACCTTATCCGTAGCATCATTCCCGGGTGATGTACTATACGACGGATTCTTATCTGCGGTTACCGTGGTATCGATAATGCTGTTTCGTTCTTCAACACGAAATGTATTCAGAAACGGTCCATTCAGCCATTCGCGTAAGGAGCAGGTTTCCCACGTGATGTCGGACATGGACGGATGGTACTGTTTGCAATCGAGAGCATATTTGCTGATAACAAGAGCTTTATTGCCTTCTTTTGCAAGAACGATCCATTCGATATCTTCCTTACCGTTGGATGTGTCGTTATCTTGCTCATAGGAGCCAAAGAACACATAGGAACCGATTTCAGCTTCTGCGATCAATGCTATTTGGTATTGCGGTTTGATGTTTTTCTGAAGTTCCCTACTGTTCCTATAGTCAATACTGTCAAGAAGAATGTACGCTGCCTTATAATCTCCGGAATCAATCAGCATGATTGCCTTGTTGAGTTTTTGACCTGGTATAATCAGTGTCGTCAAAGCAATACCAAATGCGATGCAGGCGACAAGGATCGGCGCAACAATCGCAATGGTTCTCTTACGCTTCTTATTCATAGGGTTTTCCTTTCTGATTTGTCAATTATATGCAGCTATACTTTTTCGATTATTTCATCCCTTGTCGAAAAGTGTTGCAATGAGGTTTTCTTCAAAGCATAAAGTGCCCGAAAGCCCTTTGTTTCCAAGGGTTTCCGAGCACTTGCAAGCTATTATGCGTTATTCCCACTCGATGGTGCCGGTCGGCTTCGGGGTCAGGTCCCAGAGAACGCGGTTGACGCCCTTGACCTCGTGGGTGATGCGTTCGACGATGCGGGCCATCATCCCGAAGTCGAGCTCCGCGACCTCAGCGGTCACGGCGTCGACGGTGTTGACGGCGCGGATCACGACGGGCCAGTCATAGGTGCGCAGACCGTCGGTGATGCCGGTGGACTTGAAGTCGGGCACGATGGTGAAATACTGCCAGACCTTGCCTTCCAGCCCGGCGCGTTTGAACTCCTCGCGCAGGATGGCGTCGGACTCGCGCACGGCCTCGAGCCGATCGCGGGTGATCGCGCCGACGCAGCGCACGCCCAGGCCGGGGCCGGGGAAGGGCTGCCGATAAACCATGCCGTCGGGCAGGCCGAGCTGCTTGCCGACGACGCGGACCTCGTCCTTGAACAGGAACTTGACCGGCTCCACCAGCTCAAACTGCAGATCCTCGGGCAGGCCGCCCACGTTGTGGTGGGACTTGACGGGGCCGCTCTCCAGAATGTCGGGATAGATCGTGCCCTGGGCGAGGAAGCGGATGCCGTCGAGCTTATAGGCTTCCTCGGCGAAGACGTCGATGAACTCCTTGCCGATGATCTTGCGCTTCTGCTCCGGGTCGGACACGCCGGCCAGCTTGTCCAGGAAGCGATCGACCGCGTCGACATAGATGAGGTTGGCGTCCATCTGGTTGCGGAAGACCTCGATGACCTGCTCGGGCTCGCCCTTGCGCAGGAGGCCGTGGTTGACGTGGACGCAGGTGAGCTGCTTGCCCACCGCCTTGATGAGCAGGGCCGCGACGACGGAGGAGTCGACGCCGCCGGAGAGCGCCAGCAGCACCTTCTTGTCGCCGATCTGCGCGCGCAGAGCGCCGATCTGCTCGTCGATAAAGGCCTGGGCCAGCTCCCGAGTGGTGATGCGCTGCATGCTTTCGGGGCGCTTGTTGTCTGCCATGGTTGTTTCCTCCACAATAAATCGGATTTTATAGGCGTATTATACCTTTTTCGCGCTCTCCCTGCAATGAAAAACTCAATGCCGATATGTAAAAATTGCAGGCTTTCCGGCGCAGAAAGTCTGGCCGTTTTCCACAAGGACCGCGCCGCCGTCGATCAGGTTTTCAAAACGCCCGTCCGGCGCGTCCAAAGCAACGGAGGCGTTCTCGCCGCGCAGAGAGAACAGGCCGACGCAGACCCGCGTCCCGTCGTCGCGCTTCAGAACGGCGATGTTATGCATATCGTCCGCGGCGGCGCGGAAGCTGTCCTCCGCGCCGAGCACCTCGCGCTTGATCGCCGCGAGGCGCCGCAGCAGCGGGCTCAGGTCCTTTCCCGTGTGCCAGTTCACCGGCTCTTTCTCAAAGAGGCTGGGCTTGTGCGTCTCCTCGACCTCCTGCCCGGCGTAGAGCAGCGTCGTCCCCTTGAGGAAATAGAGCAGCGCGGTGAAATTGACAAGGGCGTTCTCATCCTTTACCAGGGAGGCGATGCGCGGCTGGTCGTGGTTCTCCAGACAGCGCATCTTGTTGTAGTTCAAGGGGTACGTGGCCTCCTGCACGTTCAGCATGTCCAGCCAGTGGCTCAGTTCGATCTCCCCGCGCAGGTAGCGGTCGAAATACTCCCGGATGTCGTACTCGTATTCCAGATCGAAGGCGGAGAACATCTCGTAATCCGTCGCGGAATAAAAGCCCTGGTGCCGCGCCGAGGCCCCAAAGCCGCCGTGCACGGTCTCCGCGAGCCAGATGCAGCCGGGCCGCACCTTCTCGACCGCCGCGCGGGCCTTTTCCCAGAAGGCCACGGGCACGAAGGAGGCGACGTCGCAGCGAAAGCCGTCCACGATCTCCGCCCAGCCGCAGAGGGATTCGATCTGATAGTCCCAGAGGGCGGGGTTCGTGTAGTCGAGGTCGATGACGTCGGCCCAGTCGCCGATCTTGTTCCCGGGCTTTCCGTCCGGGCCGTGGTAAAAATAGTCCGGGTGCTGCCGGTAAAGCACACAGTCGGGCGAGGCGTGATTGTACACCACGTCGATCATGACCTTCATCCCGCGCGCGTGGATGGCGTCCGCGAGCGCACGGAAGTCCTCCATCGTGCCGTAGGCGGGGTTCACGCCGCGGTAGTCGCGGTTGGCGTAGGGGCAGCCGAGGCTCCCCTTTTTGCCCTCGACCCCGATGGGGTGGATGGGCATGAACCAGACGATGTCCGCGCCGAGGCTCCTGATGCGGTCGAGGTCGGGGAGGATCGCGCGGAAGGTCCCTTCCTCGGTGTGACTGCGGACATAGATGCAGTAGATGATCTGCTTCTGCAGCTGCGGATCGGTGTTTTTCGCCATGTCAAAGCTCCTTTGTTTTCAAAGATCTGACCGTTTTCTATTATAAGATTTCAGGGTCCCTTGTCAAGGGGAAGCGCCCGCTTGACATCCGCGCGGGCGGGGACTAAGATGGACAAAAATACACAAGGAGATCGCCATGCCGCGCTGCGCTTTCATCTGGGATATGGACGGGACGCTCGTCGATTCCTATCCCGCCATCGTGCCCGCCGCGCAGAAGACCTGCGCCGAGCGGGGCCTGCACTATACCGCCGACTACATTTACGACTATGTGATCCGGACCTCCGTCGGGACCCTGCTCGAACAGGCGGCGGCGGAGCTGGGGATGGACGTCGGGCCGCTCAAAACGCGCTTCGACGCTCTCAACGACGGCAGCATCTCCGCGATCCGTGCCATCCCTCACGCGGCGGAAACGCTGGAGGCGCTCGCCCGCGCCGGGGGCCGGAACTTTGTCTACACCCACCGCGGCGCCTCCTGTATGGCCATCCTGGAGCAGACGGGCCTCGCCCGATACTTCACCGAGGTGCTGACCGCGCTGGACGGCTTTCCGCGCAAGCCGGAGCCCGACGCGATTTTGTATCTGCTGGACAAATACGCGCTGGACCCTGCGCGGACCTTTTATGTCGGAGACCGGAGCCTCGACGTCGAGGCGGCCGAAAACGCCGGGATCGGGAGTATCCTCTTCCTCGACCCGGCGAGCCCCGGCAGGGCGACGGGCCGCGAGACGTATCTGGTCCGGGACCTGCTGGAGATCCCGCCGCTGTTCGCGGACGATTGAAAAAGACAGGCTGTTGACACAGCCTGTCTTTTTCATATATGCGCAGGGATCAGATCCCCTTGAAGGAAAAGCGCAGGTGCAGATCCTGTCCGGCGGGGAGCAGGTACTCCGGATGCGTCCGCGCGCCCCAGGTGTCGTCCCCGGCGACGCCCATCTGCTGCAGCGCCACGCGCACCACGGTATGGTGCACCGGCGGCAGCTCGTAGGCGTGGGAGGCGTTCTCCAGCTCATGCGGCGTATAGGGCAGCACGCTCACCGAGAGCTCGTCGCCGCTGAAGAGCAGCCCGCGGCCCCGGCGGTCCGTGACCTTTGCCCAGCGCACGCCGCATTTGTTGCCAGACTCCTGCGGCGTCAGATAGCGCGCGAGGTTGTCCTCCACCCGCTTCTCGTAGACGCCGAGCTTTCCGCCGCGGCAGCGGTCGACGTAGGTCTCCTCCGGCCCGAGCCCGTACCAGGCGACGCGGTCCAGGTCGGCGTCCAGCCGGAAGAGCATGCCGAACTCCGGCATCTCGGGCAGGCCCTTGACCGCCTCGTAGTCGAGAGCCATGCGGACCGTACCGTCCCCGAAGACCTCATAGCTCACCGTGCAGGCGCTGGCCGGAACGGTGGGCAGATGATAGCGGAAGCGCACCAGCACGCTGTGCTCGCGCTTCTCCCATTCCGGAAAGCTGGGCGCGTCCGGCCAAAAGGGCGTGGGATAAAGGCTCGCCAGCTTCCACTGGCCGTAGCGCTGGGGCATGGCGTTGGCCCGGTCGTTGTCGACGGGGGCGCGCCAGAAGTTCGGCAGCGGACCTTGTTCAATATACTCCACGCCGTCGTAGACGTAGGACGTGAGCCCCATGCGGATGGCCGAGAACTGACAGGAGAAGCGCTGCCCGCGCAGTCCGATGTTGCGCTTTCCGTGCACAACGGTCAGGGGCTCGGTGCAGACAAAGGGCGCGCGCTCGCGCTTGAACACGGTCTGCCCGAAGGCGATCTCGTACCCGGCCGCAGCCCAGAGCGTGTCCTCACGCAGCGTGAAGGAGACCGTCACGGCAAATTCCGGCAGCTCCTTGCCGAGCGACCGCGCCGCGCGTTCCTGCAGCGACATCTCTTCCAGCAGCGCCTCCGGCAGCGCGAAGTCCGCCTCGGCGAGCGGCGGCACGGCGACGGAGACCTCCCAACGCTTGAGCTCCGCGCCGTCCTTCAGCAGGATCGCCCAGACCCGGTAACGGTCGGTGTTGAGGAAGAGCTGCTTGTTGCGGACGGTGAAACGGGTCCCGGAAAAGTCGACGGAGATGTTCTGATAGTTGAACTTGACCTCCTGCATCTTGGGAGAGGGGCTGCGGTCACCGCCGTAGACGATGCCGTTGCCGCTGAAGTTGTAGTCGGTGGGCCGCTCGCCGCAGTCGCCGCCATAGGCCTGATACCATTCGCCGCAGCGGTTCTTTCGATACAGGGACTGGTCCACGTAGTCCCAGATGAAACCGCCCTGATAGCGCGGCTCGCGGTCGCTCAGATCGGTATATTTGTGCATGCCGCCGCAGGAGTTGCCCATGGCGTGGGTGTACTCGCAGCAGATGAAGGGCTTCTCCGGGTGCTCGGCCAGAAAAGCCTCGATCTCCGCGGCGGGGGTGTACATCTGGCTCTCGATGTCGCTTGTGGCGGGGTAGCTGCGGTCCCAGCGGATGCCCTCGTAGTGGACGAGGCGGTGCGGATCCAGCCGGCGGAAGAGCTGGCTCATCTCGTAGATCACCTTGCCGCCGAAGCTCTCGTTGCCGCAGGACCAGATCAGCACGCAGGGGTGGTTCTTGTCGCGCTGGTAGAGCGAGTTGACGCGGTCGAACAGCAGAGGGGCATATTCCATGTGGTCCTTCGGGATCAAATAGTCCGCGCCGGCCTGCCGGGTCACGAAGGCGTCCCAGGTCCCGTGGGTCTCCATGTTGTTCTCGTCGATGACGTAGAGCCCGTAGCGGTCGCAGAGCTCGTAAAGAGCGGACTGGTTGGGATAGTGGCAGGTGCGGATGGCGTTGATATTATGGCGCTTCATGGTCACGATGTCGAGCAGCAGCTCCTCCCGATTCGGGACGCGCCCGCTGATCGAGCTGAAGTCGTGTCGGTTCACGCCCTTGAAGACGATGCGCTTCCCGTTGAGGCACATGAGCCCGTCCCTGAGCTCGAAGCGCCGGAAGCCGAGCGCCTGCTCCATGAGCTCCGTGACCGCACCGCTCTCGTCGAGCACGGTAAGGCGCAGGGTATAGAGCTGGGGATCCTCGGCGCTCCAGAGCGTGGGCTCCTCCACCGCAAAGCGGGCCGTGACGCGCTCGCCCTCGATCACGCAGCGCTGCTCGGCCGGGATCGCACCCGCGCGCTCGAGCCGCAGCTGCAGCGCGCCGCTGCCGCGAACGAGTGCGGAGACCTCGATCTCCCCGTGCCGCAGGCTCTCGTCCAGCGTCGGGACGACGGAGAGATCGAGCACGGCCGTGCGGGGGACGGCGCAGAGCCAGACGCTGCGGAAGATACCCGAGAAGCGGTAGAAGTCCTGGTCCTCGAACCAGCTGCCCGGCGTCCACTTGAATACGCGCACGGCCAGCTTGTTGCGTCCGGGGCGGAGCGCGGGGCTCAGATCGAACTCCGAGGGATCGAAGCTGTCCTCGCTGTAGCCGATATAGACGCCGTTGAGCCAGCAGACAAAGCCGCTCTCAACGCCCTCAAAGAGGACATGCAGTTCCTCGCCCGCCAGACTCTCCGGCAGCTCGAACTCCGTCACATAGTCCGCGACGGGGTTGAAATATTCCGGCATCTCACCGGGCTGAAGTTCCTCCGCCGCGTCCCAGGGGTACTGGGTGTTCACATAGGCCGGGACGTCGTGGCCCTCGAGCTGGATATGGGCCGGGACGCGGATCGTGTCCCAGCCGTCCGTGTCGTAATCCGCCGCCCAGAAGCCCTCAGGCGCGGTGCGGACGTTTTTGGCATAGTGGAACTTCCATACGCCGTCGAGACACTGGCGCAGGCTGCTCTCGCCCACGGCCAGCTCCTCCGCCGTGCGGAAGGGGAGATGGTCGGAGTGGGCGGGGAGGCGCCGGTCGGCAAACACGGCGGGGTCCTTGACGAGTTTTTCGTAGCTGTATTCGTTCATCGTGATTCTCCAAGCGTAAAAAAGGGCGCTCCCCGCTCGTTGCAGAGCGCTCTTTCAACCGTATTTCTTATTTGACCGCGCCGGTGATGCCTTCCGCAAACTGCTTCTGCAGGATGAAGAAGATGATCACGGTGGGCAGCGAGCAGAACAGAACGCTCATCATCAGCGCGCCGTAGTCGATGGTATAGCCGCCGGCGAGGTTGGCGATGAAAAGCGGCATGGTCTGCGCCTCGGGAGCCTTCAGCACGACCCGGGGCCAGAGGTAGGCGTTCCAGGCGCCCATGAAGGTGATGACCGCAGCGGCGGCATAGGTGGACTTCATGACCGACATGTAGATTTTGAAGAAGATGCCGAACTCCGTCAGTCCGTCGATGCGCGCGGCGTTCATGATCTCCGTGGGGAAGTTGCGGGAATTCTGGCGAAACATCATGATCATGAAGGGCGTGGCGACCGAGGGCAGGATGAAGCCCCAGGCGGTGCTGAGCAGCTTCATCTTGCTCATCATTGAAAAGAGCGGGATCGATGTTCCTCCAAAATTTTTTTTTCGCTTTGGAAAGAGCGAAAATCCAGCCGTCTGTGCAATATCGACAGTTTTTCCGCATCTTCTTCCCTCGCTGTATATGCATAATAACACGCATTTATGAAAAGATGCGCCTATTTTCAATTAAAAAATCGGCATTTTCGATCATCTAAAAAACAACAAACGCAAATTGCACAAAAAAGAGCCGGCAGACTTTGTACAAAGTGCTTTACAAAGTCTGCCAGCCCTTCTGCGCGGAGATCTGAAACTCCGTCAGGGAGTGCGGGAAATTCTCCCGGCTCTGCTTCCACTGGTAGGGAGTGGTGTCGAGAAATTTCCGGAAATTGCGGGTGAAGGTGGAAATGGAAGGGAAACCGCATTCCGCGGCGACGATCTCCATGGACACGTCCGATTTCCGCATAAGCTTGCAGGCGTTCTGGATGCGGATCAGATTCAGATAATCCATGGGGGTCATGTTGATGTGATCCTCGAAGATGCGCCGGAACTGCGGCTCGCTCAGACCGCAGCGGCCTGCGAGTTCCGCCGCGCGGATCGGACCGGCAAAGTGCTCGTCGATGAAGCGCAGCGCGGGCAGAATCTGGTTGAGCGAGGCGGAATCCGGCGGCGTGCCGCGCGTCTCCCCGTCGGCGCGTTCCCCCTGGATGCGCGCCAGCTCCAACAGACAGAGCTGGGCAAGACGCGGCATGGTTTCCCGGCAGTACGGTTTCTTCTGCCGCGCCTCCCGCAGGAGCTTGCGCACGGCGGCGGCAAACTCCGGCTGTTCCTCCGCGAGGAAGAGATCCGCCCGCTTGTTGACCGCGCGGAGCGTCTCGGCCTGGGCGCGCGGATCACCGGGAAAGAGCTCCCGGACCAGCTCCTCGGGGTCGAGGAACAGAAACTCCCAGGAGTCCACATCCTCGCTGACGGTGATGTGCGGGAAATGAGAGGGGATGGCGGAGACCATCCCGTCCTCGTAGACGTGCTCCTTGTCATCCAGCACCAGCAGTCCGCGCCCGTAATGGCAGTAGCCGATCTCGAGGAGGTTGTGAAAGTGCATGCAGATGTCGTTGTGCCCGTATGTGCCGATCCATTGCTCGCCGCACAGGGCGAGGACCGACTCCCCCTGCGGGATCTCATAGAAGCGGAGCTCGAGCTTGTCCCGCTTTTTGCGTCCCATGCGCACCCTCCTCCCGTTGATTCCGCCGAAACCAGTATAATCCCGCCGCGCCGCTTTGACAAGCGCTTCCTGCTTGCGCGCGGAGGGAGGAGCGTATATAATCGTATATATAAACGGACAGAAAAACGAAAGAGGAGAGGAAACCATGATCCATACATTCCGCCGCGACAGAGAAACAGCCCTCGTGCGCACCACGAAGGGCCTGGTCCGAGGCTACGCCCGGGACGGCCTGCTGATCTTCAAGGGCATCCCCTACGCCCGGGCAAGACGTTTCCACGCACCGGAGGAGACGGAGAGCTGGGATGGCGTGTTCGACGCCTCCAATTACGGCTTCGTCTGTCCCCTGCTCGAAAACGAGCGTCCAGCCGCCGAGCTGCGCGTCCCGCACCGCTACTGGCCGATGGACGAGGACTGCCTGAATCTGAACATCTGGACGCCGGGGACGGACGACGCGATGCGTCCGGTCCTGGTCTGGTTGCACGGCGGCGGCTACTATGCGGGCTCGTCGATCGAGCAGCGCGCCTACGACGGCGCGAACATGAGCCGCTTCGGGGACGCGGTGGTCGTCTCGCTCAATCACCGCCTCAACATCCTCGGCTATTTCGACCTTTCGGACTTTGGTGAGGAGTATGCCAATTCCGGCAACGCCGGCGGGGACGACATCATCGCAGCCCTGCGCTGGGTACGGGAAAACATCGCCGCCTTCGGCGGCGACCCCGCGCGGGTGACGGTATTCGGCCAGTCGGGCGGCGGCGCGAAGGTGACGACGCTGCTGCAGTCTCCGGACGCGGACGGGCTGTACGCCCGGGGCATCGTGATGAGCGGCGTGATCGGTCCCGTGCTCGCGGACGCCGTCGGGAGCGGCCGGGAACTCGCGGAGGCCATGATGAAAAAGCTGCGGCTGCGGGATGTCCGAAAGCTGGAGACGGTCGACTACCGCCGCCTGGCTGCGGCCTATCAGGCGATTTCCCCCGGCTTCCGGAAAGAGGGGAAATACGTCGGCTGCTGTCCGCACCCCAACGCCTTCTACCGCGGCGACCCGCTTCTGAACGGCTTCCGGGAGGAGACGAAGGATGTGCCGCTGCTCGTGGGCAGCGTCTTCGGGGAGTTTGCCTCCTTTGCGCCCTCGCCCTATGACCGGTCGGCCATGAGCGGGGAGGAGCAGATCGCCGCGCTGCGGGAACTGCTCGGCGAAGAGGGCGTTTCGGTGCTGCTGCCGCTCTTCCGGACAGCCTACCCGGAGCGACAGCCGATCGACCTGCTGCAGCTCGACTTCCTCTTCCGCGGCCCGGAGATCGCCTATCTCGCCGCGCGCAGCCGACTGAACCGCCGCACCTGGTCCTATCTGTTCAACATGGACCAGCCCATCGACGACGGCGGCTCGACGCCCTGGCACTGCAGCGATATCCCCTACGTGTTCCGCAACATCGGGCTTGTCGAGCACGCGCACGGACCGCAGGCGGACCCGGAGCTCCCTGCGCGTGTTCAGGATCAGGTTTTTGAGAGCGTGCTCGCCTTCGCGCGCTGCGGCGACCCTGCGAATCCCGCGATCCCGGCCTGGCCGCCCTGCGGCGCTGACGGGGAGCACACGCTGCTGATCGACGCCGACACCCGCGTACGCACGGATTTCGACCACGCGCTGATCGAAGCGCAGACGAAATACATGGGCCCGGTCTTCGAGCGGATGATGGAACGGCAGAGCGTGCAGCACTGATTCTTCCAGACACAGACAGCCCCGCACGGATAACGTGCGGGGCTGTCTGTATAATTTGGAGATTTACTTGTCCGCGAGCTTCTTGTACTTCGCATAGCGCCGGGCCGTGAAGGTCTCCGCCTCGGCGAACAGGAGCTCGGCCCGCTCGGGGAAGGTGCGGGTCAGCGAGGCGAAACGGTTTTCGCCCATCATATACTCGCGCAGCTTGCCGTTGGGCTCCTGCGAATCGAGGGAGAAGGGGTTCTTCCCCTCTTTCTCGTTGTCGGGGTTGTAGCGGTAGAGGGGCCAGAAGCCGCATTCCACGGCCGCCTTGCCCTCGTCGATGGAGCGGCCCATGCCCTTGGCGAGCCCGTGATTGATGCAGGGCGCGTAGGCGATGACGATGGAGGGACCGTTGTAGGCGGCGGCCTCCTTGAGGCACTTGATGAGGTGCTCTGGGTTCGCGCCGATCGAGACCTGCGCCACGTAGACGTAGCCGTAGGAGGAAAGGATCAGGCCGAGGTCCTTCTTTGGGGTGCCCTTGCCGGCGGCGGCGAACTGCACCGACGCGCCGGTCGGCGTGGCCTTGGAGGCCTGACCGCCGGTGTTGGCGTAGAGCTCGTTGTCCATGACCAGCACGTTCAGATCGCGGCCGCTCGCCATGACATGGTCGAGGCCGCCGTAGCCGATGTCGTAGGCCCAGCCGTCGCCGCCGACCATCCAGACGGACTTCTTCGTGAGCGCGTCCTCACGGTCGCGGATAAAGGCGATGTCC
The DNA here is from genome assembly GCA_017535865.1 of Oscillospiraceae bacterium. Taxonomy (GTDB): domain Bacteria; phylum Bacillota; class Clostridia; order Oscillospirales; family Oscillospiraceae; genus Limivicinus. The sequence goes on from JAFXTM010000105.1 coordinate 14,299, forward strand.
TCGCTCTTCTCGGCGGTCGCGGCCACGGCCTCGCGCACGGCGTCGGAGAGAGCGACGGTCTTGTCCGTGTCGTCCCCCTCGGCGAGCCAGGCGTTCAGCGCAGCTTTCAGCCGCTCGTCTCCGCTGTCGGCAAGGACCTTCTTCGCGTGCATCTTGACCTGGTCGCGCATCTGCTCGGCGGAGATGCTGATGCCCAGCGCAAATTCCGCGTTGTTTTCAAAAAGGGAGTTGGAGAAGGCGGGACCGAAGCCGCGCTTCGTCACGGTCTGCGGATAGGAGGGCGTGTAGAAGCCGTAAGCCTGGGAGCAGCCGGTGGCGTTGGCGACATAGAGCCGGTCGCCGAAGAGCTGGGTCAGGAGCTTGATGTAGGGCGTCTCGCCGCAGCCGGGGCAGGCGCCGGAAAACTCGTAGAGCGGCTGCTCGTACTGGCTGCCCTTGGCGGAGAAGCGGTTCATGGGATTGGGCTTTTCCGCGAGCGTCAGGCAGTGGTCCCAGTTGCGCTGCTCGTCCAGCACGTCGTCGAGCGGGACCATCGTGAGCGCCTTTTCCTTCGCGGGGCAGACGTTGGCGCAGCTGCCGCAGCCCTGGCAGTCGAGCACGTCGACCTGGATGCGGTAGCGCAGGCCCTCAAAGCCCTTGCCGGCGGCCTTTTTGGTCACGCAGCTCTCGGGCGCGGCGGCCGCCTCCGCTTCCGTGAACAGGAAGGGGCGGATGGCCGCGTGCGGGCAGACCAGCGCGCAGCGGTTGCAGCCGATACACTTTTCGGCATCCCAGACGGGGACGTTGTCGGCCACGCCGCGCTTTTCAAAACGGGCGGTGTCGGTCGGCATGATGCCGTCGCTGTACTTGGCAAAGGCGCTGACCGGGAGCCGGTCGCCCTCGGCGCGGTTCATCGGGATCAGGATCTCGCGCACGAAGTCCGGGAGGCTTGCGTCGGGCGTCCGGTCCTCATCCTGCAGCGCCGCCCATTCCGCCGGGACCTCGATCTTCACCGCGCCGGTGAGGCCGCGCTCGATCGCGGCGAGGTTCATGTTGACGATCTTCTCGCCCTTGCGGGAGAAGGTTTTAACAGCGGCCTCCTTCATATAGCGCTCGGCCTCGTCGATGGGCAGCACGCCGGAGAGCTTGAAGAAGGCGGCCTGCAGCACGGTGCTGATGCGGTTGCCGAGACCGATCTCCGCGGCGATATCGGTCGCGTCGATGGTGTAGAACTGGACCTTTCGCTCGGCCAGCAGGCGCTTGGCGCGGTTGGGAAGATTCGCAGAAAGCTGCTCGCCCTTCCAGCGGGTGTTGAGCAGGAAAATGCCGCCGGGCTTGACCTCGCTGACGATGTCATAGCTGTGCATGTAGCTCTGCTTGTGGCAGGCGACGAAATCCGCCATCGTGACGTAGTAGGTCGAGAGGATGGGCTCATGGCCGAAGCGGAGGTGGCTGCGCGTCAGGCCGCCGGACTTCTTGGAGTCGTACTGGAAATAGGCCTGCACATACTGGTCGGTGTTGTCGCCGATGATCTTGCAGGAGTTTTTGTTCGCGCCCACGGTTCCGTCGGAGCCGAGACCCCAGAATTTGCAGGAGATGATGGACGCGCCGGAGGTCACGATGTTCTCGCCGACGGGCAGGGAGGTGAAGCTCACGTCGTCCTCGATGCCGACGGTGAAGTGGTTCTTCTTCTCGCCGGCCATGTTGTCAAACACGGCCTTGATCTGCGCCGGGGTCGTGTCCTTCGAGCTCAGGCCCGCACGCCCGCCGAGCAGCGGCAGGGCGAGGCCGCTCTCGAGCAGCGCCGCGCTCACGTCCTCATACAGCGGCTCGCCGAGGGAACCGGGCTCCTTCGTGCGGTCGAGTGTGGTGAGGATGCGGCAGCTCGCGGGGAGGACGGCGGTGAAGTGCTTGAGCGAGAAGGGGCGGTAGAGGTGGACCTGGATGAAGCCCACCTTTTCGCCGCGGGCGCAGAGATAATCCACGACCTCGCGGACCGTGTCGCTCACGGAGCCCATCGCGACGATGACGCGCTCGGCGTCGGGCGCGCCGAAGTAGTTGAAGAGCCGGTATTCCCTGCCCGTCAGGGCGGAGATCTTCTCCATATAATCCGCGACGATGTCGGGGAAGGCGGCATAGGTCGGGTTGATGGATTCGCGGTGCTGGAAGAAGGTGTCGTCGTTCTCGCCGGTGTGGCGGATGCTCGGGTGTTCCGGGTTCAGCGCGTGATCCCGGAACTTCTTGAGCTCTGTATAATCGACGAGCTTTGCCATGTCGTCGAAGTCGAGCACCTCGATCTTCTGGATCTCATGGGAGGTACGGAAGCCGTCGAAGAAGTGCTGCACGGGGATGTGGCCCTTGATGGCCGAGAGATGCGCCACCGCGCCGAGATCCATGCACTCCTGCACGCTGGAGGAGGCGAGCTGTGCCCAGCCGGTCTGGCGGCAGGCCATGACGTCGGAGTGATCGCCGAAAATAGAGATGGAGTGCGTGCCGACGGAGCGTGCTGCCACGTGCATCACGCCGGGCAGCTGCAGCCCCGCGATGCGGTACATCGGCGGGATCATCAGCATCAGACCCTGAGACGAGGTATAGGTCGAGGCGAGAGAGCCGGCCTCCAGCATGCCCTGCAGCGTGCCGCAGGCGCCCGCTTCGGCCTGCATCTCCACGATGCGGACCTGTGTGCCGAAGATGTTTTTCAGACCGTTGGCGGACCACTCGTCCACGTGCGTGGCCATCGGACTCGACGGGGTGATGGGATAGATGGCTGCGGTCTCGGTGAAGGCGTAGGAGATGTACGAGGCGGCCTCGTTGCCGTCCATGGATTTGAATACCTTGTTCTTTGACATGGCTGCTCCTCCTGTGTTGCTGAATTGGCCGGTTATTGGCATATCCTGTCCCAAGTATAAACCCAAAATACTCGATAAGCAAGGAAAAGAGCGAAAAGAAACGACGGCCGGTCTCCGACATGAAGCGGGACCGGTCGTCGTTTTTCTTTCGGGAAACGGAGTGGAGCGACTTTCGAAAAGGATCGTTTTTTCTCTCGCGGAGAAGCCCGGCGGAGCGACTTTCGTCTGAGGCCGTCAGCCCCAGAGCGCCGTGAGCATGGGGATGATCTGCTTCTTGCGGGACATGACCTTGGGCAGGAAAACGTGGCTGTTCTTCGGCACGACGCCGAAGGCCTGCTGGATGATTTCGTCGCTGCCGACGTAGAGCAGATGCGAGCCCTCCTGGAGCACGTCCGTGATCATCAGGATGACCAGGTCGAAATCGTCGAGCTTCTTCAGGCGGCGCATGACGTCCAGAAACTCCTCGGAGCGTTTGAGCAGCTGCGCGGAGTCGTCGCAGGTGATCTGGCTGACGGCCAGGTTCTGACCGGAGATGTGGAACTGTTTGTAATCGGTCCGCAGCAGCTCCTCGGGATCCTTGTCGAGGTTGAAGGAGAAGAGGGACTTGCTCAGCTCGTCGAGGGAGATGTTGGCGATGCGGGCCAGACGCTCTGCCATCGCGATGTCCTTCTTCGTGCAGGTGGGGGACTTGAAGAGCACCGTGTCGGAGAGGATCGCCCCGGCCATGAGGCCTGCGATCTTCGGCGGCGGGACCACGCCGCTCTCCTGATACATCGAAGTCAGGATCGTGTTCGTGCTGCCTACGGGCTCGTTGCGCACATGGATGGGCTGGCCGGTCTGGATATCCGCCAGGCGATGGTGGTCGATGATCTCGAGGATGTCCACCTGGTCGAGCCCGACGACGGACTGCGCGGCCTCGTTGTGATCGACGAGCACGACCTGCTTGCGCTTGGGGCGCAGCAGATGATAGCGAGAGAGCGTGCCGACGACCTTCTCCTCCGCGTCGAGGATCGGATAGGAGCGGAAGCGGCTCTCCAGCAGGGTCTCGCGCACGTCGTCCAGATAATCGTCGAGGTGGAAAGCGACGATCTCGCCCTGTGTGCAGAGGCGGCCGACCGGCATGGCCTGATAGATGATGCGGGAGACGCGGCGGGCGCTGAGCGGCGTGGAGAGGATCACCGTGTCCCCGTTCACGTCGGCCCACGCGCTCTTCACGTCGGCGCGGCAGAGGATGAGCGTGCCGACCTTGGCGGCGATGGCGCGCTCGATCAGCTCGGGCTGGTTGCCGCAGATCAGGATCGCGTCGGGGCTTGTGAGCGCCTGGTCCTCGTAATTCTGGGGCAGCGTGATGAAGATTTCCCCGTCGATGATCTCCCGCGTCACATGGTACTCGTTGACGAGCGTACCCTCCAGCACGCTGAGGAGATTGAAGAGCGGAAGGTCGTCGATGCGGTTTCGGCTCATGGTCTGGATATCGTAGGCGGCGATGTCCCCGATCGAGAGCATGCCGCGCAGCTTGCCGCCCTCGTCCGTGATGGGGACCACGTTCAGCTTGCCATCCTGCATCGTGTGCAGGGCCAGATCCATCGTGACGGAGCTGTTGAGCGCCGGCGGACGGTCAAAGTCCAGATCGCGCACCTGCGTGCGCATGTTTTTGACGAGCGGCGGCGCCTCAAACTGGAAATAGTCCAGCAGCTTTTGCGTCTCATCGTTGATCGCGCCGATGCGTACGGCCTTGTAATTGCGGTCGCCCGTGGCGTTGCGCAGATAGGCGTAGGAGATGGAAGCGACGATGGAGTCGGTATCCGGGTTGCGGTGCCCGGTCACATAGACGTCAGCCAAAGGAAGTCCCTCCCGCTTCAATGCTTTTATAAACTTTATTATATGAAAAAACAGCTCTCTTTGCAAGGGCGGAGCCGAAGATATTTCGACAGAGCGGGGATCGCCACGGCGAAGGGGGGGATTGGCAGTGCGTCCGCATCCGTGCTATACTGGAACAGAACACTAATCCGGTTTTAATCTTTCTGCCTTAAACTCTTTCCCAAAACTATGAAGCTGGAGGGCGATGGCGATGAGGTTGCTGCTGGCCGAAGACGAACGGGATCTCAACCGGATCCTGACCAAAAGACTGACGGAGGAAGGCTATGGCGTCGACAGCTGTTTCGACGGCGCGGAGGCCCTGGACTATCTGCGCGCGGCGGACTACGACGGAGCGATCCTGGATGTGATGATGCCGAAGATGGACGGCTTTGCCGTGCTCGCACGCCTGCGCGAGGAGGGGATCGCCGCACCGGTACTCTTTCTGACGGCGCGGGACGCGGTCGAGGACCGGGTGCACGGCTTGGACCTCGGTGCGAGCGATTATCTGGTCAAGCCTTTTTCAATGGAGGAACTGCTGGCCCGCGTTCGTGTACTGGTGCGGCAGGGCTCCGGCGTATCGAGCAGTGTGCTCGCGGTCGGGGACCTTCGGATGGATCTGGCGGCACATACGGTGAGCCGCGCCGGCCGGCCGATCGCGCTTTCGGCCCGGGAGTTCGCGCTCCTGGCTTATTTTATGCACAATCCGAACATCGTCCTTTCCCGCGAGAAGATCGAGGATCATGTCTGGAATTTTGAGTACGAGGGCGGCACAAACGTGGTAGACGTGTATGTCCGCTATTTGCGGAAGAAGATCGACGAGGGGGAGGAGCGCAAGCTCCTGCATACCGTGCGCGGCAGCGGGTATGTGCTCCGCGAGGAGGACTGAGAACGATGGGAAAGAACCGCAGCATCCGCTGGAAGCTGAGCGTTTTGGCTTCGCTGTCGCTGGTCGCCGTGGCGGGGATCACGCTGCTGGCCGTCCGGCTGGCCGCCGAGTCCGCGCTGCGCGGCACGGTCCGCGGTTATCTGATCAGCACGGTGGAGCAGAACGCGGCGCAGATTGAATGCGTTCCTCAGCGCGGGGCGGTCGATGAGGCGCTGTATCTCCCCTGGGACGGAGCCTATCTGACCATCGACCTGGATTATATGGACGTGGTCAACGACGTGTACACCGCACTCTATACCGCAGACGGGCTTATGCTGTACGGAGAGAATCCCCTGCCCCGGGAGACGGGGCAGGTGCCCTTTGCCGAGGGGCGTGTCCGGCAGATCGAGGCGGGAGGCTTCCGTTATGAGCTTTATGATCGCCATTTGCAGTTCGGGGCGGGAGAAACCGAACTCTGGATCCGCGGCGTTGTTCCGGAGACCGAGGGTCTGCGGCAGCTGCAGCAGATCACCCGGAGCCTGCTCATGCTGCTGCCGCTGCTGATCGCGCTGGCGATCCTCGCCGGCTGGCTCCTCGCCGGGCAGATGCTGGCGCCGCTGCGCCGGATCGAGGAGACGGCAGAGCAGATCTCACGGGGAGACGATCTGCGGCGGCGTATCCCGGAGGGAGAGAGCCGGGATGAGATCGGCCGGCTCGCCCGGGTGTTCAACGGTATGATCGACCGGCTCGAACGCAGCTTCGAGGCTGAGCGCCGCTTCAACTCGGACGCTTCGCATGAACTGCGCACCCCGACCTCTGTGATCCTGGCGCAGACCGAATACAGCCTGGAGAAGGAGAGAAGCCCGGAGGAGTACGTCGACGCGCTGCGCGTCGTGCGGAAGCAGGGACGGCGCATGAGCGCGCTGATCGACGATATGCTGGCCTATACCCGCATGGATCAGGGGCCGGAGCGCTACCCCTTTGTCCGGCTGGATCTCTCCCGACTCGCGGCGGAGGCAGCGGAGGAGACGCGCCTGCTCCATGCGGAGGACATCACACTGGAGACGGAGATCGAGGAGGGACTTTTTGTTGAGGGCAATGCGATGCTGCTGAACCGCCTGACGCACAACCTTCTCAGCAATGCCTGCCGCTACGGGAACGGCCTTGTCCGCGTCCGCCTCGGGCGAGAAGGAAAGCGGATCTGCCTCTCTGTGGAGGATAACGGTCCCGGCATCCCGCCGGAGGAGAGAGAAAAGATCTTCGACCGCTTCTACCGCAGCGACGCTTCCCGTTCCGGGGAGGGTACGGGCCTGGGACTCGCGATGGTGAAAAAGATCGCACAGATGCACGGCGCTGAGCTGCGGCTCGAGAGCACGCCGGACGCCGGAAGCTGCTTTTCCGTTTTTTTTAAAGATGGTACATTCTAATGCTCGTTTAATAAATCGACAGTAAGATGGAGCCATCAAAAGGGGCAGGACCCCTGAAAAAGGAGGAAAAGAAAATGAAAAAGATGAAGAAATGGTTCTGTTTCGCTGCGGTCCTGACGATCCTGCTGCTCCTGTGCTGCACTGGCGCTTACGCCGCGGAAGGACCAGTCGACCAGGATGGGGCCAAGGCCGTCGCACTGGCAGACGCCGGGCTGGAAGAAAAGGACGTCAGCAAGCTCAGCATCGGACACGACCGCGAAGACGGCCGCGAGGTCTATGAGGTCAAATTCCGCGCCGACGGCGTCCGCTACGAGTACAGCGTGGAGGCAGAGAGCGGCCGCATCCTGGAGCGGGAGATCAAGCGCAGCCCGGACACAAAGGGAAAGAAGGTCGATCTGGAGGCGGCGAAAAAGATCGCGCTCCAAAGCGCGGGCCTGCAGGAGGACGGCGTTGTCTTTACCAAGGCTAAGCAGGAAAAGGACGACGGCCGACGGGTCTTTGATATTGAGTTCTATGTCGAGGGCGAGCGCGTCTGCGAGTTTGAGATCGACTGCCAGACCGGGACCGTTCTGGAGGAGCACTGGGAGCTCTGGGATGCGGATGACGATCGCACCGACGGCACGCTGCCCGGGTCTAAGAGTGGGATCGCCAATGCAGGCGATGTGATCGATTTGGAGGAGGCCGAGGCGATCGCGCTCAAAAACGCCGGAAAGAACGCGGAGGAGGTCGTTTTCAAAAAGGCCAAGCTGGAGAAGGACGACGGCCGACTGGTCTACGAGATCAAGTTCTACGAGGTGGACGGCTTCGAGTACGAGTATGAGATCGACGCTCTGACCGGCGAGCTGCTGGGCTTCGAGAGGGAGCGCTGGGACGGAGACTGACCACGCGGAAGAGAGTCGAACCCCGGGGATGTGCACAGGCACATCCCCGGGGTTCCTTTCTATGTCTTCAGCGGATGATCGCCTTGATGAAAGCGGGCCGCTCGATCGGCTCGGGGCGGAGCTCATAGCAGCCGCGCAGGAGCTCCGCAGCCTGTTCGGCCTTCACCGGGTCGGAGGCGTGGATCGTGCCGAGGCTCTCGCCGATCTCCACCCGGTCACCGACCTTTTTGCGGAGCACAACGCCGACGCTGAGGTCGATGGTGTCCTCCTTCGTGGCGCGGCCGCCGCCGAGGTGCATGGACACGAGCCCGACCTGCTCGGCCCGGATGTGGGAGACATAGCCCGCCTCCGCGGCCGGGACCTCCAGCTTTATCGCCGCATCGGGCAAAAGCGCGGGATCGTAGACCGCGCGCGCATCGCCGCCCTGAGCCTCGACCATCGCGGCGAGCTTGCCGAGGGCGCTGCCGTCCCGGATCGTCTCCAGCAGGCGTTCGCGCGCCTCCCCGATCCCGGCGGCAAACCCGGCCTCGACCATCATGCAGCCGCCAAGCGTCAGGCAGAGCTCCAGCAGATCGCCTTCCTCCTCGCCGCGCAGCACCGCGATCGCCTCCCGGACCTCCACGGCGTTGCCGACGGCGTAGCCGAGGGGCTGGTCCATGTCAGTAATGACGGCGGCGCACCTGCGCCCGGCGAGGCGGCCCACCCGTGTCAGCCCCTCCGCGAGCCGGCGCGCGTCCGCCTCGGTCTTCATAAAAGCCCCGTCGCCGCACTTGACGTCGAGTACGATCACGTCCGCGCCGCTGGCGAGTTTCTTGGACATGATCGAGGAGACGATCAGCGGGATGGAGGGGACGGTCCCGGTCACGTCGCGCAGGGCGTAGATCTTCTTGTCCGCGGGTACCAGATCGGCGGTCTGGCCCATGATCGCGATGCCGATCTCGTTGACGCTGCGGAAAAAGGTCTCCTCCGAGATCGCGGTGGTGAAGCCCGGGAAGCTCTCGAGCTTGTCGATCGTGCCGCCCGTGTGGCCGAGACCGCGGCCCGACATCTTGGCGATCTTCAGCCCCGTTGCCGCGACCATCGGGCAGAGCACGAGGCTTGTCTTGTCGCCCACGCCGCCGGTGGAATGCTTGTCCGCCTTCACGCCGCGGATGGGGCTGAGATCCAGCGTCTCGCCGGAGTGCATCATGGACATGGTCATGTCCAGCGTCTCACGCTCGTCCATGCCGCGCAGCAGGATCGCCATGCACATCGCGGACATCTGGTAATCCGGGATCGTCCCGCGGGTATAGCCCTGGATCATGAAGTCGATCTCTTCCGTGCTCAGTGTACCGCCGTCGCGCTTTTTGGCCAGCAAATCGGTCATCTGCATCTCTCTGCACCCCTTATCCGGTCGTTTTCTTTATGGGAATACTTTATTATACATCGCGTGCGCGCGATCCTCAAGAGCGAAACACGATAAAATGCCGCCCGAAGAGCAAAACGCGCTGCGGGCTGCCCCTTCCCTTGGGGACAGTCGTCTCCACGGCGGGAAGTGTACGCTGGAGCGAGGCGCGCAGAATCGGCTGCGGAAGTGCGGCGCAGGCGGCGCGGCTGAGGCGCTTCTCAAGCCGGAGCTCTCCGTTCCGCGGCTGCAGGACGCCGAGGCAGACGCTGCCCGTCTCCCCGCAGAGCCAGAGCCTCTGCAGGCCTTCCCGGAGGGGAAGCGCCGCGCGGAACACGGCGTACAGACCCTCTCGCCGGACCGTGAGCGTCCCGCATTTCTCCCGCCCGTTCCATATCGGAAGCTCCACCCCGCAGACCCCCTTATCAAACATGCCCTGTTCACAGGATATGAACAGGGCATGCGGTATTATTCGCTTTTTCCGAGCCCGAAGCTCACGGCCAGAGCCTCGTCCACGGCGCTCATCGTGCCCGGATCGAGGCGGCCCATGCGCTCGCGCAGCCTGGATTTATCCAGCGTGCGGATCTGCTCGAGCAGGATCACGCTGTCCCGGTTGAGACCGACGCTGTGTCCGGCTAGATTGATGTGCGTCGGCAGCCGTGCCTTGCCGGTCTGGCTGGTGATCGCCGCTGCGATCACCGTGGGGCTGTGGCGGTTGCCGGTGTCGTTCTGCACGATCAGCACCGGACGCATGCCGCCCTGCTCGCTGCCGACCACCGGGCTCAGGTCGGCAAAGTAGATATCTCCGCGTTTCACCATCGCACTTTCACACTCCGTAAATAACTCGCCCACACCATTCTATGTAGGGTGCTGCTTCTATTGTCCCATGAAGTGTGAAGTTTTATACCCGCTGAGAGTGCCTTGCGGGAGCGTACGCGCCGCCCGGCGGATCGACGCCCGGAAAAGCATCAGAAAAAGCAGGACCTGAGCCGGATGGCGCAGGTCCTGCTGACGCGGGAAAAGCCTTTTTTATTGCACCGCATGGGTGCGGATGTAATCCAGCCAGGCGTGCAGGCCCGCGGAGTTGAGGGTCTTGCCGTTGGCGGAGGTATAACTCGCGTCCAGGACGTTCGTGCTGTCTCGCATCGTGCTCGACACGTCGCAGAAGTAGGCGCCCGTATCCTTGCAGACCTGCTGGATCCAGTCGTTGGCCCAGCTGATGCCGTCCCGCGTCAGCCCGTCGGCGCCTGCATAGCTCGGCCCGAGGTTCGTGATGGAGCAGCAGACGAGGATCGTGCCGGGGCTCGCGGTTCGGATGGACTGGATCAGCGCTTCGTAGTTGCGGATGAAGGTCTGTTGATCGACCTCGGCGAGCCCGTCCTGCCCGACCGAGATCACAAGGATCGAAGGCTTGGAGACCATGGCGGCGTCGGCCGGGCTGATCTGGGAGGCGTCGCTCGGATAGCGGATCAGGCAGTCGGCGAGCGTCGAGACCGGCAAACTGCCGGACTGGCTGCCCCATACCTGGGTGGTGGCGAGGCCATCGCTCAGCAGGCCGTAATCGCGCAGGCCGATCGTCGCGCTGTCGCAGAGGAAGAGCAGCGAGTCGATATAGCCCTGCCCGGCATCCTTGGTCTCCGGCAGGGTGATGAGCTGCCCCGTTGCGGTCTGGACCGGCGCGTCGGGCGCGGCTGTGGCGGCGGCCGCGCCGTTCTCGGTTTTGAGTTCGCCGAGCTGGACCTGCGGCCGCTCCATCTCCCCGCCGTAACGGGTGAAGGTGGCGAACAGCAGGCCAAGCAGCAGCGCCAGCAGCGCCACGCCGATGGCAAGAGCCCAGGCGAGATTCTTGATGGTGTTCAGTTTCCCCCGCATGACTGACCCTCCGATCCGGTTACGGCGCCTCCCGGGGGAGACGCCGTAAATCTTGACGGTATTCGCTTACTCGGCCTCGGCGAGCGCCTTGGCCTCCTCGATGACCTTCTGCTACACGTTGCCGGGAGCTTCCTCGTAGCGGACGAACTTGCAGGTGAAGGAGCCGGAGCCCTGCGTCATCGAGCGCAGGTCGATGGTGTAGGTGCTCATCTCGGCCATGGGGACTTCGGCCTCGATGGTGGTCATGCCGGCCTCGGCGGGCATGGAGCCCATCATGGTGCCGCGGCGCTTGGAGTTGATGTCGCCGATGATGGCGCCCTGGTACTCGTCGGGGATGGTGACGAAGAGCTGGCCGATCGGCTCGAGGATGGTGGGCTTGGCCTTGGGGATGCCGTCCTGATAGGCGAGACGGGCAGCCGTCTGGAACGCCATATCGTTGGAGTCGACGGGGTGGTAGCTGCCGTCGTACAGCGTGGCCTTCAGACCGACCAGCGGGTAACCGGCGAGCACGCCCTTCTGCACGGCGTTGCGCAGGCCCTTCTCCACAGAGGGGAAGAAGTTCTTGG
>JAFXTM010000106.1 GCA_017535865.1 Oscillospiraceae bacterium
ATCCTTTCGGATCTAAAATCTATTGATTGCTTTCTTAGCTGTCAAAAGAATTAATTCTGAGTCTTTCGACTCTAAAGAACCCTTCTCTGGTGCTTCTTTGCATAAGCGTTTTCTTACATTGTTCAATTTTCAAGGTACACGCTCGCCGCTTCCCTTGTCCGGGTCGCAGCTTATTTAGGTTACCACACACGATCGGCTTTGTCAAGAAAAATTTTTGGTTTTTTCAAACTTTTTTCTTTTTTCCACCGGATCGGCGGGACCGCTCTCTCGAGCGCTTGGCTAATATACCACCCTTTCGAGCCAAAGTCAACACATTTTTTCACGTTTTTGAAAATAATTTTTTCCTCCCCAAATATTGTGTTTTTTCCTGGAAATACTATACCACATGTACGATTTAACCTGGAAACAAAAGGCATCTCGGCGGGCGGAAGTTCCGGAAGTCCAGGGGCCGTTGACCCCGGAACGGTTGGAAAACATTTTTTCCGGCTGCGCTGATTATGAAAGCCGATGGATCGATTTCGGTCTCACCGGCAAGGTCGGGGTCTATGTCTGCTGGCTGGACGGAACGGTTTCCGCCGTTCAGGTCAGCGAGGAGCTGATCCGCCCGCTGACCGAACAGCTGCGTGCGGCGGGCGTGGAGAGCGAAGAGCAATGTATGGCCCGGATCCTCACCGGAGGGGTCTATCGCTGCGCCATCCACCGGCGTGGGACGCTGGGCGATCTGGTCTGCGATCTGAGCCACGGCCACTGCGCGCTGGTCTTCGGCGGCTGCCGGGCCGCCCTCAGCTTCGAGCTGCGCATGGACAAGACCCGCGCCATCGAGCAACCCTCGCTGGAGAAATCCCTGAAGGGCGCGAAGGACTCCTTCTCGGAGATTCTGCGGGTCAACACCGCCCTGGTTCGGCAGCGTCTTTCCACGCCTGCGCTGAAGCTGACCGAGAGCAGCGTCGGTCGGATGACCCATACCCGCGTGGCGATCCTTTCGGTAGACGGGCTGGCCGACCCGGCCCTGATCTCGGAACTAGCCGGGCGGCTGGACCGCCTGGATCTGGACGCGCTGCTGGCGCTTGGCCCTCTGGAGCACCGCCTGGCCGATGCGCCGAATTCCCCCTTCCCGCAGCTGCTGCACACCGAGCGTCCGGACCGCTTTGCACAGTGGCTGATGGAGGGCAAGGTCGGCCTGCTGGTGGACGGTCTGCCGGTGGGGCTGGCGCTGCCCGCAAGCCTGTCGGATTTCATGCGCGTTACCGAGGACAGCTGCAGCCATTGGATGGCCGCCAGCTGCCTGACCCTGCTGCGCTATGGGGCCCTGCTGCTGAGTCTGCTGCTGCCGGCGGTCTATGTGGCGGTAGCCATGTACCATCAGGAGATGATCCCCACCCGGCTGCTGCTGTCCATCATCCGCAGCGAGCAGGAGATCCCCTTTCCCACGGCGCTGGAGGTGCTGGGTATGCTGGGCGCCTTCAGCCTGCTGCAGGAGGCGGGACTCCGGCTTCCGAACCCGGTCGGCGACACGGTCTCCATCATCGGGGCGCTGATCGTCGGTCAGGCCGCTGTGGAAGCCAGCCTGGTGTCTCCGCTGGCCATCATTGTGGTCGCGATCTCGGGGATCTGCTGTTATGCGCTGCCCAGCCAGGATCTGGCCGCCGCTCTTCGGCTCTGCCGCCTGGCGCTGCTGCTGGGCGCCATCTGGGCAGGGCTCTACGGCGTGGGCCTGCTGCTGTGTCTGCTGCTGCTCCATCTGAGCAGTCTGGACAACTTTGGGGCCAACTACACCGCGCCGCTCAGCGGCGGACGGCCCGGGGCGCTGAGACGCCTGCTGCTCCGGACGCCGGAGCGCGGCAGTCAAGGAGAAAGGGCAAAATGAAACGGAGCTTTCTACTATTATTATATATGTGGATCGCCCTCCTCGCGCTTCCCGGCTGCGGCACGCTCGACGCCGGGCGGCGGGAGGTGGAGCAGCTGCAGATCATGGAGACCATGGGCGTTGATCATGCGCCAGGCGGTCTGCGCCTAACCCTGGCCCCCTCGGAGGGAGAGGGCCCTTGCCTCAGCGCGGAGGGGGTCTCCCTTCCCGACGCGCTGGAGCGGCTGCGGGAGCTGTCGGTGGAGGAGGACATCTTCTGCGGCCATGTCCGGCAGCTGCTGATCGGGGAGGAGGCGGCACAGACCGATCTGCGGAACGTGCTGGAAGTCGTCTGCCGCTCCTCCGACCTCCGGCTGGACCTGCCGATCTACGTCCTCCGGGGCGCCACCGCCCATGAGACCATGACCGGCGCCGGCGGAGAAGAGGGCGGGATCACCCAGGCCGTGCAGAGCCTGCGAACCAAGCTCCCCCGCGACGAGCGAAGCTGGTCCGCCGGGCGGATCCTCCGGGATCTGGAACGCAGCGGCAGCGCCCTGCTCCCGGCGCTGGACTTCCGGGAGGCCGCGGAGGAGGACACCCACACCGCGGCCCCCGACGGGTATGCCGTGATCCGCGACGGCAGACTGGTCCGGTTTCTGGACCGGGATCAAGCCCTGGGCGTCTCCTTCCTTCGGGATCAGGTCGGCGCGGACCGACTGGTCCTGCAGGATCTGGGCGGCTTGCCGGTCACGCTGGAGATCGACGGCGGCAGCCTGCAGCTTCGGCCGATCCTGAACGACAGCGGCGCGCTCACAGGCCTGGAGCTGAATGCCCGGGTGCGCTCCTCGCTGCTGGATGCGCCGGAACTGGGCGAGGCCAGCCGGGAGCAGTACGCCGATTATCTGACCGGTCAGCTGGAAACCGCCGTCTCCCGGCAGATCAGCCAGGTGCTGCAGCTTTCCAAACAGCTGAAAACGGACTTTCTCGGCCTTGGCCCCCGGCTGGAGCTGGCCGCCCCGGAGACCTGCAGAGGGGCGGGCCGGGCATTCGGACGCCTGCTGCCCGGGCTGGAGCTGAGCATCGCGGTCCGCGGCGAGCTGAGCCACAGCGGCGGTACCAACTGACGCGGGAGGACGCCCCATGAAAAACAACGGGACCTTTCAACAAAACCAGCTTCTGGCTCTGATGAGCGTGGCGATGTTCTCTCCCGTGCTGCGGCTGTATCCCGGGCTCTCCGCGGCGCTGGCCGGGCGGGGCGCCTGGCTCTCCCCCGCGGCGGCGCTGCCGCCGATGCTGGCCTATGCCTGGCTGCTGCTCCGCTTTTTCCGGGAGCGCCGGGAGGAAGAGGGGCTGGAGGAGCTTTGCCTCCGCGCCCTGGGAGACCGGGCCGGCCGGATCGCCCTGCTGCTGCTGGGGCTTTGGCTGCTGCTCTACGGGGCCTTTCTGCTCCGGGCCGGCGCCGACCGCTTTGTGGTGACCGTGTTCCCCGCCGCCGCGCCCCGCTTTTTCGTAATCAGCATGGGGCTTGCCATCCTCCCGGCGGCGCTGAGCGGCACAAGGACCCTGGCCCGAATGGCAAGGCTGGTCTTTCCGCCGCTGTTGCTCCTGTTGACGGTGCTGCTGCTTTACGCGCTGCTGAAGCTGGACAAAACCAATCTTCTGCCCCTGACCGCGGCAGACAGCGCCTCCGTGGCGCTGGGCGCGCTGCCGGTGATCGATCTGCTCTGTCCTATGCTGTATCTGCCGGGCTTTCTCCTGGGAAAGCTGGACCGGAAGGACCTCTCTCTGTCCCGTATGTTTCTCTGGCTAACCGGCGCCGCGCTGCTGATGACCGCTCTGGGAGCGGCGGTCCTGGGCGCTTTTGGCGCGGAGCTGACGGTCCGTCTGCGTCAGCCCTTTTTCACCCTGGTCCGGAATCTGGTCTTTTTCCGGGGGCTGGAGCGCATCGAGGCGCTGGCGGTCAGCTTCTGGATCGTGCCGGATTTTCTGCTCTGCGCGCTGCTGCTCAAATGCGGCGCCGCCTGCCTGCGAAAGGCGCTGACGCCCGCGAAGGATACCGGGCTGCGCCGCTTTCTCTCCCGCTGGGGATCGCTGCTGCCGGTCCCCTGCGGTCTGGGCATGCTGGCGCTGGGGCTTTTTCTCGGGCAAGATCTGCCGTCCTTTACGCGCTGGTCCGAGCGGGTGATCCCGCTCTGCAATCTGGCCGTCTCCCTACTGCTGATCCCGGGGATCTACGTCATCGGGCGAGCGCGAAAGCGCCTGTAACAAAGGGGCGGCGGGAACCAATGGGTTCCCGCCGCCCCTTTTTGTTCTTTTCGCTTATTCTTCCACAAACGCGGTCAGATCCGGTGCTTCAAAGCCCTCGGCATAGCTCAGCGTCAGTGCGTCAAAGCGCTGCTGCATCTCGGCGGCATAGGTCTCGTTGGCGGAATAGCTGCGCCCGGTCATGGGCAGACCGCCAGAGCTGAAATCGATCACCGCGTCCGGATCCAGCGGCAGGCGCATGATCACATGCCAGCCGTAGTCGGACTTCACCGGGTCGGATACCTGGTACTCTTTCATGGCCAGGGTGGTATCCTCAAACTCCGGCACCATGGTCCCCGGCTTGAAGGTATAGCCATTGGGATAGACCGTCTTGCCGGTGTCCTCGCACAACTCCTCCTTGAGCTCCCGGAAGCGGGCCAGCCGCTGCTCCGGGTCCTCGATGGCCTGCAGTTCCTTGGCCAGTTCCTCCGCCTTCGCCTGTTTCTCCGCCGCCGCGGCCTCGTCCAGCTCCTCCAGAGAGCTGGGGTCGACAGTCATCAGCAGGATGTGGGTGCAGGATAAATATTCGTTGTCCTGCAGCCATTTCAGCGCCGTCTCCTCGGACTGGTTCTCTCCGTTGGCGCCGTATTTCTGAATGAAGCCCTCCTGATACAGCAGGGAAATCTCATTCATTTCGTCGTAGAGCTCCCTGGTCAGGAAGATGCTCTCCAGATAGTCGTTGAAGTCCTCCTCGGTGGCGTCCTCGCCGCAGGTGTTGACAATATCCTGCTGCAGCTTGGTCTCCAGGCTGGTGAGGCTCTCTTCCGAAAGGCTCACGTCGTTTTCCTCCGCGTTCTGCCGGATGGCGGCAAAGAAGCGCAGATTCTGCTCGGCGTTTTCCACGGCCAGCTGGGCATAGGTCTCCCCCTCGCCGTCGGGCACCTCCTCGTTCCAGGAGCTGTTCATCCCATAGTAGTTGTACAGCTGCAGGAAGTGGTTTTCCACCTGGCTGGTGGCCTGCATGAGCATATAGCAGTATTCGCCCCAGCTCACGTCCCGTCCGCCCACCTGGGCGACCACTTCGTCCAGCTCGTGGCTGTGATAGAGCTTTTCATAGTCCAGCAGCTTAAGCTCGGGCAGCTCCGCCGCCGCGTCCGGCTGCTCCGCTGGGGCCTCGGCTTCTGCCTCCGCGGGAAGCAGGGTCGGCTGCTCCGCCGGCTCGGGCTCCTCCCCGTCGGTGACCAGGATCTCCGTGGGCTCGTCGGCGCCCCCGATGATCCCGCTGTCTGCGGGCGTGGCTTTCCCCTGCCCGTAGAAATATCCTGCCGCGGCGCCGCCCAGAAGGCAGAGCACCAGAAGAATGGCAATCGTCTTTTTCATCGTTTTCGTCCCTTTCCGCTGTTGTGTACCCGCTCATCATAGCACGGAGGCTCTCCGTACACAAGAACGCATTTAAGAATTTACCGTTTGTTCACCGGACCAGTCGGCGGTAAATCGTCTGGCCTCGTCGATCACATGGGTTTTCTGCCGGATTCGCAGACTCAGGCAGGGCTTGGACCCGGCCTCCACCCGGAGCCGCCCCTTGTATTCGGGCCTCGCGTAAAGGGCGGAGACCTTCGCCATGTCGAAATCCTTCACCGTGAAGCGGAGATAGCCCGCCTTCTGGGAGATGTCGGAAATCCCGGCCTTCCCGGCCTCGCCCCGCAGCAGCGCCACCTGGATCAGCGCGCTGACCCCCGGCGGGGGATCGCCGAAGCGATCGATCAGCTCGTCCATCAGATCGTCCGCCTCCGCCTCTTCGCGGATCAGCGCGATGCGCCGGTAGATATCCATGCGCTGCTCGGAGGAGGGGATGTACCGGTCGGGGATGTTGGCCGCCACCGCCAGGTCGGCAGAGCACTCGGCCCGCTGGGGCACCGGGATGCCCCGGGCCTCCAGAACCGCCTCGCTCAGCAGCTTCATATACATGTCATAGCCCACGTCCACCATGTGGCCCGACTGCTCGGCGCCCAGCAGGTTGCCCGCGCCGCGGATCTCCAGATCCCGCATGGCGATCTTGAAGCCGGAGCCGAACTGGGCAAAGTCCCGGATGGCGGTGAGCCGCTTTTCCGCGATCTCGGTGAGTACCTTGTCCCGGCGGAAGGTGAGATAGGCGCTGGCCCGGCGGGTGGAGCGGCCCACCCGGCCCCGGATCTGGTGCAGCTGAGCAAGGCCCAGCTTGTCGGCGTCCTCGATGATCAGGGTGTTGACGTTGGGGATGTCGATGCCGGTCTCGATGATGGTGGTGCAGACCAACACCTGCACCTGGCCGTTGGCCACGTTTTCCATGACGTTTGCCAGCATGGTCCGGTCCATCTGCCCGTGGGCCACCGCGATGCTCACCTCCGGCAGCAGCTCTGTCAGCCGTCGGGCGGTGCGCTCGATATCGTCGATGCGGTTGTGGAGGTAGTAGACCTGGCCGCCCCGCTGCAGCTCCCGGCGGATGGCGTCGGAGAGGATGTTCCAGTCGTGTTCCATCACAAAGGTCTGCACCGGCAGACGATCCTCCGGCGGCTCCTCGATGGTGGACATGTCCCGGATGCCGGACATGGCCATGTTCATGGTGCGGGGGATGGGCGTGGCCGACAGGGTCAGCACGTCCACGCCACGGCTCAGCTCCTTGATATGCTCCTTATGGGTCACGCCGAAGCGCTGCTCCTCGTCCACCACCAGCAATCCCAGGTCCTTGAAGCGCACGTCCTTGCTCAGAAGCCGGTGGGTGCCGATGACCAGGTCCACCTTGCCGGAGGCGATCTCCGTCAGGGTTTTGGACACCTGGCCGCCGGTGCGGAAGCGGCTGAGCACCGCGATCTCCACCGGGAAACCGAAGAAGCGCTGCAGCGCGGTCTGATAGTGCTGCTGGGCGAGGACCGTCGTCGGTACGAGGATGGCGGCCTGCTTGCCGTCGAGCACACATTTCATCACCGCGCGCAGGGCCACCTCGGTCTTGCCGAAGCCCACGTCGCCGCAGAGCAGGCGGTCCATGGGCACGGAGGCCTCCATGTCCCGCTTGATCTCCGCCGTGCAGCGGAGCTGATCGTCGGTCTCGGTGTAGCCGAAGTTGTCTTCGAACTCCCGCTGCCACTCGCTGTCGGGCGCGAAAGCGTAGCCGGGCAGGCGCTGGCGCTCGGCGTACAGCGCGATCAGCCTCTTTGCCATGTCCTTCGCCGCGCTCTTGGCGCGCGAGCGGGTCTTCGCCCATTCCGCGCCGCCCATTTTGCTGAGCTTGACGGGGCGCTCCTCTCCGCCTCCGGTGTACTTGGAGACGAGGTCGAGCTGGGTCGCGGGGACATACAGGCTGTCGGTCCCGGCGTAGCGGATCTGGACGTAGTCCTTCTCGAAGCCGTCCACCGTCATGCGGACGATGCCGGCGAAGACGCCGATTCCGTGGTTCTCGTGCACGACGTAATCCCCCACGGAGAGGTCCGCGCAGCTCTCGATGCGCTGCCGGCCGGCGGGGAGCTTTTTCCGCGCCGCCGTTTTTTTGCCGCGGCGGCGGATCATCTGCGCGTCGGTCAGCACGACGAGCTTGAGCCCGGGGTATTCGAGGCCCGCGGAGAGCGCGCCTATCGTGATACAGACGCCGCCGTATGCAGGGAGCTTCGTGAGCTCCGGATACAGCATCGCGCGGATCTCATGCTCGCGGAAAAAGTCCTGCAGCACCTTTGCGCGGCGCTCGTCCCCGGCCAGGACCACGACGCGGCAGCCCTGCTTGAGGTAGAGCTTCACGTCCTCGGCCGCGGCCTGCGCGCTGCCCGCGTAGGAGGGGAGCTGCTTGGCCGGGACGCTGGCGAGCGTCCGCGGCGCGAGCGGCGGGCGGCCGACCGTAAAGGCGTCTGCCATGTACACGGGGAAGTCCGCAAGACGGCGCAGCAGCGCGTCCCAGGGCGTGCAGAAGTCCTCGGGCGCGGCGGCGAGCAGGCCCTTCTTTCCGAGCTCGCGCAGGTCCTCCCCAAGCTGCCTCCCATACTCCCGAGCCCGCTCGGCGCAGCGCCCGGGCTGGTCGAGCACGAGCAGCGCCTCCGCAGGGACGTAGTCAAGGCCGCAGGCCGGCTCGTAGATCAGCGGGAGATAGCGGTCCGCGTCCGAGAGCACGACGCCGCCCCGCAGACGCTCGGCGTCGCCGCGCAGCGTGGCCGCGAGGGCCGCCGCGCTCTCGCCCGCGCGCCTGCGCGCACAGCGGTCCGCGCGGTTCTCGATCTCCCGGGCGAGCGTCTCGACCCCGCCGAGGCTGAGCGAGGGCAGGGTCTCGGCCGCAGGCAGGATCGTGCAGGCGGAGAGGCTTTCGGTGCGGCGCTGGTCGTACACGTCGAAGAAGGACATGGAGTCGATCTCGTCGTCCCAGAACTCGATGCGCACCGGCTCGCGGTCGGCGGGGGAGAAAAAGTCCAGGATGCCGCCGCGGCGGGCGAACTGGCCCGGGCCCTCGACCTGGGCCGTGCGGGCGTAGCCGCAGCGCAGCAGCGCGTCCTCCACGTCCCCGATCTCATAGGAGCCCGTATCCTCGATCCGGAAGGCCGCGCGGCGCAGCGCCGCGGGCGGCATCGTGCGCTGCATCAAGCCGGAGACGGAGGCCGCGGCGACCCTGACCGAGCCCTCCGCGAGCGCGTAGAACGCGGCGAGGCGCTTCTGCTCGGCCTGCCGCGAGGCGGCTTCGGCCGGGTAGAAGGTGAAGTCGCGCATGCCGAGGCTCACGACAGGCTCGCGCAGCAGCGCGGCAAGGTCGCCCGCCATGTTCTCGGCGGCCGTGTCGTCCGGGCAGATCACGACCAGCGGCCGCCCGCTGCGAGAGCGCAGCGCGGCCGCCAGATGGGCGCGGTGGACCGCCGAAAGCCCGGAAACGAGCGCAGGAAGCCCTCCGCTCTCCAGCAGACCGGGGAGGGCGGCGGCTTCCTTGTTCTCGAAAAACTGCTCGACCAGGATGTTCATTGCGCCGGTATTGTATCATGTTTTGCGCGGGGAAGCAAGCGAAAAGACGCGGTCCCTTCGGACCCGCCCCCGGCGGCGCGAAGCCGCAATTGCCGTCGGCGGGCCAGGCTTGGCGTCACAGCCGCGCCAGCAGCCAGTCCCGCGCGGCGAAGAGATCCGGCCGGATCGCGTCCGCCTTCTCCGCCATCTCCGCGTCGGGCGACAGCAGATCCGGCACCATGACGGTGCGGAAGCCGCCGGCATGAGCGGCGCGGACGCCGTTGAAGGAGTCCTCGATCACGAAGCAGTCCGCCGGGGCCGTGCCGAGCAGGGCCGCCGCCGCAAGAAAGATCTCCGGGTCGGGCTTGGAGCGCGCGACCATATCCCCGCCCACGACGGCGTCGAAGAAGACGAGCAGCCCCGCCTCGTCCAGCTCGCTCCGGACGGTCTCCGTGCGCGTGGAGGAGGCCAGCGCGAGGGGGATCCCCCGCTCCCGCAGGGCCGTGAGGATCTCCCGCGCACCGGGCTTGACCGGCAGGCGGCCGCCGCCCCATCGCGCCCGGAAGCGGGCGCGTACGCGCGTGTCGAAGTCCTCGAAGTCCAGCGCCGGATAGGCCCGGCGGAGGATGCCCTCCGTGCCCCGGATGTTCACGCCCACGCAGCGGAGGAAGACCTCGTCGATCCCCTCCAGCCCAAGCTCCGCGGCGACCTCCCGCCAGGCGGCGCGGACCGCGCGCTCGGAGTCGAAGAGCACGCCGTCCATATCAAAGAGCACCGCTTTCATTCCGGTTTTTCCGCCGTCGGGACGGGCTTTACGTCGATCATGCGCTCGTATGCGCCGAAGAGCAGGCAGCGGGAATAAAAGTCCCGGATCATGCGCGGGACCGCGGCGGCGACGTCCCAGGGCCCCTGCATGGGCTTGACCATCAGCGTGACCGGCGCGCCGCCGAGGCGGTAGTCGCTCTCGACCTGCACGTAGCCGAAGCGGGCAAAGAACTTCCGCAGCTTGCGCAGATAGCTCCCGTCCGTGTCGTCGAAGGCCGTGAGCTCGGCCAGGATCCCCTGCCGGTCGGCGTAGCGCTTGTTTATGAGCCGCATGGCCTCGATCCCGAGACCCTTGCCGCGGTACCAGGGCAGTACGGCAAAATACTTGAGCAGTACGTAGCCGTACAGCCCGCGGCACAGGACGAGCGCGTAGCCCACGTCCAGCCCGGTCGCCGCGTCGGAGAAGAGCAGCAGCTCCTGATCCCCGGCGCTCATCGCCCGGTGGATGCTCCACTTGCCGATCAGCTCCTTCGCGTCGAAGTCGATCTCCATCGCGCTGTAAAAGCGCTCCAGCTCCACATGGCCGCCCTTGCGAATGTTCAGCATGTCATTCCCTCTCGATCTCCTGGGCCCGCACCAGCGCGGCGTAGAGCCCGTTCTGCTCCATCAGCTCGCGGTGACTGCCGAGCTCCGCGATGCGCTCCCCCTCCACGACGGCGATCCGGTCGGCGCCGCGGACCGTGGAGAGGCGGTGGGCGATGACGATGGTGGTGCGGTCCCGGCTCAGCTCGTCCAGCGAGCGCTGGATGCTCTGCTCGGTCACGGTGTCGAGCGCCGAGGTGGCCTCGTCCAGGATCAGCACTTTCGGATTTTTCAGGAACACCCGCGCGATGGCAAGGCGCTGCTTCTGCCCGCCGGAGAGCATCACGCCGCGCTCGCCGATATAGCTGTCGTAGCCGTCCGGCATGGCGAGGATCTCCGCGTGGATCTCGGCCCGTCGCGCGGCCTCTTCGATCTCCGCGTCCGTGGCCTCGGGCCGCCCGTAGCGGATGTTGTCACGCACGGTCCCGGCAAACATGAACACGTCCTGCTGCAAGATGCCGATGTGCCGCCGCAGGCTCGCCTGCGTCACCGCGCGCACGTCCGTGCCGTCGATGCAGACGCGGCCCTCGCTGACCTCGTAGAAGCGCGGGATGAGCTGGCAGAGCGTGGTCTTGCCGCCGCCCGAGGCCCCGACCACGGCCAGGCACTCGCCCGCCTGTATGTGCAGGTCGATGTGGCTGAGGACCGGCACACCGTTGTCGTAATGGAAGCTCACGTCGTCAAAGTCGATGCGGCCCTCGATGGGCCCGAGCTCCCGCGCGTCCGGCGCGTCCTTGATCTCCGGCTCCGTGCGCATGATCTCAAGGAAGCGCTCGAAGCCCGCCGTGCCCGACATGTACAGCTCCGAAAACTGGATCAGCCGCCGCAGCGGGGAGATGAAGGCGGAGACGTAGAGCGTGAAGGTGATCAGATCGACATAGTCCATCCGCCCGCGCATGATGAGCAGGCCGCCGACCGTGATCACCAGCACCTGCAGGACGCCGGTGGTGAACTCCATCCCGCTCATGTACAGCCCCATGCTGCGGTAGTATTCGACCTTCGCGCCTTTGAAGACCTCGTTGGCCTCGTCGAATTTCCGCGTCTCCTGGTCCTCGTTGGCGAAGGCTTTCGCCGTGCGCACGCCGGAGATGCTCGACTCAATGGCGGCGGTGATGGTGGCGGTCTTGCGCTTGACCTCGATATTCGCGTCGCGCATCCGCGTACGCTGGCTCAGCGTGAACCAGGTCCCGAGCGGCAGCGCGATCGCAAGCACGAGCGCGAGCTCCCAGCGGATGAAGAACAACATGACGAGCGAGCCGACGATGCTGAGAACGCAGATCAGCACGTTCTCCGGGCCGTGGTGGGCAAGCTCCGTCACCTCGAACAGATCGCTGACCACGCGGCTCAGCAGCGCCCCGGTGCGGTTGTGGTCGTAGAAGCTGAAGGAGAGCTTTTCCATGTGCGTGAAGAGATCCCGGCGCATGTCCGCCTCGGTCAGCACGCCCATCTTGTGGCCGAGCACCGTGATGAGGTAGTAGAGCACGCCCTTGCCGACGTAGGCCAGGATCAGGATCCCCATCACCGCGAAGAAGGTCGCGTAGAGACGCTCCGGCAGATAGCGATTCATCGCCACGCGGGATACGAGCGGGAAGATCAGGTCGATCGCCGCGACGGCGGCGGCACAGGCGATGTCAATGAAAAAAAGCCTCTGGTGGCGGGCGATATACGTCAGAAAGATCCGCAGAGGCTTTTGACTGAAATCAACGGTTTTGCGCGGCATAGGCATCTCTCTCCCGGACGGCGAGTTGATCGCAGCGGTTGTTGTAGGCGTTCTCGGCGTGGCCCTTGACCCAGTGATACGCCATCTCATGCTGGCGCGTCAGGTCCAGCAGCGTCTCCCAGAGGTCGGGGTTCAGCGCGGGTTTCTTATCGGACTTGATCCAACCCTTCCTGCGCCAGCCCCAGGCCCAGCCTTTCTCCAGCGCGTCGATGACGTACTTGGAGTCGGACCAGAGCTCTACCCGGCAGCGCTCGCGCAGCGCGAGCAGCGCCATGATGACGGCCGTCAGCTCCATGCGGTTGTTCGTGGTCTGCGCCTCGCCGCCGGAGAGTTCCTTCTCCACGCCGTTGTAGATCAGGATCGCGCCCCAGCCCCCGGGACCGGGATTGCCGCTGCACGCGCCGTCTGTATAGATCTGCACAGTTTTCATCTTTTTACAGATCCCGCTGGAAGCGGTCCAGCAGCACCTTATACTCCGCGCGGTCGATCAGGCCGTTTTTCAGCCACTCGTCGAGCTGCCGGATGCGCTGCTCCCGGTCGTGCCGGAAGTGGTCCTCGCCCGAGAAATCGCAGGACACGCAGTAGGCCTCGGGCTTGGTGAAGCTCTTCGTGCGCGGGTCGCGCCGCTGGGCCGCCGCGGACGTCCTCGCGGAGGCGGGCCGCCGGTCGCCGGCCTCGGCACGGCGTCTGGCCGCCGCGCTCAGGATCGCGCCGATGATCACGAGCCCCACTATGCCCACAAGGATCGGCAGGAACTTCTGCAGGTCGAAGCCGCTGCGCAGCAGCGAAACGCGGAAACGCAGCCAGGCCCGGCGGAGATCGACGTTTTCGCTCGCCTGCGAGATCAGTGCGACGACGACAAACACAAGCCACCACCAGCCGAAGCTGTTTTTCTTCTTTTTGCTTTCTTTCGCCATGGATATTCACTCCTTTGCGGTCTGTCCGCGCACGTTATTCCTCCGGATTCTCGGCCGGCTCCTCCTCCGTCTCCCGCTCTGTCTTCTCCATGGAGATCACGCGGCTGCCCGCGCCGAGGCGCATGACGCGCACGCCCTGGGTCGCGCGGCTCTGCAGCGAGATGCCGTCGGCCGCGAGGCGGATGATGGTCGCGTCGTCCGTGATGAGCAGGATATCGTCCTCAGGCCGCACGATGCGCACTGCCGCGATGGGCCCGGTCTTCTCGGTGATGTTGTAGTTCTTGATGCCCTTGCCGCCCCGGCCGTGTACGCTGTACTCCTCCAGATCCGTGCGCTTGCCGTAACCCTTTTCGGTGATCGTGAGCAGCTCGTCGCCGGAGCTGCTGCTGTCCGCGCCGACGACATAGTCGCCCTCGCGCAGCCGGATGCCGCGCACGCCGACCGCGTCGCGGCCCATCGGCCGCACATCGGTCTCCTGGAAGCAGACCGCGGCGCCGTTATGGCTCGCGATCAGGATCCGCTCGCCGCCGTCGGTCGGGAGTGCGGTGATCAGCTCGTCGCCGTCGTCGAGCTTCAGGGCGCGGATACCGTTGGAGCGGATGTTGCGCAGCGCGGACTGCGCCATGCGCTTGACCGTGCCGCCGCGCGTGACGAAGAAGAGATACTTGTCCTCCTCAAAGCCGCGGCCGCGGATCATCGCGCTGACCTTCTCCGGCGTTTCGCCGTTCTCGATGGGCAGGATGTTGACGATGTTGGTGCCGCGGGCGTTGCGGCCCGCTTCGGGGATCGTATAGCCTTTTTTGACGAAAACGCGCCCCCGCGAGGTGAAGAAGAGGATGTTGTCGTGCGTGGAGGCGGTGAACACGGTCTCCACATAGTCCTCCTCCTTGGTCGCCATGGCGCGGATGCCCTTGCCGCCGCGGCCCTGGGCGCGGTACTCGCTGACCGGCAGGCGCTTGATATAGCCACCGTGGGTAAGGGTGAAGACGCAGGTCTCCTCCTCGATCAGATCCTCGACGTCGATCTCGTCCGCGACGTCCTGGATCTCGGTCTTGCGCTTGTCGCCGAACTTGTCCCGCAGCGCGGTCAGCTCGTCCTTCAGCACGGCCTTGATCTTCTCGGGATCGGCCAGCAGCGCCTGGAAGTATGCGATCTTTTCCTCAAGCTCCTTGTACTCGTTTTCGAGCTTCTCGCGGTTGAGGCCCTGCAGCGCGATCAGACGCATGTCGCATATGGCCTGGGCCTGCACGTCGTCGAGGCCGAAGCGCGCCATCAGGTTCTGCTTGGCGTCGTCGTAGCTCGAGCGGATGATGCGGATGACCTCGTCGATGTTGTCCTGCGCGATCAGCAGACCCTCCAGCAGGTGGGCGCGCTCCTCGGCCTTGCGCAGATCGTAGCGCGTGCGGCGGACGATCACGTCCTCCTGGAAGCTCAGATACTCGTCGAGGATGTGGCGCAGCGAGAGGATCTTCGGCTGCGTCTGGTTGTTGACCAGGGCCAGCATGTTGATGGAAAAGCTCGACTGCAGCGCGGTCTGGGCGAAAAGGCGGTTGAGCACGACCTGGGGATTCGCGTCGCGCTTGAGCTCAATGACGATGCGCATGCCGTTGCGATCGGTTTCGTCGCGCAGGTCGGAGATCCCCTCCAGCCGCTTGTCGTGCACCTGGTCGGCGATGTTCTTGATGAGCTGGCGCTTGTTGACCTGATAGGGCAGCTC
>JAFXTM010000107.1 GCA_017535865.1 Oscillospiraceae bacterium
AATACCGCCCCAACAAATCGGACCGGTGATAGCCGTTTTGATAGCTTTTTGATAGCAAAAGTCCGAAGACTCCAAGGGTTGAGGATAATGGGAGTCACACAGAGATACGTCAGGTCAAAGCCCCTAAACAAAAACAGTTAAGGCGGGGTTTGGGTTGGCGAGTGGGAGTGATATTGCTATTGTCCGCTTGCACCGCCCTCTAACGTCCTGCTGACACTTTTGATGAACGAGCCGACATGACGCACTGAGAGATAACGCAACGACATAGCGAAACGAAAAAAAGTAGCCTTGTAGCTACAGAAACGCTGTAGTTACAAGGCTTTTTTCATACCCTGACGCCTTGACAAACCCAAGAAACGACCGATACGTCACGCCGCTTTTCGGGCCGCAAGGAGGTTCAGAGAGAATGTCAATTGGAGCCAAGATGACGATAAGTGAGGTTGTTACGTGATACAGGGATATCGGGAAACGGAAGGTTTCTAAATGCACAGATATCTGTAAACCTTATACCAAAATCCAGTCGGCATTCGTCGACCTGCCGGAAAAAGATGATGACGTTTTTCGCTTTACAAAACGATGTGACACTAGTGTGCGATATGGCATGATAGTGTATACATCAGAAACAAGAGCAACAATTCAAAGACCGATTAAAAACATACAAAATTTAGATGCCGATGGGCAAGAAAGGGTAAAGAAATGACGGACAAGATTAACGACAATATGAAGGCGAACCGCCGGCTGAAGCTGAGCATGGATGAGGCAGAGAATGCAGTCGGTAGAAAAAACAACTCATCTGAGGAAGAAAAAACAATGTACACGCTCAAACACTCTGATCTTGAAATAGTAACTGGCGGTGTACTCGATAATGATTACATTGATTATCTGACAAGGGTTATATTTTATGCAAAAAGGGCAGATAAGACGCTGGAACAGGTTCTTTCCGATCTGCGTGATCGTAACTGTACGCAGGAAGCGCTGGATTACGTAGTAGCCCACTGGTAAAGCCCTATGTAAAAATGATAACTTATCGGGGTGTGTTACTGGTATGAGAGTAAGATGACAGACAAGGGTCTTGCACTGACATTCTTGACTGCCCTGTATGACGGACGGTCAGTGTTGCCTTGTTAACAATTTTATTCTTGAATTCTGGCTGGATTTGATCTACACTATGATCGCAGCAAGGTTTCTCTATATTTTGTGGCCAGCCTCATTAGCCTGAAAAAGGCAAAACGCTCCATCCTCTATGCAATAAAATCAAGAGCCTTGCATAAGCATTATCTTACGATGCAATATGCAGGGCTCTTTTCATTTGTAACGGCGCTTTATGATGGCGCGAGATTATGGTCCAAAAATCCCCGAGAAGCCTTGATATTACTGCGTTTTCTGCTGCTTGAGAGAAGATGCGAAACACCTGAATCCGGCCTTGTAATGAGGCATGTGACGAAACCAGATCTGGAGCGATTTTGGAGGTACTTGAGTCATAAAACGAGAGGTGCACCAGGATGAAGAAAAGCGCCCCGAAGAGGATGATGAAGAGTGCCCCAAAACAATTGCCCTGCCCTCAAAGCTTTTTCCCCCGGTTATTTCTCTTTGAGCGCGGCGGAAAAGCGGAGATACGGCCGCAGCGATCGTTTGATGAACCGCTTTGTTTCCCGTACGATCCGGAAAACAAAGCCGCCTGAAAAAGGAGATTAGAGATGAAAGAAAAAAACTGCTACGTCATGATGCCCTACGGGAGCGGGAACGAGGAACTGGAACGCCGTTTTATGGGCATCTATGAGAGCATAATCAAGCCTGCGGCCAGAGCATGCGGCTTCGACGACGCCCACATCCTTCGGCAGGATCACACCGGAGAGCCGGGTGTGATCACGAATCGGATCATTACCAATATCGCAAGCGCCGATATTCTGATCGCCGACCTGACGGGCGCGAACCCAAACGTCTACTATGAGCTGGGCATTTCCCATGTGTTCCATAAATGCGCCACCGTTCTGATCGTCGACCGGGACAGCGAACAGAAGATCAAATTTGACCTGAGCGGCTTAAGCTATGTAAAATACTCGACCAATCTCGGAGATCTGCAGGCGTCCATCTCGAGCATTGTGGAAGCGATCAAGGTGCGGCAATCCGGCTCCGCGGCGACGGACAGCCCGGTCCACGAGGTGATCGGAAGCCTGCCGGTCCGGCTGATGGATCTGCTGGACGGGACGTCGACGGAAGCCGAGGTGCAGCGCTCGGCCAAGCTTGAGAAAGAGGTCAGCCGCCTCCGCTCGCTGTGTCGGGACCACGGGATCAACCCGGAGGATGTCGGAAAAAGCTATATGTCACCTGTGGAGCGGATCGCCATGCAGCGCAAGGCGCTTCCGTATTCCGGAAAGATCGCCCTGGATAAGATCCGGCAGTACGCGGAGGCCGAAGACGACGAGGGCCTGCTCGATTATTTCAGCGACATCTTTGAAAACCACGGTCTGTTGTCCGACAGTGAGGCGCAGGAGATCCTGAGGATCTGTGACGGCCGCAACATCGTCGTAAAAAGCATCGTGACGGAAGTGATCGCGTCGCTGTTTCCGAACGACCCGAACTATCAGACGCGCCTGGCAAAGGTGCTGGCCGTTCAGCCCGAGCGGCGGGGCGAGGCGATCGACGTCGTGAACGCGGCGATCGGCCTTGTCCGGGACGATGAAGGCCATTATGCCTATGTCGACGACCGGAAGCTCACGCATAACAACCTCGCCCGGTTTTTCGACACGTATATCCAGATCGAAATGTTCGACGAGCTCGTCTCGGCAGGTGATTTTCTGCTGTCCCACGCGCCTGTGGAGCGGGAAATGATCATCCGGAATATCTTTTACGCGCTCTCCATGAGCCATCGGTTCGACGAGGCGAATCGGCTGCTGCCCGAAGTGGAGGCCTCCGGCAACGATGTGGCGCTCTATAAGATCGGATTCCACTTTGACCGCATGGGGGATCGGGTCAAGGCCTATGAGTACTGGGAAAAGGCCATGGTGTTCAACCCCATCGACATGGATTACCCGCGTACGCTGGCAGGACACATCCTGGACGAAAAGATCGCAAGATGCGGCGGTGAGATCCAGAGCGTTTCAAAAGACGACAGCCGTCGGATCGCGCTCTCGTTCCTGCTGTACATCGTCGAAATGTGCGTCCGGGAAGGCGATCTGAGCGACGTCAAGAAAGTGCTCCAGATCCTGAGCAGGAAATTCAACGGTCTGACACAGTATCAGAAGGTCGTGGTCTCGTATGTCAACGGCGAGATCGACCGGCTCCCGTATGAGGACAGCGACACGCGGGCCCTCGACTATGTGAAGGCGCTCATGGAAAAAGCCTGATCGTTCCTCAACAGATCCCCTTCGGAGACGTCCCGCGCGGGAAAGGGGCGTCATGAATCGGCAGGCCCTGTCGTGCGGGATCGGCCCCGACATCGTTGATACTCCCGAAAGCCCTTGATGATCAAGGGCTTTCTTTTTTGCGCCCGCGGCGCTTCTCCCGTGCGCGGCGGTCGGGCGGATTCTTTTAAATGAAATTGTGTTTTCATGCCGCCTATGGTATAATAAGCGCGGATAAGCTCTTGCTTTTTGTCGTTTTTCTCGCCGCTGACGCGACGGCCGGAAATCAGAACCCTGTATATGCTTTTTTGTCGTCCGATGATTTGCGGAGGACGCCCGGGAGGCGATCGATTTGAATACAACGCCCGTGCACGATCCCTTTTTCGACACGGACACAAGCCCTTCCGGCTGGAACGGGCAGCCCATGGACCTCATCCCTCCCCGCTTTCAGGAGCTGGGGACGCTTTCCTTTCTCGGCAGAGGCGCGGTCGGAAGCGTGTTCCGGATCCGCGGGGACGAGGACCTGGCTTTGAAAGTGATCCCCTGCGGCACGGATGAGGGCAGATTTCAGAGCGCCCGGAATGAATTGAACATTCTGAGCATGCTGCGCGGCGACAGCCATATCGTACGGCTGCGGGATTGTGAGATCACGGAGACCGGCGGCGAACGGACGCTCTGTCTTCTGGAGGATTACCACGAATCTCTCCCCGCCTATTTATCCGATGCGGATCTTCGCGTGTCCGACGCGCTGCGGCTCATGCTCGGGCTCTGCGACGCCCTGCTGGCCTGCAGGAAAGCCGGCGTCCTGCATCTGGATATTCAACCCAAAAACATCTTCGTCGACGCGCCTGACGCGGTAAAGCTCGGCGATTTCGGTTCAGCGCTGACCGTGGCGGACGCCCGCTCGAATCCGGACAGGCGCGGGACCCTGGCTTTCATGGCTCCCGAGGTATACCGGGACGGGAACTGCAGCGAGCGCTCGGAGCTGTATGCGGCGGGCCTGGTCCTGTACTATCTGTTTCACAAACAGGTCCTTCCGTTTATGGATACGGAGCAGGAGAAAACGGCGCTTTACAAGCGTTTGGCCGGCGACCCGTTTCCGCCGCTCTCTCTGGCAGACGACAGCCTTGGCCGGCAGTTGGACGAAATCCTCGGAAAGGCCTGCGCCTTTCGGGTCGAGGAGCGGTATGCGGACCTCGAAGCCTTTCGGAGCGACCTGTCGGCTCTGCTGGCGCGGGTCCTTGCCTCCCCGGCGGCGGACGAGCGCTTGTATCCCGCTGTGCCAACGGAAGGATCCCCGTTCCCCGCGCCCACCTGCGCTTCGTTCAGCGCGGCGGACAGCGCGCCCGACTCTCTGTTCGACACGGCCGCCGTCATCCCAGACGACATGTTTGGATCGGATCCCTGCAGCGACAGCGCTCCGTTCTGCGCGCCCCATTGCGCTCCCAGCGCCATGTTCGACACGATCGACGACTTCTCCGATCTGTCTGATACAGCTCCTCTGCCTTCCGACGATCTGTTTGACACAGCTGTCGGCGCCCCCGGCGTTTTGCTCCACGGCGCTCCCCCCGCGCTGACCCGTCCTGCAAGAGTCGAACGCCCGCGCAAGAGCAGCGTGGTCCGCCCGCGCAAAGTCTCCCCCTCCGGGCTCCGGTCCTGCCGCTTCTGCCATAAGCAGCTCCCCGAGGGTGCCTGGTTCTGTCCCTTCTGCGGGCACGAGATTCTCTCCGACGCGCCGGAAGAGGTCGACATCCGCAAAGTGGAGTTCTCCGCAGTCGCCCCCAGGACGCTGGTGAAGGGCGATTACAGCCTGATCCATGTCGTGATGTACGAGGAGGCGTTCCGGCGAAAAGTCGATTCTCTGGTCCGGGATATGGGAAAACCGGCGCAGGTCGCCAGTTCCGGTACGCACAAAGTGAAGGCAGGCTCCGCCGTCACCGTCGTCCTGCAGTCCCCGGACATCCCCCTGGACGACAACACGGGCACCGGCGTCTGGGAGGGAGAATACCTCGACTTCCCGTTTTCGGTCTGTCTTCCGGAGGATTACCGAAAGAGACAGGTGCTTTTCACCGCCTCGGTCTACATCAACGATGTGATCGCCTCGAAGCTCAAGTTCATCGTCAACTGCGCCTCGCTGTTCAAGCAGAGGATCGCGGTCGAGCACGAAGACGTCCTTTCTGCTTTTGTCTCGTATGCGAGCGAGGACCGGCAGCTGGTCGCAGCCGTCATCATGGGCATGAAAAAAGCCCGGCCCGACATGGACCTGTTCTTTGATGTGGACAGCCTTCGAAGCGGAGAGGCCTGGGAGCCGGCCATTTTCGATGAGATCGACAAGCGGGATATGCTGTTTCTCTGCTGGTCCCATTTCGCCCGTGAGTCAAAATGGGTGGAAAAAGAGTGGCGGCATGCTCTTGAGCAGAAAGGCGCGGAGGGTATCGAGCCGATCCCCGTGGAGCTGCCGATCTGCCCGCCCCCGGAGGAACTGGGCCACAAGCACTTCAACGACAAGTACCTGTACATTATCAACGCCGCCAAAGCGTCCCCCCGGCAGGAGCCCCGCCCTGCCGCCGATCCGGCGCGGGACACAAAATGGTGAGGCATACATCACCTGCTTCCGGTAAGGGGGCAAAACGAGGAGAGAGATGGAGAACGTGAACAGAGCCCAGCTCCGCGAGGAGGGAAAGCAGCTGTATTTCCACGCCGACGGAGATGCGGAAAAGAAGAAAGAAGGCTTGAAGCGGCTCGTGGCGGCCCAGGAGCGCGGGGATGCGGAAGCGTCGTTTATCCTCGGCGTCGAGATGCTTCGCGGTCGGCTGGCGCCCCTGCGCGGCGAACGGGTCGAGAAGGCCCTCGATTACCTTGCCGCCGCATCGAGGAATGGGTCCATGCAGGCGAGAGCGCTGTTAAACCAGTTCTGCGAGACCCGCTACCGGCGCGCGGTCTGCTTCGATCCGGCGGAGCCGGCTCCCCTGACCGGCTTCGACGGCAGGGCGATCCGGATCCGGCGCAAGGGCATCTTCGTGCCGGTCGACGCGGAGCTGCATTTTGACGGTACGATCAACATCCTCACGCTCAGCGCGAACATCCATTTTGTCTATCTTTCCGACAATGCCTTTGACCGGGCCAGGTATGAAGCGGCCATTCTCCGCGGTATCCGCGACTGGGAGGGCGAGTACGAGGTCTTCGGCGGGCAGAAGCTCCGGCTGGAACTGGAACTGAGCACCGAACAGCGCATTCGGGACAGCATCCATATCATCCCGTTTGATGGGGAGCTCAGCGAGGCCGTCGAATCCGTCGGGAAATACACGGGAAAGGAAAAGCGCGAACGACTGATGAGCTGTGTGGAGCACCGTCGTTCCTTTGCCGGCATCGGCATCGGGAGATGGTCGGTGCACACGACCAAAACGATCTACATGCAGAGCGCTTCCGGGCGCTTTGACGACGAGGACGCGCTGCGCAATACCGCGAAGCACGAATTCGGCCATGTGCTCGGAGTCGGGGACATGTATGCCAGCGAAGTGGACTCCCTCGGCGGCGTTCCTCCGGACAAGTACGGGGACATCGCCGCGTTCCATCTGTACGATCAGGAGTATTACATGGTCATGTGCGACGAAAACGCGCCCGTCTCCAACAACGACGTTGAGATGGTCGTGCTGGCTTTCAGCGAAAACCGTTTTCAACGGTTCCAGCCGGACAACACCGGGAAAAAAATATCCGATGCATTGGGGAAAGGAAATTGAAACATGAACCAATACGAATCTGAATTTGCCTTGCGATATGAGAAATTTCGCAACGGCTGCGACGCGCTGGAGGAAGAAGGACGCTGGCCGGTGGACGAGCTCGGCGAGATGGAGGCGTATTTCGACAACGACCTCGCCTGCGTCATCATCCGTCTCATCGCGGCAGACGGCCGCTTCTTTCCGGAGGAGGTCGATTCCCTCAACCGCGCGCTCGGCTTCCATTACTCCGTCGATACGCTGAAGGCGATCTATGCCGACTGCGGCGAGCGGATCAACGCGCTGTTCGAGACCGAGCTCGACGACAGCCTCGCTCTGCTCAACAGCCTGGAACCGAAGCTCGGCGAGGCATACAGGCAGCTGCTCATCCTGCTCGCAAAGGTCGTCACGGAAAGCGACGGCGGCGCGTCGGACAGCGAGAAAGCCGCCGCGGCCCAGCTGTTCGCCCTGCTGCAGTAAGGCGCTTCTCTCCGCCGCCCCGCGGCGCCGCGCAGATCCGCTCAAAAAAGGAGGTTCTACCCGTGTTTGAACTCATGCAGCTCTCCCAACGGACCTGTTATATCCAGAGTCCGGCCAAGATCGGGCTGGTAAAGCTGGACGGGCAGGAGGTCTGTCTGATCGACAGCGGCAACGACAAGGACGCAGGCCGCAAGATCCGGCAGATCCTGGACGCGAACGGCTGGAAGCTGAAGGCCATCTACAACACCCATGCCAACGCTGACCACATCGGCGGCAACCGCTATCTGCAGGGGCAGACCGGCTGCAAAATTTACGCGCCGGGGATCGACTGCACGATCACGCGCCGTCCGATCCTGGAGCCCGCTTTCCTGTACGGCGGCTATCCCTGCAAAGACCTGCGGCACAAATTCCTCATGGCGCAGGAGAGCGACGCGGAGGAGCTGACGCCGGAGGTCCTGCCGGAGGGCTTTGAACTCCTTCCCCTGCCGGGGCATTTCTTTGACATGGTGGGCTTCCGGACGCCGGACGACGTGGTCTTCCTGGCCGACTGCCTCTCCAGCAGGGAGACGCTGGACAAGTATCAGATCGGCTTTATCTACGACGTCGCCGCCTATCTGAAGACGCTTGAGACGGTCAAATCCCTGCAGGCCCGGATGTTCGTCCCGGCCCACGCCGCCGCCTGCGAGGAGATCGCGGCGCTCGCGCAGTACAACATCGACAAGGTGTGGGAGATCGCGGAGAAGATCCGCGCCCTCTGCCGCGAGCCGCTCTGCTTCGAGGCGCTCCTGCAGAAGCTCTTTGCCGACTACGGGCTTACGATGAGCTTCGAGCAGTACGTCCTGGTGGGCAGCACCGTCCGCTCCTATCTCGCCTGGCTGCGGGACGCCGGCAAAATGAACGTCCTGTTTGAAAACAACCTGCTGCTCTGGCAGAGCGTGTAACCCCGCCCGGCAGCGGGACGAAGGCCTCCCCATAGTCCGGCCGAGGCTCGCAAGGCAGAAAAAGCAGTATCCGGAATCGCTCCGGATACTGCTTTTTCAATGCTTTCCGTGCATAAAGAGAGCGCCTCCGTCGCAGGAGACGCTCGTTGAATTATATGATATTTCCCTTTGCCTTTTTCTCTAACTTCTGGTACCGTATTACGAACCCTCTCCATTTTCGGGAGGCCTTCGCACGTTCGCTTTTCAGCCCTTGCCTTTTTCTTTGGCGCGCTTGTCGTTGATGATCTGCATCTCGGCCGCGGTGACCTCGCTCACGCCGTGCTCCTTCGCCCAGGCGACGCAGCCCTTGAGCACCGTCGGCAGGAAGATGCGCGGCACGTTCAGCAGCATCTCGAGCGCGTCGTCGGTAAAGTGCACCGCGGGATCGGTGCGGTCGGCGGCGTAGCGCACGGACGAGAGACTCGCGTTGCGGATGGGCAGGAGCTCCGGCACCAGGCGCGGGGTCCGCGCGAACCAGAAGTTCTTGCTGTCGCGGTAGCCGTGGCAGATCAGCACGTTCGGCCAGAGACGGCCCTTGACGCCGTCGATGATGTTCTGATGGTATTTCGGCTTCATCAGCACCTTGTCGATGCGCAGGATAAAGTGCGCGCCGTACTGGGTGGTGATGCCGTTGAAGTTCCGGTACGGGGGCGGATAGCAGCCGTCCTCGAGCTGCCGTCCGATATCCTCCTGCGCGTTTTCCAGCTCGCTCATCCAGGTGCACTCCATGACCTGATAGGCCTCGCTGACCACCTGCGGACGCGGCGTGGCGGGGTCCTCCGCGATGCAGAGGCCGTCCTCCAGATGGAAGCCGAAGTTCTTCATTTTTTCGGCCGGGGTGTCGCCGGGCCAGCCCTGTGCGACGATCTTTTTGTGGTAGCCGCGGCCGTCCGGCATGAAGTTGATGGCCACGGTCCTGCGCCCGGCCAGCAGGTGCTGGGCGGTGTTCGAGGAGTTGCGCGCCTCGAGGAGCATGGCGTAGCAGCTCTTGCCGGCGATGTAATAGGGGAAGCAGAGGGAGTAGGAGCCGACGGAGGTGCTGCCGTCCTCGGCCAGGGTAGAGACCATGACGGTCGGCATGGGATAGTAGGAGCTGGTCTGATAGAAATTGTCCACGATGCGGAGATCCTTGAAGCTGCTCATGTCTGTGTCTTCCTTTCCTGTATAGATAACACGGAGCGCGCGATCGAAGCGGGTGCTTTGTCGTTTTGAATTATAATTATCCGTCGGCCGCTTGTCAAGGAAAGCGCACAGAGGCGCCGGAGCGGAAATGCTCCGGCGCCTTTGGAGTACGGCGCGGTTTGTATCAGCCCATGAAGACCGAACAGGTGTTGGTGATGGTGATCAGACCGACGATGAGAGCGTTGATCAGGCCGGCGATGTAGGGGTTCTTCGTGCTCTTGTAGATGTAGCGGGTCACCAGCGTGGTGCCGAAGAGGATCAGGATGATCGGGAAGAGCCAGAGGATGAACATCGGGTAGTTCGGAGAGGCCATGGTCGGCTGTGACCACATCATGTGCTTGGTGTTGAAGTAGGTAATATACTGGATCGCGGGGATGACGATCGCAGGCAAAGCCGCGAACAGGGCGCAGATGATGCCGTTGGCCTTGCCGCCGATCTCGTTGTAGTTGAAGCAGTTCGCAGCGACGGAGATGGCGATGTAGTAGGTGAAGAAGAGCAGCACATAGGGCAGGTAGCGGAGGATCGGGGCTTCAAAGGCCTTGATGGCCAGCGTCCAGAGACGGAAGTCCGCAAAGAAGAAGTAATCCTCCACGAAGACCAGACCGTAGGCGACCGTGACCACGATGAGGGCCAGCAGCGCGCTCAGGCCGAGCTTCCTGGCCGGGAGCTTCACGCCGCGCTCGGCGAGATCGAGGCCGTTCTTCTTGCCGTAGGCGAAGTAGTAGACGACCATGCTGAGGATCGTGAAGAGGCCGCAGACGGTGGACCAGAGACCCAGGCCCAAAGCTTCGCCCTGCGCGACGGCGGAGGTATTGCCGATATTCACGAGCTTGAGATATACGAGGCAGCCGAAGGCCGCGCCGGCCAGCAGGGACAGCCAGAACCAGGCTTTGCCCTTGCCGTCCTTGACGGGCATGGCCTTGACGGGTTCCTCAGCACGGAGCGAGGCAAAGGTCGGCGTGAAGACAAGGAGCGTGGTGAAGGAGCAGATGAAGAGCACAAAGCCGATCACACCGACGAAGTTGAAGGCCTCCTTCCACTGCCAGACCTGGTCGGTCGGCTCGATGGCATTGGGGGCGCCGAGCGTCTTGGAGAAGAAGTCGCAGATATAGGACTCGGAGCGGGCGGAGAAGTGGGACCAGGGGTGGGTGATGGGCGGACGGTAGACGATGCGGAGGGCCTCCTCGCCGTCGACCTCCTCATAGTACTCGGTATAGGCTTCACGGACCTCCCATTCGGCCTTGTCCCTGCCGAAGTTCAGGAAGGCCTGGGCCGTGTCGGTCTCCATGAAATAGGGGGAGTTGAGCGGATTGCCGTCCGCATCGGCGGAGGTGCCGAAGAACTCGTCGTACACGGCGGAGATCACCGCCACGTCACGGCTGCCGTAAGGATTGGCGAAGTTGCCGTCGTTGTCGGTATACAGCGGGTCGTTGCAGTGGATCAGCACGGACGCGATCAGCGGCGTCTCGTTCAGGTTGTCCGCCTGGACGGCGGCGTTGACGGACCAGCTGCCCATGGAGTGGCCGGTCACACCGATGCGGCTGCTGTCCACAAAGGGCATGCGGCTGAGCGCGAGGACGCCCTGATAGACGCCGTCCGGAGCCAGGATGAAGAAGTCCGGGGTGACCTCGGAGTCGCCGTGGTCGGGCTGGTCGATGGACAGGACCACGAAGCCGCGGCGCGCGAGCTCCACATAGTTGGCGTCGGCCATCTCTTTGTTGTTCAGATAGCCGTGGCTGGTGACGATCGCGGGGGCGGGAGTCTCCGCCGTGGCGGTCTCGGGGATCAGCAGATAGGCGGACATGGTGTAGCCGCTGTCCGTCTCGATGTTCAGCTCTTTCATGGCGACCTTTCCGCCGCTGGTCTGCACGGCGTTGACGACGATGCCGCACAGCAGCATCAGCACCAGCGACAGACACAGAAGGAGCTTTGCGGTTTTTTTGGTTTTCTCCATGGAAACAGATCTCCTCTCTTTTTCATCAATATTATGCTGTTTCTTGGAAGACGCTGTGTCCAGTATAGACTAAATGCTTTCCGTTGGCAAGTATATAATGTTTACAAAAAAGTATTTGCAGATTTGTCGGAAATGCCGGAAAAGCGCGTATTTACAGCATCCTCTCCCCTGTGCTATACTGAAATCACTTCGTGAAAGGAACGGCAGCGCGAGATGAAACTGGAATGGATGGGCGCATACCGGGATATCGTGGGGGACTTCTACCGCTCCGCCAACGGCTATTCCCAGATCTGCAAGACCGAGCTCTTCGGCGAAAAGGTCCGCTTCTCCCCCTATGAGGTGCAGATCATGGAGCATGTTCTGGAGTACGCCGACGAGCACCGGAACATGAAATGGTACGCCGAGCGTCTGGGTCTCAGTCAGGCGACCTACTCCAAATATGTCCGGAAGCTGGTCGAGAAGGGGCTGCTGGAGAAATACCACACGGAGGGGAACCGGAAGGATATCATCCTGATGGTCTCGCCGCTCGGCCGCGAGGAGTATGCGCGCTACGCCGCGGACATGAAAGAGACCGTCTTCCGTGAACTTTTCGATCTGCTCGACAGCGTGAGTCCGGAAGAACTGGAGGCCGTGAAAAAGGTCTTCGCCGTCTGGGGCCGCTGGCACAGAGAAAACCGGGAGCAGCCGCAGCCGGGTCCCGTTTCGCTGGTGCGGGTCGAGCCCGGCAGCAAGAAATAACAGGAGGGATCGCTATGAGTTATTTGACCGACATTGAGATTGCCCAGCGCTGTGAAAAGCGGAAGATCACCGAGATCGCCGAGATCGCGGGGATCGACGGGCGCTATCTGGAGCAGTACGGCAACTACAAGGCCAAAGTGGATCTGAGCCTGCTCAGGGACCTGGAAGACCGGCCCGACGGCAAGCTGATCCTCGTGACCGCCATCACCCCGACGCCCGCGGGCGAGGGGAAGACGACGACCAGCGTGGGACTGACCGACGGTCTGCGGAAGCTCGGGAAGAACGCCGTCGTAGCGCTGCGCGAGCCCTCGCTGGGGCCCGTGTTCGGCATCAAGGGCGGCGCGGCCGGCGGCGGCTATGCGCAGGTCGTCCCCATGGAGGACATCAATCTCCACTTTACCGGCGACTTTCACGCCATCGGCGCGGCGAACAATCTGCTGGCGGCCATGCTGGACAACCACATCCAGCAGGGCAACGCCCTCGGCATCGATCCCAAGGCCATCACCTGGAAGCGCGCGGTGGATATGAACGACCGCCAGCTGCGCCACATCGTGGATGGGCTCGGCGGCCGGATGCAGGGCGTGCCGAGGGAGGACGGCTTTGAGATCACGGTGGCCTCGGAGATCATGGCGGTGCTCTGCCTCGCCTCCGGCATCACGGATCTGAAGGCGCGTCTGGCGCGGATCATCGTGGGCTATACCTACGACGGACGGCCCGTCACCGCGCACGACCTCAAGGCCGAGGGCGCGATGGCGGCGCTGCTGAAGGACGCGCTCAAGCCGAATCTGGTGCAGACGCTCGAGGGCACGCCCGCTTTTATCCACGGCGGCCCCTTCGCGAATATCGCCCACGGCTGCAACTCCATCCTGGCCACGCGCCTCGCCCTCAAGCTCAGCGACTACACGGTGACCGAGGCGGGCTTTGCTGCGGACCTGGGTGCGGAGAAGTTTCTGGACATCAAGTGCCGCGCGGCGGGCCTGCGCCCCTCCGCGATCGTGATCGTCGCGACTGTGCGCGCGCTCAAGTATCACGGCGGCGTGCCGAAGGCGGAGCTGAACGCCGAGAACCTCGAGGCGCTGGAGAAGGGCCTGCCCAACCTGCTGCAGCATGTGTCCAATATAAAGGATATCTACGGCGTGCCCTGCGTCGTGGCGGTCAACGCCTTCCCGACCGACACCGAGGCGGAGCTGGCGCTGGTGGAGCAGAAGTGCCGGGAGCTCGGCGTGAACGTCGCGCTCAGCGAGGTCTGGGCCAAGGGCGGCGAGGGCGGCAAGGTCCTGGCCGCGGAAGTGGTCCGTCTCTGCGAGCAGCCCTGCGACTTTCGCTTTGCCTATGAGCTGGACGCCTCCATCGAGGAGAAGCTGGACACGATCTGCCGCCGGGTCTACCATGCGGACGGCGTGACCCTGGAACCGAACGCCAAAAAGCAGCTCAGGCAGCTCACAGAGCTGGGCTTCGACAAGCTCCCGATCTGCATGGCCAAGACGCAGTACTCCTTCTCCGACGATCCCGCGCTGCTCGGCGCACCGCGGGGCTTCACGGTCACGGTGCGCAACCTCAAGGTCTGCGCGGGCGCGGGTTTCCTGGTCGCGCTGACGGGCGACATCATGACCATGCCGGGCCTGCCCAAGGTGCCCGCCGCCGAGAAGATCGACGTGGACGAAAACGGTGTCATCACCGGTCTGTTCTGAACAACGCCCCGACAAAGCAAGCGTCCCCGGCTGTCTTCGGCCGGGGACTTGTTTTCGGATAAGCCGCGCAGCCGCCGGGAGAGCGCGGCCTTCCCTGCTTGACCGCCGCGGCGCGGCGTGGTATAGTTTCAGCGCAAGCAATCGAACCGGGATCTGCCCTTTGCGGCAGTCAACAGGGGAATGAGGGTGCGATTCCCTCGCGAGGCCGTCACTGTGAGGCGGGGCCGTCCGGCCCCCGAAGTCAGAAAACCTGCCCGGGCCGTCCATGCGGACGGCGTCGTACAAAGTTCCGCGTCACCCGGACAAAACGGAAGCTTGCATGGTCCTGCCATGCGGTTCTCTCTTTTGCTTTGTGCGATTTTCGACGGTTCAGGGGTCCCGCCCCGATACCGAACAAAGAAAGGAGAGGATAGAAAAATGTCCAAAAAGACAAGAAACATCATCATTGCCGTCGCCGTTTTGCTTGTACTGGTCGCCGGCGCCCTGCTGCTCTGGCAGCATTTCAAGCCCGCCCCCCAGATCGGGGCAAAGAGCATCGTGCTGGCGGTCGTCCATAAGGACGGCAGCAGCAAGGATTTCCGGATCCAGACCGACGCGGAGAGCCTGCGCGGCGCACTGGAACAGGAGTCGCTGATCGCCGGCTCCGAGAGCGAATACGGCCTGTTTGTGGAGACCGTGGACGGCGAGACGGCCGACATGGGCGCCGAGGAGTGGTGGTGCTTCACCAAGGGCGGCGAGATGCTGGCGACAGGCGTGGACGACACGATGATCGCGGACGGCGAGCACTATGAAGCCAGCTTCACCGTCGGCTGGTAAGCTCAGCGCACGGGAGATCTGCATCCTCGCTCTGATGGCGGCGCTGATCTTCGGCAGCAAAGTCGCGCTGGCCTCCCTGCCGAATATCAACATCAACAGCGTGCTCATCATCCTGACCACGCTCTTCTTCGGCTGGAAGGCTCTCTATACCGTCTACGTCTACGTGCTGCTGGAGGGTCTGGTCTTCGGCTTCAGCGTCTGGTGGGTCGGCTACCTCTACGTCTGGGCGATCCTCGTGATCGTGACGATGCTCTTCCGCAAAAACGACTCCGCCCTGTTCTGGGCGGTCGTCGCGGGGATCTTCGGGCTCTGCTTCGGACTGCTGATGTACCTGGAGTGGTTTGCCATCAACGGCGGCTGGAGGGGCTTCTTTGCGATGTGGGTCGCGGGCATCCCCTACGATCTGACGCACTGCGCCGGGAACTTTGCCTTTACGCTGGTCCTCTACCGGCCGCTGCGCCGCGTGATGGAGAAACTTGTCAGCGCATAAGCGAACACAAAAAATGGACTGTCCGAACGGACAGTCCATTTTTATTCGGTCCGGGTCTTTCGTCAGGCGGCGTCCTTG
This sequence comes from Oscillospiraceae bacterium, assembly GCA_017535865.1. Lineage (GTDB taxonomy): Bacteria > Bacillota > Clostridia > Oscillospirales > Oscillospiraceae > Limivicinus. The sequence goes on from JAFXTM010000107.1 coordinate 15,470, forward strand.
CCCTCCCAGTGGCTGACGCAGACGGCGCAGGAGGCGTCGCCCACGACGTTCAGCGCGGTACGGCCCATGTCGAAGAGACGGTCGATACCGTAGATGATGCCGATGTAGGTGGTGGGCACGCCGACGGCGTCGAGCACCATGGCCAGCATGATCATGCCAGCGCCGGAGGTGCCGGCCGTGCCGATGGAGGCCAGCGTCGCCGTGATGATGATGAGGATCATCTGGGTCAGCGACAGGTCGATGCCCACGCACTTGGCCAGGAAGATCGCGGCCACGCACTGGTAGATCGCCGTGCCGTCCATGTTGATCGTGGCGCCGAGCGGGAGCACGAAGGAGGAGACCTCGCCCTTCACGCCCATGTCGTCACAGCAGTCGCGCGTGATCGGCAGGGTCGCCACCGAGGAGGTGGAGGTGAAGGCGAAGGCGGCGGCGGGGAACACCTTCTTGAAGAAGGCGCCGGGGGACATCCTGGCGAAAGCCTTGACGGACATGCTGTACACCAGGACCACATGGATCGCATAGCCGATGTAGGCGGCAAGCAGAACCAGGCCGAGGGAGCTGATGATTTTCGGGCCCTGCGCGGCCACGACCCAGACCATCAGCGCGAAGACGCCGTAGGGGGAGAGGGCCAGGATAAAGCCCATGACCTTCTGCGTCACCTCGTTAAAGGAGGAGATAAAGTCGCCGAAGGGCTTGCCCTTCTCGCCGGCCAGCAGGATGCCGCAGCCGAAGAGCAACGCGATCACGATGATCTGCAGCATGGAAGAGTTGACCAGCGGGGTAACGGCGTTGCCCGGGAAGATGTTCACGATGGTGTCCATGAGGTTGGAGTGCTTGGCCTCATAGACCGCGTCCTCCGCCAGGCTCAGCACCGGGAAGCTGCTCTTGAACAGGGTGGCCACGATCAGGCCGATCACGCAGGCGATGGCGGTCGTCACCAGGAAGTAAGCCACGGTCTTCCAGCCGATCTTGCCGACCTTGTGGATGTCGCCCATCGAGATCACGCCGTCCATGATGCTCAGCAGCACGAGCGGCACAACGATGAACTTCAGCAGGTTCACGAAAATATCGCCGAATGGTTTGATGTACTTGCCCGTAAAGGCCCCGGCTGCCTCCGCGCCCATGGCCGCCCAGAATATGGCGCCCACGACGATGCCCAGAACCAGACCGAGCAGGATCTTTACGCTCAGATTCATTTTTTTCTTCATGGTCCCTCATCCCTTTCCCGATTCTTTGATCCGCTTTTTCAGATCATTTTATAGTATACCGCTTTAGTTCAAAAAAGTGAAGTATCGCTTGGGTATCTATACCATACGGAAAAGATATCATAAAGGCGCAGGAATAAGAAAGAGCAGGTCCGCCCGGCCGGACGTGACAGCCTCCGCGAAAGAATCAGCCGCCCGCGAAGCCTTCCGTCGCATCTTTCGCCTGTCATTCCGAGCCAGTGCGCACACCGGCGTGGGAATCCGTCTCCTTTTGCGGCGGTCGCAGAACAGGCCTTTGCCAAAGAGAACGGATCGCCGCACCAGTGACATCGGTCACTGGTGCGCAATGACACTTTTTCCTCGGCCTTCTTCATTCTGATATTCATTCCCTCACCGCTTGAACGCTTCTCGACCGCTTGCCGGGCGAGCGCTTTTCCCGATACAAAAAGGCGGCCCGTCAAAAGACGGGCCGCGGGGCAGGCAGCGTATACGGTCTTGTTTTATTCTTTCGTCTCGTCCTTCTCCCTGGAGAGCATGATGTTGGTCAGGATGCCGAGGATCAGCGCGCAGGCGACGGTGCGGATCTCGACCGCGCCGAAGGAGACGGTCATGCCGCCGACGCCGACGATGAAGATCACGGAGGCGACGAAGAGGTTGCGATTCTTGTTGAGGTCCACGGGCTGCAGCATCTTGAGACCGGAGGCGGCGATGAAGCCGTAGAGGGCGATGCACACGCCGCCCATGACGCAGTTGGGAATAGTCTCGAGGAAGGCGACCAGCGGGGTGATCATGGAGAAAATCAGGCAGGCCGCGGCCGCGCCCCAGATGGAGACGGTGGAGGCGTTGCGGGTGATGGCCACGGTGGCGATCGACTCGCCGTAGGTGGTGTTGGGGCAGCCGCCGAAGAAAGCGCCGACGGCGGAGCCGATGCCGTCGCCCAGCAGGGTGTTGGTCAGGCCCGGCTTCTCCAGCAGATCCACGCCCACGATGGTGCTGAGGTTCTTATGGTCGGCCAGATGCTCGGCGAAGACCACGAAGGCAACAGGCGCATAGGCCACGAAGAGGGTGAGGAGATAAGCGCCGCTGACGCCGGCCCAGTCGGCCTTCAGGAAGGTGAACTCAGGCAGGGAGAAGATGCTCTTCACATTGTGCATGGCGGCGTAATTGATGACGACGAGCGCGTCGTTGCCGGTGTTCTTGCCGATCAGCGCGAAGAGGGAGGCGCAGAAATAACCGGCAAGGATGCCGATGATGAAGGGGATGAGCTTCATCATCCGCTTGCCGTAAGTGGAAGTCAGCACGGTGACAAAAAGGGTGACCAGACCGCAGATCAGACAGACATAGACGGAGCCGCCCTCGGAGCTCGTGGTCATCAGATCGCCGATGGCGTTGCCTGCCAGCGAGAGACCGATGATGGCGACGGTGGGTCCGATGATGACAGGGGGCATGAGCTTGTCGATCCACTTGACGCCGCAGAACTTGACGACCAGGGCGATGACCACATACACGAGGCCGGCGATCAGCGCGCCGATGATCAGGCCGGCATAGCCGACGGCCATGGAGACCGCGCCGCCGAAGGCGGTGAACATGGGTCCGAGGAACGCAAAGGAGCTGCCGAGGAACACGGGGCTGGAGCTCCTGGTGAAGAGCAGGTAGACGATGGAGCCGACGCCGGCGCCGAACAGGGCGGCGGAGGCGCTCATCTGCGAGCCGGTGACGCTGTTGACGACGGCGGGCACCGCGATGGTGGCGGCCATGATGGCCAGCAGCTGCTGGATGGCGAAGAGAACGACCTGTCCGAACTTAGGCTTGTCCTTGATGCCGTAAATCAGATTCATACTTTTTCTCCTTTTCCTCTCGGTTTGCTTTTTCTATCTAAAGGTTTTTGCCGACTCAGCTCTGGAGGTCCATCAGCCAGACCCCGGTCTCGCCGTCATACTCCGGCAGACGGACCTCGATCAGCTCGCTGCGGGAGGTCGGGACGTTCTTGCCCACGAAATCGGCCCGGATGGGCAGCTCCCGATGACCGCGGTCCACCAGCACGGCGAGCTGGATGCGGCGCGGACGGCCGCAGGAGAAGACGGCCTCGATGGCCGCGCGGGCGGTGCGCCCGGTAAAGAGCACATCGTCCACCAGGATGACGTTCTTGTCCGTGACGTCAAAGGGAAGCTCGGTCCGGCGCACCTGGGGCGTCTCGGCGAGCACGCTCAGATCGTCGCGGTAAAAGCGGATGTCGATGCTGCCGCAGGGGACCTCCGCGTCCTCGATGCGGCGGATGTTCTCCCGGATGCGGCGGGCGATGGGCTCGCCCCGGCGGCGGATGCCGACCAGGACCAGGCCGTCCACGCCCCGGTTCTTCTCGGTGATCTCGTGGGAGATGCGCATCAGCGCGCGGTCCAGCGCCGTCCCGTCCATGAGCTGCGCTTTTATTTTCAAGACGGTCGCCCCCCCTCGGACAACAAAAAAGTCCTGCCCGATCCGGCAAGACGCATTGACACATTCGGGCGCAGCACGCCCGTATCATAAACGATTTTGCCGGCATCACGGTACCGAAGCTTAAAAATCTTCTTTTCGTGTCGCAGTATAGCAAAGCGCGGAGGAAAATGCAAGCCCTCCGCCCCCAGTTCGGAGCTTTTGAGGAAGGGGCGCAAGATACGGGGTCGATTTTTGTTGAAAAGCACGAAGCGGCACAAAATACGAGGATATAAAAACGGAGCAGGAAAATCCCTGCTCCGCTTTGTTCGTTTTGTTCAGCAAGACAAGAAAGGTCTTACCACTCGAGGTTCTTGTCTGTCTCTTTGGAGAAGACATGCGCGACGTTGCCGTTGAAGCTGAAGTGCACGGTGTCGCCCTGCTTGAAGCTGTCCTTCAGGTCGATGGTCGGGACAATAACGATGACGTCCTTGCCCTCGGCGGACAGGTGCAGATGCACGCTGGAGCCCATCATCTCGGCCACGTCCACCTTCGCCTCGACGCCCTGGTCGGCGATGTTGGTGTGCTCGGGACGGACGCCCAGGGTCACGGGCTGGCTCTGCACGTCGTTCTTCAGCAGACGCGCTTCCTTCTCCTCATCCAGCTCGACCTCCAGGCCGCCCAGCTCGACGAAGAACTTGTCGCCCTTGCGCTTGAGCTCGGCGTCGAAGAAGTTCATGACGGGCATGCCGATGAAGCCGGCGACGAAGAGGTTGGCGGGATGGTTG
>JAFXTM010000108.1 GCA_017535865.1 Oscillospiraceae bacterium
CCTATACCATCCCCGTCTCCTCGTCCGAGTCGCTGCTGACGGCCTTCGACCGCGCGGGGCTCCGCACCCCGTCGCGCTGCCGCAGCGGCGAATGCGGCTGGTGCCGCTCGCGCCTGCTCTCCGGCGAGGTGTTCATCCCCGAGAAGACCGACGGCCGCCGCGAGGCCGACAAGGCCTTCGGCTATATCCACCCCTGCTCCACCTTCCCGCTCTCCGACGTGGTCGTGGAGGTGCCCGGACAGTATCAGCACAAATAAAGACCCCGCCGCCGGCAAAACTCCCAAGGGTTTTGCCGGCGGCGCATGGAAAGGAGAGAGAACATGGCGCACAGACCCAATATCCTGAAGCTTGCGACGAAGATCAGTCTGGAGAGCCTGACCTACACCGGCATCACCTACAACGATCCCGAATACAAGATCCTGGAGCCGATCGTGGACGACGACATGTGCGCGATCATGATGCACATGCGCCTCGAGGCCAACCGCACGGCGGAGGCGATCGCACGGCGCGCGAAGAAAGACCTCGCCTTCACCCGGACGCAGCTCGACAAGCTGAAAAAGGCGGGCGTGATCCGCAGCCGCAAGGTGGGCGATCAGCTCTGCTGGTACTATCCGATCTGGGTGCCCGGCATCATGGAGGGCATCCTCTCCAACCGGGAGCAGTGTGACCGCTATCCCGTGCTGGGCGAGTGCTTTGAGCGGTACACCCGCGAGCGCGTGTCGATGCTCGCGCCCTTCATGGACGTGGGCATGAACCTGATGCGCGTCATCCCCGTGCAGAGCGCCATCGAGAACAACAGCCGCAAGGCCAGCTACGACGAGGTGGCCCGCCTCATTGACGAAGCCTGGGCCGTCTCCGTCGGCCCCTGCTCCTGCCGCCGGGCGCGGCGCCTGATGGGCGAGGGCTGCGGCCATCTCGAAGAGGACATGTGCATGTACCTCAACGACAACGCGATCAACTATTCCGAGACCGGCGCGCACCGGCTGATCTCCAAGGAAGAGGCCTTCGAGATCCTCAAGCGCGCCGAAGACAACGGCCTCGTGCACGAGCTGAACGTGACGCCCGGCTACGAGGACACCACCGCCATCTGCAACTGCTGCGGCTGTTCCTGCTTTGCCCTGCGCATCGCCGCATACTTCCGCACGCCGGACGCGATCCGCACCAACTACATCGCCCGGGTCGACAAGGACAAGTGCGTGGCCTGCGGCCAGTGTGTGGAGAACTGCCAGCTCAACGCCGTAAAGCTCGGCCAGAAGCTGTGCTCCCGCCCGGCCAACGAGGAGCGGCCCGCCGAGACGGCGCGCAACACGCTCTGGGGCAGCAGCCGCTACGATCCCGACTACCGCGTGGACCGCACCGACGTCATGCCCGAAGGCACGGCCCCCTGCAAGGCGGCCTGCCCCGCGCACGTGCCGGTGCAGGGCTATATCCGGATGGCCGCCGAGGGGCGCTATGCGGAGGCGCTGGAGCTCATCAAGAAGGAACTCCCCTTCCCCGCCGTCTGCGGCCGGATCTGCAACAAGAAATGCGAGGAGGCCTGCACCCGCGGCGACATGGACGCGCCCGTCGCCATCGACGAGATCAAAAAGTTCATTGCCGAACGCGAGCTCGCCGCCGAGACGCGCTACGTGCCGAAGATGGTCAACCAGACCGGAAGGCCCTACCCGGAGAAGATCGCCGTCATCGGCGCCGGCCCTGCGGGTCTGAGCTGCGCCTATTATCTGGCGCTCAAGGGCTACCCGGTCACCGTATTTGAAAAAGAAGACGTCCCCGGCGGCATGCTCACCCTCGGCATCCCCTCCTTCCGTTTGGAGAAGGACGTGATCCGCGCCGAGATCGACGTGCTGCGGGAGCTGGGCGTCGTGTTCCGGACGGGCGTGGAGGTCGGGAAGGACGTCACGCTCGACGCGCTGCGCACGGACGGCTACAAGGCCTTTTATCTGGCTGTCGGCGCTTCGAAGGGCGCACAGCTGGGCATCCCCGGCGAGGCCCTTGCGGGCGTCAGCACCGGCATCGATTTCCTGCGGCGCGTCAATCGCGGCGAGCGGCCCGAACTCGGCGCTGAGGTCGCCGTCATCGGCGGCGGCAACGTGGCGATGGACGTGGCCCGCGCCGCGGTGCGTCTCGGCGCGAACGTGACGGTCTGGTACCGCAGGAGCGAGGCGGAGATGCCCGCCGACCGCGACGAGCTGAGCGAGGCGAAGGAGGAGGGCGTGCACTTCCGCTTCCTCATGGCCCCGGTCGAGATCGGCGGCGAGGACGGCGTATCCTCGCTGAAGCTGGAAAAGATGGCGCTCGGCGAGCCCGACGAAAAGGGCCGCCGCCGTGTGAAAGGCACGGGCGAATACGAGACCGTCCCCGTCACGGCGGTGCTGAGCGCGACCGGCCAGCGCGTGGAGCTCGGCGGTCTTGAGATAATGCCCGGTGAAAAGGGCACCGTGGAGGCCGATCCCATGACCTGCCAGACCGCGATCCCGGATATCTTTGCGGGCGGCGACGCGGTCACGGGTCCTCAGTTCGTCATCGACGCCATTGCGGCAGGCAAGGAGGCCGCGGTCTCGATCCACCGTTTCGTTCACGCGGGGCAGACGCTCGACCTCGGGCGCGACCGCCGCGACTACCGGCCCTTCGACAAGGCGACGGCCCGGATCGGCGTCGGCGGCTTCGACCGCGCGCCGCGCCAGCGCCCCGCCGGCGCGCCGGGCGCGGAGGCGAAGACCAGCTTCAACGATCTGCGCGGCAGCTTCACCGAGGAGCAGGTCAAAGCGGAGTGCGCCCGCTGCCTCGGCTGCGGCACCGCGGTCGTGGACCAGTTCATGTGCGTCGGCTGCGGGATCTGCACGACCAAGTGCAAATTTGACGCGATCCACCTGGAGAAGATCCACGACGCGGACAACCGGGAATATTTCCACACGCTCGGCCGCGTGGCGAAGAACGTGCCGAAGATCGGCATCAACGTGGTGAAGAAGCACATCGGAAAGTACGGTGGAGGCCATGCATGAGATCGGCATCGTCCGGCAGCTCGTCCGGACGGTCACGGACTTCGCCGAGGCCAACGGCGTCCGGGACATCCGGGAAGTCGTGGTGGACTGCGGCGAGCTGTCGCTGGTGATCCCGTCCTACGTTGAGGAGCTCTATCCGGTCGTGGCGAAGGACAGCATCCTGCGCGACGCGAAGCTGACGATCCATCCGGTGCCGGGCCTCGCCGAGTGCGAGGCCTGCGACGAGGTCTTCAACGTGATCGAGCACAAGGGCTTCTGCCCGAACTGCGGCAGCTTCGAGAAGACCGTACTGAGCGGGAAGGACTTCACGATCCGCGAGATCGTGGTACCAAACGAAGAATGACCAAAGGAGGAGACAGTATGCAGAAATACGATGTCATTGTCGTCGGCGCCGGCAACGGCGGTTTGTCGGCGGCGGCATACATGGCAACGGCGGGCAAGAAGGTCCTGGTACTGGAAAAGCACAACCTGCCCGGCGGCTGCGCCACCAGCTTTCGGCGCGGCGAATACGAATTTGAGGCGACGCTGCACGAGCTGTGCCAGATGGGCGACGGCAGGGAAGGCCGTCCCCGCGGCGCGGTGCGCGTGCTGCTGGAGGATCAGTACAAGCTGAACGTGGACTGGTGCCCCGTCAACGAGTCCTTCGCCTCGATCGCGACGGATCCGGGCGGCTTCTGCGTGTACATGCCGGCCGGCGTGCAGGCCTTCATCGACGAGATGGAGCGCCAGGTGCCGGGCAGCCGGGAGTCCATGACCACCGTCATGGAGCTCGCGCGCATGATCGGGGACGGCGTGGACTGGCTGGCCGCCCACGACAACGAGCCCTCGCCGCCCGCCAAGGTGGAAATGCTGCTCAAATACTACGACCTGATGCGGACGGTGCCGGTGACGACCGAGGAGATGCTGGACCGCATCGGTGTGCCTGAGAAGGCCAAGCGCATCTATGAGTCCTACTGGACCTATGTGTCGGCGGACTCCACGAACATGAGCTTCGCCGTCTACGCCTTCATGACCTACGTCTACCTGACGCAGCTCCCCTGGGTCGCCAAGGGGCGCAGCCACGAGATCTCCATGGCCTTCGACGCGCGGATCCGGGAGCTTGGCGGCGATATCTGGTACAACGCCGAGGTAAAGCGGATCGACGTGCGTGGAAACAAGGTCCGCGGCGTCGAGCTCTGCGACGGGACTTATATCCCCTGCTCGTGGGTGATCGCCAACCTCATGCCGCACGTTGTCTTCGACCGGATGATGGACCACAAGGAGATCCCCGAGCGCAACCTCAAAATGATGAACGCGCAGAAGCTCGCGCAGGCCGCCTTCATCGTCTGCCTCGGGCTGGACGCTTCCGCCGAGGAGCTGGGCCTCAAGGGCTACGACACTTTCCTGCGCTCCAGCCCCGACAACCATCAGCAGTATCTGAGCTGCGACAGCATCGAGACGCACAAGGACTTCTCCTGCACCGTGCTGACCAACGCCGTACCGGACGCCGCGGGCAAGGGCCGGGCTTTCATCCAGTTTTCCAAGTTCTACACCGGCGACCCCTTTGCGGACGTGACGGAGGAGGAGTATTTCAAGGTCAAGGACCGGATCGCCCGCGAGTGCGTGGAGCGCTATGAGGCCGTGACCGGCTGCCGGCTGCAGGGACATATCGAGGAGATCGTCGTGGCCTCCCCGGCCACCTGGGCCCGCTATCTCGGCACGCCGCGCGGCGACGTCTACGACTATGAGCCGGCCACCTGGGACGGCATGTTCCCGCGTGTCCAGTGCGGCCACAAGGAGGACTACACCGTACAGGGGCTGCGCTTCGTCGGCGGGCACGGCACGCAGATGGACGGCTATTCGCAGGCCTATCTGTCCGGTGCGGAGCAGGCGCGCTACATGCTGCTGGACATGCAGAAGGAGGGCAAGTAAGATGTCAAAATACCAGTACGATAAAAAGGTGCTCAAGGGCCTGACGCCTTTCCCCTTCCTCGGCGAGGTCAAGGCCCGGAACGCCGCCATCGAGGCCGCGCCGGCAACGCTGCCCAGATCCGTCTACAACGCCAACATTCTCGCCAAACGCCTGCACCCGGCGGTCCAGCACTGCCGCATCGCCGCCGTAGTCGACCACGGGGACGCCAAGAGCTTCACGCTGGTCCCGGACCCGGAGAAGGGCACGACGGAAATGGCCTTCTTCCGCGCCAGCCAGTACGTCTCCGTCGCGCTGAACATCGACGGCGCGCCGGTCTGCAAGCCCTACACCATCCGTTCCGCGCCCAAAGATGCGCTCGGCAGCGAGAACACAAGCTATACCCTCACCGTGAAACGGACGGAGCCCGCCTATGCCTCCGCCCACATCCTCGCAAACTGGAAGGAGGGCGACGCGGTGGACATCTCCGGCCCGCTCGGGGACTTCTACTATCAGGACCTGCGCGACGCGAAGCAGGTCGTGGCCCTCGCCGGCGGCTCCGGCATCACGCCCTTCTATTCGATGGCCGCCGCGATCGTGGACGGCACGGAGGACTTTGAGCTGACGATCCTCTACGGCTCCCGCCGGTCGGACGGGATCCTGCTCAAGGAGGAGATCGAGGCGCTGGCGGAGAAGAGCGGCGGCAGGGTCAAGGTGGTCCATGTGCTCTCCGACGAGGAGAAGGAAGGCTATGAGCACGGCTTCCTCACGGCGGAGCTCATCCAGAAATACGCCCCGGAGGGCGACTATTCGGTCTTCATGTGCGGGCCGAAGGCGATGTACCGCTTCTGCGAGGGCGAGTGCAAAAAGCTCGGCCTGCCCAAACGCCGCTACCGCATGGAGATGTCCGGCGACTACATGGGCGCAGTCAACAATCCCGACTATCCCAAAGAGCAGATCGGCAAGAGCTACTCCCTCACCGTGGACATCCGCGGCGAGAAGACCGTGATCCCCTGCAAGGCTGACGAGAGCCTGCTCTGGGCGATGGAGCGCGCCGGGATCAAGGCGCCCGCGCACTGCCGCAGCGGCGAGTGCGGCTGGTGCCATTCCCGTCTGGTCAAAGGGCAGGTCTATATCCCCGCCGAGGCGGACGGCCGCCGTCTGGGCGACAAGAAATTCGGCTGGATCCACCCCTGTGTCAGCTTCCCGCTGAGCGACGTGGAACTCAGCATCTTCCCGACCGCGGACTGATCCTCTTCCCTTTCCCCGTTTTCCGGGCCGGGAACCGAAGGGCAAGCCTTCGGCTCCCGGCCCGGCTTTGTCTGTCCCGCGGTTCATTTATTTCAATAGCATATTTGTGAACATATTATGAAATGTTGCATAATATGTTCACAACCCTATTGACACACCCGATCGTCTGTGCTATCCTGAGCTCACTTCGAGAGGGAGGGAGATCCATGGGGCTGATCCGCATTCACGACAAAGCGTCTTTTTCAGACGCGCTGGAACACCTGCAACCCGGCGACTGCGTGGAGGCCGAGAGTTTTACGGCTCTCGCGGACACTTCCCGTGAGCTGCTCGCAAACGCCGTGAAGCTCGCCGGGCGCGGCGCCGAACTCCGCAGTCTGGCGGAAGGTGTGGACACACGCCTCGACGGGAGCTTCTTCACGGTTTGCCGCGCGCTTTATGCGCTGGACCGGAAAGCCCGGAAGGAGAAACAGCAGGCCGGCATCGAGAAAGCCAAAGAGGACGGAAAGTACGCCGGGCGGAAGCCCATCGAGGTGGACATGTCCCTGTTCGACGAGGTCGTCGCCCGCTGGCAGGCCGGCGAGATCACGGCGAAAACCGCCATGGAGCAGCTGCATCTCAAGCCCAACACCTTCTATCGGAGAATCAAGGAAAGGAAGGAACAGACGATGAAAGATCTGAAAAAAGTGGAAAAGGAGCTCCGCGCGGAGGTCAAGGAAGCCGCCCGCCAGAGCCGCAAAGATATGGACGAACTGAAGAAGCAGGTCCGGAGCGAAGCGAAGGAGCTCAAACAGTCCGCGGAGGACGCCCTGAGCGTGCACGACGTCCGGAAGGAGATGGTCAGAGACCGGGCGCGCGCCGAAGCGGATTACGGCAAGGAAGTGCGTCAGCTGAAGAAGGACGTCGAGGCCGAGGCCAAGGAGTTCAAGAAGCTCGTAAAGGAGTAACGCTCCGACAGTTAAAACAGCCCGCCTGTTTGGGAGAAGATAGGTCCCCAGACAGGCGGGGCTTTTTTTGTGCTTCCGTCAGCCGCGGGGCCTGCCGCCGGCATAGAAGAGAAGGGCTGCGCAGAGGCACGCGGTCAGCACCAGTGCGAGGACCCGGAGTTTGTTGTTTTTCATGGTTCATTACCGTCCTTTCCGCTTTCGCTGGACATAGCATAAACCCCGGACCTTAAGCGGACCTTAGGCGCAAAGCATAAATAATCCGGCCGCGCGGCGCTTCCGTCTTGTGCCGACGGGCGGCGTCTGATATAATACAGACAGTTCCGCAACGGAAACATTTTCATTCACAGGAGGTTATTACCCATGGCGAAAAAAGTTCTGCTTCTCTGCGGCGATTTTACAGAAGACTACGAGACGATGGTCCCCTTCCAGGCGCTCGGCGTGCTGGGCTATCAGGTCGACGCGGTCTGCCCCGACAAGAAGGCCGGCGAGACTGTCGCCACCGCGGTGCACGATTTTCTCGGCGAGCAGACCTACACGGAGCTGCGCGGGCATAACTTTGCCCTGACGGCAGACTTCGACGCGGTCAAGACCGAGGACTACTGCGGGCTCTTCATCACCGGCGGCCGCGCCCCGGAGTACATCCGCCTCAACGCGCGTGTGCTGGAGATCGTGCGGGAGTTCTTTGCGGCCGGCAAGCCCGTCGCCGCCATCTGCCACGGCCCGCAGGTGCTGGCCGCGGCCGGCGTGCTCGGCGGCTACAAGGCCACCGCGTACCCCGCTGTCGGACCCGACGTGACGCTGGCGGGCGGCACCTACGTCCCCGTGGGCGTGGATGAGGCGGTCGTTGACCGCAATCTGGTCACGGCTCCCGCCTGGCCCGGCGACACGGCGATCGTGCGCGAGTTTGCCAAGCTCATGGGCGCGAAGATCGAGATCTGATCCCCCGGCGGTACCGCATCGGAAAGAAGACTTCCGGCAGCCGGAAAGGCTGCCGGAAGTCTTCTTTTCTGCGGTCTCTTCCCGCTGCTTGTTTTTCTGAGAAGGCGGAATAAATCTCTTCTGAAAGGCAGCGCCGTGATCGCTGCCGCCGGAGAGACCGAAACCGCCCCTTCGCGGGCTGCTCCTTCTGAGTTGACCGGGCCCGGCCGGTGTAGTACAATCAATGTGAGCGGATCGAGCCTGTCGATCGCTGTGGATTCTGCGTTTACGGGGGATACGAAGGATGGGTTCCCTTCTGTTGGCCGTTATCTATCTCATTTTCATCAGCCTCGGTCTGCCGGATTCTCTCCTTGGATCCGGCTGGCCCCAGATGCAGATCGCATTTGGCGTGCCCTCCTCCTACGCGGGCTACGTTTCCATGACGATCTCCTTTATGACGATCCTTTCCGCACTGCTCAGTCCGCAGATGATCCGAAGGTATCACACAAAATGGATCGTGATCGTGTCCATTTTTCTGACGATACTCGGTCTGCTCGGCTTTTCGGTTTCCCGGGAGTACCGGGTCCTGTTCCTGTTCGCGGTCCCATACGGTCTCGGAGCCGGCTCGATCGACGCTTCGGTGAATCATTACGTGGCAAACCACTATTCTTCGTCCGTCATGAACTTTCTGCACTGCTTCTACGGAGTGGGCGCGGTCATCAGCCCGACGATCATGGCGCTGGCGCTGCGGCTGGCGAGATGGAACGAGGGCTATCGCTGGACGTCTTTTATCCAGGCAGGCATCCTGCTGGTCGTCATCCTTTCGCTCCCCCTATGGAAGAAGCAGGAAGCCTCGGACGCCGGGCAGCAGCGTGACAGCGCCGGGATCCGGGAGACGCTCCGTGTCCCGGGCGTTCTGCTGACCCTGATCGCCTTCTTTTCCTACTGCGCCGGAGAGGCGACCTGCTTCCTGTGGACGCCCAGTTACTTTGCCGGAACAAGACCGGATCTCAGTGCTGAGACGATCGCCGCCTTCGGTTCGCTGATCTTCGGCGGACTGATGCTGGGCAGATTGATTTCCGGCTTCATTTCCAACCGGCTCGGCGACAGGCGGCTCATCCGCATCGGGATCCTTGTGGAATCGATCGGCATCCTGCTTGTGTTTCTGCCGCTTAAGGGCTATCTCGCCGCGGCAGTCGGCTTTGTGGTGATCGGGACCGGAATGGGGCCGATTTATCCTGCCATCCAGCACATGGCCCCAGCCAACTTCGGCGTGCGTTACAGCGCGGCTGCCATAGGGCTGCAGATGGCCTCGGCCTATGTCGGGAGCACGTTCATGCCGATGGTGTTCGGGCACCTGCAGCAGGCGGTGGGGATCGCCGTCATGCCGGCCTGGCTGCTCGGTTTCGCGTTCATGAACATCGGTATGCTGGAGCTTGCCTATAAGAAGCTCGACAGGAAACAGAAGGAGGCGCGGATATGAGGATCGATCATGTCGCCATGTATGTGAACGACCTGGAGAGGGCGAAGGATTTCTTTGTCCGATATCTGGGCGGGAAAGCCGGAGACTGCTATCATAACAGAACGACCGGTTTCCGTTCGTTCTTTCTCTCCTTTGACAGCGGGGCAAGGCTGGAGCTGATGACCAGGCCGGACCTTGCCGAGCAGGAGAAGCCGCTGAACCGGACCGGTTTGATCCATTTCGCCTTTTCCGTCGGAAGTAAGGAAGCCGTGGATACGCTGACTGCCCGGCTCAAAGCAGACGGCTTTACCGTGGTCAGCGGCCCCAGGACCACAGGGGATGGCTATTACGAAAGCTGTGTTCTGGCGATCGAGGACAATCAGATCGAGATCACGATATGAGAAGCTTTAAGGAGGAAGACACATGAGCAAAAAACTGGTGGCATATTTTTCCGCACAGGGCAGCACGGCGAAGCTGGCGAAAACCCTGGCCGCGGCAGCGGAAGCGGAGCTGTATGAGATCAAGCCGGCCGTGCCGTATGAGCGGCGCGACCTGAACTGGATGGACAAAAAGAGCCGCAGCACCGTGGAGATGCAGGACAAAAACTCCCGCCCGGCGCTGGCAGATACGGAGGCTCCCGTGGCGGAGGCCGAGGTGATCTTCGTGGGCTTTCCCATCTGGTGGTATCGCGAGCCGAGCATCGTCGACAGCTTTCTGGAGGCTTACGACTGGACGGGCAAGACCGTCGTGCCTTTCTGCACCTCCGGCGGGAGCGATCTTGGCGAGGGACAGGCTCGGATCGAGGCGCTGGCCAAAGGCGCAAGCGTGCTGCGCGGCAGGCGCTTTTCCGCCGGGACCTCCGAGGCGGAGTTGAAACGCTGGATCGAGTCGGCGTAAGCCGCTCTCCGGCAGCCCCCGCACGCCGGCTCCCTTATCGTCGTCGGCTTTGGCGCGCCGGATCGGCGCGAGGCGTGTGCAAGAGCCTGAAAAACGCTTCCGGGAGCTGTTCCCTGACAAAAGGAAGCACCTTCGCTTGAAGGTGCTTCCTTGTTTTTTCAAACGGAAAGCAGGCCGCGGTGTCAAGAGCGCTTCGTGTTTCAGCGGGAGCGCGCGTCCCGGACGATCTCCCGCATGCTCCCCCACTTCTCCTCCATGTCCCGCACGAGCCGAAACTGATTGCGCGCGCGGACGAGATTGTGCTCGGGGAAAGCCACGGAAAAATAGGTGTCGCCGTCCAGATAATCCGTTAGAAAGCGCAGCCCGCATTCGAGCGTCATCAGCCGCGCGCCCCATGGGAGCGAATCCAGCTCCGCGTCCGTGAGGCTGCCGCAGGCGGGGACAAAGCCGTTCACGAAGGTCCGGTACAGCTCCAGATCCAGCCGGACCCGGTCCAGATCCCGCTCGTCCTCCGCGGCGGTCGAGGCACCGAAGCGGATGGAGTCGCCGAAATCATAGGCAGCCAGCCCGGGCATGACCGTGTCGAGGTCGATCACGCAGAGCGCGCGCCGCGTCTTCGCGTCGAGCATGACATTGTTGAGCTTGGTGTCGTTGTGCGTCACGCGCAGGGGGAGCGCCCCCTCCTCGCGCAGGCGCTGCAGCGTTCCCGCCTCCTCCCGGCGGGCGAGGACGAAGTCGATCTCCTGCCCGACCCCGGCCGCCCGCCCGAGCGGATCGGCCTTCCGGGCCGCATCGAATTTCCGGTAGCGGTCCGGTGTGTTGTGGAAGTCCGGGATCGTCTCGTGCAGCGTCTCGGCCGGGAAGGCACGCAGCAGACGCTGGAAGCTGCCGAAGGCGACCGCGCTCTGGTAGAAGTCCTCCGCCGTCTCGGGCGTCTGGAGGCAGAGGCTGTCCTCGACGAAATCGTAGACGCGCCAGTATTCCCCCTCCTCATCCCGCTCGTAGTACGCGCCGTCCCGGGTCGGGACTAGATGCAGGCAGGCGCGCGGATCGTCCGTCTGCCGGGCCAGGTATTCCGTCACGGCGCGGACGTTCTCCATCAGCCCCGGGATGTCGTGGAAAGCCGCCCGGCTGAGGCGCTGCAGGATATAGCGGCGCGGCGCGTCCGTCACGACGAGATAGGTGCGGTTGATGTGCCCCATCCCGTAGCGCTCACAGGAGACCGGCTCTCCCTCCAGCTGAAACGAAAAGACTGCTCTCTCCATCGTCTTACCCCTTGATGCCCGTCAGGGCGATGCCCTCGATAAACTGCTTCTGGAAGATCGCGGAGATGATAATGAGCGGGATGATGGACAGCAGCGCGCCGGCCATGATGCTCGGATAGTCGGTCACGTACTGGCCCTGCAGGTAGCTCAGGCCCGCGGCCAGGGTCATCTTGTCCGGCGAGGTGTTGACGATCATGGGCCACATGAGGTTGTTCCACGCGAAGCGCAGCGTCAGCACGCCGAGGGAAACGAGCCCCGGCTTCACCAGCGGCAGCATGATCTGCAGAAAGATCCTGCCGTGGCTGCAGCCGTCGATCCGCGCCGCTGGAACGCGATTGTGGATCATGTGACCGTGCACAGCGACGGGAGACTGGTGTTCTGCTTCCAGAATGGGAGCAAAGCGGCAGTAGTAATGAAATGAGGCCTCATGTGAACCGCCTCATTTTTTTTCATTTATGCGTCAGCCTTCCAAAGGCCGTGGAGATTGCAATACTCATAGGCAGCAACGGCAGTCTCTCCTTCGGCAAGAGCAAACTGTGCGACAGGCTTTTCTCCCGGCTTCAGTTCTTTTTTCTGATAGCCCTGATTCGTTTCCAGGACGATCCACATGATGTAATGGGCGGCAAGCATCGGGTGCTCGACCGAGCCGACCTTGACCGTTACGGTCTTTCCGTCCGTATCAATGACCGGCACGTGCTTTTCACCGGCAGCATCCGTCGTGTTGGGCAGCAGTTCTTCCCAGCCGTTAATACAGCAGACATTGGGCTCGCCCAGGATAACGATGCTTCCACAGTCTTTGCACTGATAGAATTTCATTGTTCTGTCCTCCTATTTTATTTCAACTGAGCTTTCAGCTCCTGAAAGCTTTCCAGAGCGCTCTGCAGGTTTTCAATGATATCATCGGCCAGCACGTCGGGTGACGGAAGGCTGTCCAGATCGGCCAGGGACTTGTCCTTGATCCAGAAGATATCGAGGCTGGTCTTGTCCCGCGCGAGGATGTCCGCGATATCGAATTTGCGCCAGCGGCCATCCGGGTTATCCTCGCTCCATGTCTCGGTGCGCTCGTACCGATTCTCCGGGTGATAGCAGGTGATGAAATCCAGCAGATCGGAGTACTGCATCGGGTGCTGCTTCAGCGTGAAGTGGACATTAGTGCGGAAATCATAGATCCAGACGGTCTTTGTCTGCGTTTCGGCGCTGGCCGGACGTTTGTCGAAGAAAATGACATTCGCCTTTACACCCGGCTTGTAGAAGATGCCCGTGGGGAGCCGGAGGATCGTGTGCAGATCGCAGGTGGCCAGCAGCTTCTTGCGGACGATCTCACCCGCGCCGCCCTCGAAGAGCACATTGTCCGGCACGACCACAGCGGCCTTGCCCGTGGCTTTCAGGATCGTATTGATGTGCTGGACGAAGTTCAACTGTTTGTTGCTGCTTGTGGTCCAGAAATCCTGACGGTTATAGACGAGATCCTCTTCCTCCTGCTCGCCTTCCTCATTGGTGAAGGTGAGGGAGGATTTTTTGCCGAAGGGCGGATTGGTGAGAACGTAATCCACGCGCCAGCCGGGATCGGTGAGCAGCGAATCGCCGTGGGCGACAGGGACGCTGCCGTAAATGTCCCCGATGTTGTGCAGGTACAGATTCATCAGGCACAGCTTGAAAGTGGACGCCACCAGCTCGCTACCGTAGAAAGTCCCGTTTTTCAGGAATTCTTTCTGCTCCCGGTCAAGAGCATAATTCTCCGGATCGGCAAGAAACGACTGCGCCGCGAGGAAAAATCCCCCGCTGCCACAACAGGGATCTGCGATCGTTTTCATCGGCTCCGGGCGGATGCAGGCAACCATCGCCTGGATCAGAGCACGCGGGGTAAAATATTGTCCCGCTCCGGATTTCACGTCCTCCGCATTTTTCTGCAGCAGGCCCTCATAGATCTCGCCCTTCACGTCGGAGGACATGGAGACCCACTTTTCCCGGTCGATCATCTGCACGATCCGATAGAGGATCGCGGCGTTGCTGATCTTGTTGATCGCGCCCTGGAAAATCTGGCCGAGAATGCCGCCCTGCTCACCCAGCTTTTCCAGCGTCTTTTTATACTGTTCCTCCAGATCCGCGCCGGTGAGGGTATTCATATCCGACCAGCCGTAGCCCGCCGGGATGCCCGTCTGCTTTCTGTAGGGCGGCTTAGAGTATTCATCGGACATTTTGAGGAAGATCAGGTATGTAAGCTGCTCCAGATAATCTCCATAGGAAACGCCGTCATCTCGAAGCGGACCACACATGCCCCACACTTTGGAGATGATGGATGATGTTTGTTCAGACATGTTCGATATACTCCACTTTATCAGTTATATACTTCTCTAATACTGATATTTCTCTTCGGTTACCTTAAAGAACAAGTGAATTCTTTGCCTGTATTCGTTATCAAGCAAATCAGAATAATATAAGACCAATTCAGATTTCAGAGTTTCCCCTACGATTGCATTTGCTCCAGTGATTCCAACCGTCACCATGTAATTATTGTTATCTTTTTGATACATGGCTTTCACTGGTAAATCATCCATATCCGTTGCCTGTTTTGTGCTATTCCACATATATCTCATATTTTTTGCGGCTCCAAGGCCAACATTTTCCAGAGATAGAAAGAAAACACTCTTTCTGCAGCGCCCTTTTTCTTCATTTGGGAACAATGTCACTTCAATCTCGGCGTCCCACTGATTCCGTTCATCATAATTGAGAACATCAACTTGAAGCGACGGCATCACCTGTAGTCGGCGCTGTTCAGCAAACTGGTGTCTAGATTCTTCCAGTTGTTCTCGGGTTATTTTAACAGTTTTATTATTGGCGATAAAAATTGCAATTGTAGCAATGACATAAATTATCGTAATGATTACCATTGCCCATTCTGCGTTCATTCCAATTCTCCTTCAAATGCCTGTTTTAGAATGCTCTGTCGCATGGCTTCTGCTTGCTGTAAAGCCGTATCCACTGTCTGCTCAATGCTGTCGCAGACGGACATACGGGATTCGATTTCAGTAATAACTGCCTGTTGAACATCTGTTGATACGGATGGAACACAAATAGCTTTTATTTGCTTTGTATTTACCCTTGGCCGTGTTGCGCCGTGAACTTGATGAATCAACTTGTTGTACGCTTGCTTTGAAGAAAGATAATATAGCAAAAATCGAGGTTCTATTTCTGGCTTTAGTCTAATTCCAACGCAATCTGCCTTATTAACCGCATAACGAATATATGTCGGAAGCTGGCATATTTTTATGCTTTCCGAAATGAATGTTGACATTATCAAATCCGACGGAATAACGGTATGCGCTTTAATCGTTTCATATTTTTTCAGTGTAATAAACGATTTTTTGCTATCATCAAACCAGCCGTTTTTAATATTTTCAAGCCGCACAACCCTGATCCCGTGATCCGTGTAATCTGCGGTTTTAAGGTTTGACCCGAATGGCCCATCAAATATTTTTTGCGCGACATCGCCCAAAGGAACAAATATGGCAATCTCTTCAAACGCCTCTTTCAGCACAGCCTGCCGATACACCGCAAGCTGTGCTTTTGTTTTTTTCAGCGTTTCCACCCCGGCATCGAGCTGAGAAAACAGTTCCTCAGTCCGGGCAACGATACGCTCCTGCTCCGGGAGGGGCGGGATGGGTATTTCAAGATTCTTTACGACATCCTGCGTTATGGCTTTGAATGTTGTCCCTGTGCCTTTTGAAGCCAGTTGTGCCTCAAAATATCTGAAAAAAAGGAGAACATAACGGGTGAGCAATACCTCTGAGGGACGAATTGCAGTAAGGCCGCGCCCAATGCACACCCTGCATGGAGCAAGATTCGTTGGGCCAACAGGTGCTCGGACGGAAAGGAGGATATCATCCTTTTCAGCTATTTTCGTTGGTTGGGAGCAATA
>JAFXTM010000005.1 GCA_017535865.1 Oscillospiraceae bacterium
AAGGTCTTGCAGAGGACCGCGCCGGCGTCCTCGGCCATCATGATGCCGTCGCCGGTGCAGAGGCTGTTGCCGCCGGCAGCGGCGTTCAGCTTGCGGGTCTTGAGGAACTTCTCCTGCAGGTCGCGGTTGCCGAGGTAGCCGCCGGAGGCGATGATGACCGCCTTGGCATTGACGGTGACGGAGGTGCCGTCGGCCTTCTTGGCGGTCACGCCGACCGCCTTCTCACCGTCCATCAGCAGGCCGGTCGCGGTGGTGTTGAAGAGGACCTCAACGCCCGAGTCCTCGAGAGCCTTGTTCCAGAGCTCGACGCGCTCGTCCAGACCGTTGGTGATCAGGTGGAAGCCGCCCTTCTCGTTGATGAAGGGGGTCTCGAAACGGAAGTTGACTTCCTTCATGGCGTAGCCGATGCCGACCAGATTCTCGACCGCGTTCTTGCTTTCGTCCAGGCAGCGGTGCATCAGAGCGGGGTTAGGAGTCCAGTGCGTGTAGTTCATGACATGCTGGAAGACGTCCTCGACTTCGAGGGTGGTGCCGCCCTCCTTGGCCTCGAGAACGCTGGTGCGCACGGCGAAGGGTCCGGAGACCTTGATGCCGTTGACGCCCGCGACGGAGCTGGCCTTCTCGATGGTCAGGACCTTGGCGCCCAGTTTGCCGGCCGTGATGGAGGCCATGAAGCCGGAGCCGCCGCAGCCGATGACGCAGACGTCCACATCATAGGTCTCGTCAGCGCCCGCCTCGGCGGTGATGGTCTTGGCGAGCCAGGCTTCCTTATCGCCGCCGGCCTGCGCGACGCAGTCGGCGATGGCTTCCTTGACAGCGCGGGAGGAGTTGGAGGCGCCGGTGATGCCGTCCAGGCCGCCTGCCTGGTTCTCGATGATCGCCGGGATCAGCTTGTCCTGGACCTGGGAGAAGAGGATCGGGGTCTCATCTTGGGAGAGGATCTCGACCTTCTCCAGCGCGGTCTCGCTGAAGGTGCATTCCACGGTGACATAGCTCAGGTTGCCGTAAGCGGTGGCCTGATAGGTGCCGGGCTTGAAGGTGAACTCGGAGTCAGCCAGGGCGCTGGCGCCGAAGATCGTCGTTGCCGCGAGGCCGAGGCCCGCTGCAGCGGTGCCCTTCAGAAACTCGCGGCGGGAGAGTTCTTTCTTAGCCATTTTTTTACATTCCTTTCACAAAAAAATGATGTGGTCTCGTCAAACCGAACTCAGTTGGTCGGACACACTGTCAGTATTATAACAAAAGGATGAAATAAAAACAAGCAAGCATTCTGTTTTAATTCAAAATAATATAGTGTTTTTTTATGCAGTTTTATCATGCCGTATAAAATCCAACTTTTTTGTCATTTTCATGTAATCAAAACGAGAGCCGGATAAGGCTCCCGTTTTGATCGATGCTGCAGGAAGTGTTGTTTTTCCCCGCCCGTGTCTGTTTACGCTTTTTTGAGCATCCCACCGACTTTCGTTTTGAGAGCGGAAAGGATCTCGTGCCGATTTGTATAGCTCATATAGGTACCGACGGCGGCCAGTATAAGTAGCAGCACGCTGCCAAACAGCTTGCGAATAAATCGGCGAAAACGTTTCTTCGCTTTCTTCTGTCTCTTCTTCCGTCCTCTCTGCAGCAGCATTTTGACAAGCTTCAGGATCATGTGTTTTCCTCCTCTATATATGTTTTGAATACTATGCGTTCATCAAATAGATCTGCCGTGCCAACCTCGCGTCAAAAAAGTCCAGTACGATCCAGCCGGAAAGCTGCTTCTGCTCCAGCAGACGGACGTTGAGCTTGCGGGCAAAAGCGTAAGGATGGCCGTAGGCTGCCGTCCCTTTGGTGCTCAGAAAATGGATGGTCACGTCGCCGCTCTGCCTCTGTTCTTCCGCCGCGGCCATCCCCTTCTGGAAGGCCGTCCATTTGTCCTCCGTGCCATACTCGAACCGATCCTGAACCCAGAGCGTGAAGGAACCCTGGTCTGTCGGCTCCGTATTCAGCGCAACACTCTCGCTCCCCTTTTGATCCGGCCACAGGAACGGGATACCCGCGCGTTCGCCCAGCCCAGCCTCGTCTTCATAGCGGCGCATGAGCACCAGTCGGCCGCGCGCTTCGCCGAGCGTCGGGATCGAATCGCTCAGGAGCCAGAAACCCGGCCTTGCCGAGGTGAAGCCATCGAGGACCGTCTGGAACGCCGCGGTCGGCATGCCGCCGTGTTCGTGCTTCACAGCGAAGACCACCGTTTCCGTCGGGTGCTGATTCAGAAAGGCATAGCACTGGTTAAGAACCTCGTCGAGGTACAGCGTCCCGCCAAAGGCGCTCGTCTTGCATTTGGTAAAGCCGTGCATGAGCTTTGGGAAATCCTCGCCTCTCTCCGCATCGCCCAGGCGGATGTCCAGATAACGACAGCCCGCCTCAAGCTGTTCGCCGATCGAAAGCGCCTGGCATTTTGAGAAAAAAGCCAATTGCACATACTGCGTAGCGCTGTCATGGGAACCGGGGAGGACCAGTTCGTTCAAACGAAGTCCGTCGTCCAGCTCCGCCATCCAGTCCGCCGAACCGGGGACGGCCGACTCCTTGACCTGCTCCGTCAGCGGGATGATCAGAACGGCCGACGCAGTGAGCAAAAGGAGCACCAGCAGAAAAGCAAGAAAGCGCCCCAGCAGGCAGCCGATAGTTTTTTTCTTTCTGTCTCGCTTCATCTTACTTGTCCAAATAGGCGGCCAGCACGCCCTTATAGATCATATAGCAGTCGAGCTTTCCGACGACCTCAAACGGAGCGTGCATGCTCAGCACGGGTACACCCGCATCGATGGTGTCGATGTTGCGCTTGGACATAAAACGGGCAATGGTCCCGCCGCCTC
This sequence comes from Oscillospiraceae bacterium, assembly GCA_017535865.1. Classification (GTDB taxonomy): domain Bacteria; phylum Bacillota; class Clostridia; order Oscillospirales; family Oscillospiraceae; genus Limivicinus. The sequence continues at coordinate 2,847 of JAFXTM010000005.1, forward strand.
CCTGATCGACCTTGCCGAGTTCGGCCATCTGCCAGAGGACTCCCTCGCGCTCGAACAGGCGGCGTATATAGGCCACGACCTCCGCAGAAGCGTCGCTGGTGGTATACTTCCCGCGCGCACCGGTGAATTTGCAGACGCCCACGCCGTAGTTGAGCATGGATTCGCTGCGTTTCTCGGAGACCTCGGGATAGTTCGGATCAAAGGCGTTGGTGACGTCGGCGGAGAGGCAGAAGCTGTTTTCAAAGCAGTGCCGAAGTGCCACACCCTGGCTCTCGCAGAGATCCGACATAAAGCACTCAAAGGCTGCGCTCTGCATACCGGTCACGCCCTCTGATCCGATCTCCTCCTTGTCCACAAGGAGGCACACGCAAGTCCGCTCGGGCTCCTGTACATCAAAGATAGCCCTCAACTCAGCATAGGCACAGACTCGGTCATCGTGTCCATAGCCGCCGATCATCGACCGGTCGAGACCGATCTCGCACACGTCATAAGCCGGCGCTGCCACGAGTTCGGCTGACAGGAAATCCTCCTCGGTGATGTCATACATGTCATGGAGAATGCTCATCACAGCGAGCTTCACGCGGTCTTTCCCCTCGTCGGCATAGGGTGCGGACCCGATCAGGATGTTTAGTCCTTCGCCGGTGATACCCTCAGCCATCGTCTTCTTCATCTGATCCTGCGCCAGATGCGGCAGCAGATCGGTGATAACAAAGCGCGGCTCCCCCGGTTCGCGGCCGATCACGATGTCCACCGTTTCACCGGACTTGAGTGCCACGACGCCATGCAGCTCCAGTGGGATCGTGACCCATTGGTATTTTTTTAAGCCGCCGTAATAGTGGGTCTTGAAAAAGCACAGTTCGTCCGACTCGTACATCGTCACCTGCTTCAGATCGAGGCGCGGCGAATCCACATGCGCGCCGGCAATCACGCTGCCCTCGCTGAGAGACTTCTTTCCGATCACGGCGAGCATCAGGGATTTACCGCGATTGCTCTTGTAAACTCTGTCTCCCGCCTTGAGCGGCATCCCGGGCACATAGGGCACAAAGCCTGCCTCCTCGGCCTGGACGATGGCATTGGCGACAGCCTCTCGCTCGGTACGGGAGACGTTCAGCCAGGCCATATAGTCCCGGCAATAGGCTTCGATCGCAAGACGCTCCTTGGTGTCGATTCGGTCATAACCGTTCTTCTTTTCGTAAAACAGTTTCTCTCTCAGATCACTCATGTCTGATCTCCTTTAATAATTCTTTGAATTTTGTCAGAAAAGACGACTGATCTCCGTTATTATACAGGGAGTAGTCGCAGTGCTCGACAAAATATGCATCCTCCCGCTGCGCGTTCACGCGCCGTTCGGCGTCCTCGCGGGAGAGACCGTCGCGCGCCATGATACGTCCAATACGCGTCTCCCTGTCTGCCAGTACCGCAACCGTCGCGGTGCAGCGGTCGCCGAGCCCGCTCGAGAGGAGTTCGATCGCATCGACGGCGGCAAGCGTTTCGCCTTGCATCGCCCAGCCGCGCAGTCTCCGCTCTACCTCATTCATGACATGGCGGTGCGTGATCGCGTTAAGCTGCGCAAGCGCATCGTGGTCGGAAAAAACGATCCGGCCAAGAGCTCGCCGGTTCAGACGCCCGTCCGTAACAGTACCCGGAAAGGCGGTGTCAAGCTCCTTCAGCAATCCGATATCGGTGTCCAGCAGTTCGTGATACACCTCATCGCAATCCAGCACGAGCCCGCCCTGCTGTGCGATCTCGCGCAACGCGCTGGTCTTGCCGGAACCGGAGGGACCTGTGATGCCGATCAGTGTAAGATCCTCTGCCAGCGCAGAGGCGATTGTCTCCTCCGGCAGCGCACCCTGCCTCAGGACATGGTATGGGGTGCGCGACATATCCAAAAGCGTGGACTCCGTCCCGAGACCGCAGGGCCCGCCGTCAACGATCGCGGCGATCTTTCCGTCGAAATACCGCGCGACATCCCCTGCCGTTTTCGGACTAGGCTCTCCGGAGGGATTGGCCGAGGGAGCGGCAAAGGGCACGCCCGCTTCCTGCAGCAAGCGCAAGGTCAGCGCATGGTCCGGACAGCGAAGTCCCACCGTTTTGCCGCCGGCCCGCACGATATCCGGGACACAGTCTTTGGCTTTCATCACAATAGTGAGGGGGCCGGGCCAGAAGCGTTCTGCAAGGGCACGAGCTTGTGCGGGGATATCCTCGCAGTATCGGTCCATGGAACCCGCGTCGGGCACCATCAGAGAGAGAGGCTTTACTGCCGGGCGGCCTTTTACCTCATAAACCGCCTCCACGGCGCTCTCGTCCAGCCCGCTGCAGGCAAGACCGTAGACCGTCTCAGTGGGGACTGCCACAAGCTCGCCTGCGCGAAGCAGTTCGGCGGCCTCCGGAAGATTTGCTTCGTTTATCATCAAGGTCTTCATGCTTTATCCTGTCTGTTCCTTCAGTTTGCGCGCCTGATCAGCCGTCACCAGCGCATCGATCAGCGGATCGAGGTCGCCGTCGATCACGGCTGAGAGGTTGAAGTTCTTGCTGTCCCCTTCCAGGCGATGGTCCGTCACGCGGTTCTGGGGAAAGTTATAGGTGCGCACCCGCTCGCTTCGGTCGCCTGAACCGATCTGGCTCTTGCGCTCGGCGGCAAGCGCGGCAGCCTGTTTTGCCTGCTTCTGTTCATACAGCTTGGCGCGCAGGATCTGCATGGCTCGGTCCTTGTTTTTATACTGGCTGCGCTCGTCCTGGCATTCCACGACGAGGCCAGTCGGCAGATACGTGATGCGGATCGCGCTCTCTGTCTTGTTGACATGCTGCCCGCCGGCTCCGGAGGAGCGATAGGTGTCGATACGCAGGTCGTTCATGTCCAGCTTGAAGTCCACATCTTCGACCTCGGGCAGCACCGCGACCGTGGCCGCGGAGGTATGGATGCGTCCACCGGACTCGGTGATCGGAACGCGCTGGACGCGGTGTCCGCCGGCCTCAAATTTTAGGCGTGACCATGCTCCCTGACCCTCGATGACAATGCTGATCTCTTTAATTCCGCCGAGTTCCGTCTCGCTGATGTTGGCAATATCCAATTTCCAACCCCTGCGTTCGGCGTACATGCTGTACATGCGGAAGAGGTCCGCCGCAAAGAGCATGCCTTCCTCGCCGCCGACGCCGCCGCGGATCTCCATAATAACGTTCTTTTCATCGTTCGGATCTTTTGGCAAAAGCAGGATTCGGATCTCCTGTTCCAGCCGCTCCTGCTCCGCCCTTGCCGTACGGAGTTCCTCCTGCGCAAGAGCGCGCATTTCAGGATCGTCCAGCAGCTCCTGCGCCGAGGCGATGTCCTCCTCTACACGTTCCCATGCACGGTACGCCTCGACCAGAGGCTGCAGTTCCCTGGCCTCCCGCTCGCATCTGGCATAGAGCTTCGGATCGGAATATGTCTCCGGTTCCTCCATGCGTCGCCGCAGTTCCTCGTATTGCTCTTTCAGTCCGCTCAGCCGTTCAAACATAGGCTTCTCCCGTTTTCATTCATGGGGTCCATTGTACCACGGTTTCCGTACTCTGTAAACCGTCAGCGCATTATGGGACTCGTTCGCCAGTCTCCGCCCGGACGGCGTTCTTCCGGTTCTGAAAAACCAAGCACATAGAAGTCGTGAGCCTGTGCGCCCAGAACAAAAAGCGCTTCGCACTCCTTCGACAGCTCATGCACAGCGGCCGGCTTCGTCAAGATCGGAATCGCCGCGCTGTCTGTGCGCTCATGCAGCAGCGCACGGCCCATCTCATTCGCCGCCAGGACCCGCGCGTAGGGCGGCACGCCGTCTGCCATGCCGCTCCTCACACCGAGGCAGGCGCAGAGGCATAGGCGACGGACACGCGCAAGAGGATAACGCTTTGACTTCGTTGAATTCAGGATCGCACCCAGGCTCGCCTCTTCCCGAACAGCCCGGCAAAGACGCCGGCCCAGTCCATCAGCGGCGTCGGGCAAATCGAGGAACGCGGCTTCATCCAGATCCCGAAGTCTGGCGAGCATGGGCAGTTCGAGTGCGTCCGGCCCGTTCATGACTCGCCCTTTTTCCGTCTCCCGGTCAAATATCACCGCTGCCGCTTGCGGCACTTCACCCGAGACAGTCTCCCCCGCATACAGACGGCGGCGCAGCGTGGAGGCAGAGAACGGTCTCTCAGCGTCTATGTGATCGTGCCCGCTGCCAATGCGTCTGACGGCGAAGAGCTCCATGCCCAGACCGAGCTGTCGTATGGCTTTGGCGTATTCCACGGCCAGGATATCGTTTGGTTCGCTTAACAGACGCGCCCTGTCCCCTATCCATTTCTCCGCCTCGAGCTGCCGCGCAGCGGCGAAGGAGAGTGCAGCGTCGGCCTTCATGCGTTTCTTCACCGCAGCAAGGAAGTCCGGTTGAAGGACAAGTTCCGCCAGCTCATCCAACGCTTCGGTCTCTCCGCTCTCGCTCCCGAAGCACAGTCTCTCTGCACCGAGTGCCCCTGCCAGTCCTGCCGCTCCCCTCGCAAAACCCTCGGCCGACGAGAGGCACCAGGGCAGGGGCAGTTCCACGACCAGATCCGCCCCACAGGCCACAGCGGCCTCCGCACGGGCAAATTTGGAAAACACAGCCGCTTCTCCTCGCTGCACAAAATCTCCCGACATGACACAGAGCAGCGTAGCCTTCTCCCCGGTCGCCCGCCGGCACTCGCTCAAATGATAGAGGTGACCCCAGTGAAAGGGGTTGTATTCGCAGACGACGCCTAGGATCATGTCGCACCTCCCGAAAAAAGACTTGCGTTTTTCCGTATTTGTATTAGAATGACTCTGTTAGGTATTCTATATAATTTCACCATACTTTACAAGAGAAAGGAAACCGATCCATGAAAATTCTTGTCATCAACGCCGGCAGCTCCTCCCTCAAGTATCAGCTCATCGATATGGAGACCGAGGAGGTCATGGCCAAGGGTCTCTGCGAGCGCATCGGCATCGACGGCCATCTGAAGCACAGCCCGCTGATCGGCGGCAAGCCCGTGTTCAACGAGGACCTCCCCATGCCCACGCACTCCGAGGCGATCGCGGCTGTTATTGATAAGCTCACCAGCGCCGAATACGGTGTTGTCGGATCCATGAGCGAGATTGATGCCGTCGGTCACCGCGTCGTCCACGGCGGCGAGAAGTTTGCTTCCTCCGTGCTCATCGACGAAGAGGTCATGAAGGCGATCGAGGAGTGCATCCCCTTCGCACCGCTGCACAACCCGGCCAACATCACGGGTATCAACGCCTGCAAGTCCGTCATGGGCGACGTGCCGATGGTCGCCGTGTTTGACACTGCTTTCCACCAGACCATGCCCGGCAAAGCTTTCATGTATGCCGTTCCCTATGAGTATTACAAGAAGGACGGCATCCGCCGCTACGGCTTCCACGGCACCTCTCACCGCTACGTCTCCGCGCGCTGTGCCGAGCTGATGGGCAAGCCCCTTGAGGAGTTGAAGATCGTCACCTGCCACATGGGCAACGGCTCCTCCATCTGCGCGGTCGAGTACGGCAAGAGCGTCGACACCTCCATGGGCTTCACCCCTCTGGTCGGTCTGCCGATGGGCACGCGCTGCGGCGATCTGGATGCGGGCGTCATTCAGTTCATCATGAACAAGTATGGCTTCTCCATCAATGAGATGCTGAATATCCTCAACAAGAAGTCCGGCGTGCTTGGCATTTCCGGCGTCTCCTCCGACTTCCGCGATCTTGACAAAGCCGCGGGTGAGGGCATCGACAAAGCCAAGCTGGCACTCGACATGTTCAACTACTGGGTCGCCAAGGTCGCCGGTTCCTACGTCGCCGCGATGAACGGCGTGGATGCCATCGTGTTCACCGCCGGCGTCGGCGAGAACAGCAAGGAGACCCGCAAGGGCATCTGCGAGTATTTCGGCTACCTCGGCGTGACGCTCGACGAGGCCGCCAACTCCAGGCGCGGTGAGGACGTGATGATCTCCACCCCGGACTCGAAGGTCAAGGTCTTTGTCATCCCCACGAACGAGGAGCTGGTCATCGCACGCGATACGCGCGACATTGTTGGCTGATAGAACAAACCTATATATTATTTATTCTTTCAGGCGGCCCGGATTTCTCTCCGGGCCGCCTTCGCCACTTTTTTTAACAGAAAACACTCAAAATTGCAATATAAACTTGCTGGCTTTCCGCGAAGGATATGGTATACTTGTTCCGAAAGGTGGGAAAAGTATGATTTCTGAGAATCTTATCCTTCTTAGGAAACGTGCGGAGCTCTCGCAGGAGGCGCTGGCGGAAAAGGTCGGTGTAAGCCGCCAGACCATCGCCAAGTGGGAGAGCGGTGAGAGCGCGCCGGACATCGTGCATGCCGATCAGCTTGCGGAGCTGTTCAACGTCACACTCGACGATCTTCTGCACACCGCGCTGAATGAACAGGGTGTGCCTCCCCACGGAAAATATGTGTTCGGTACGGTCACCGTTGGCGACAAGGGGCAGATCGTCATTCCTGTCAAGGCTCGCCGGATCTTCAGGATCAAACCCGGCGATGATCTGCTCATGCTGGGGGATATCAGCCAGGGCCTCGCACTGGTGCAGGCGGATCTTTTTCTTGAAGTCGCACGGCAGATGCAGGAGGACAGACGATGAACACGATTTTGGACGTCACGGATCTCGTCAAGGTATACCCGGGCTTTACGCTCGATCATGTCAGCTTCTCACTTGAAGAGGGCAAGATTACCGGCTTTATCGGTCGAAACGGCGCCGGCAAGACTACCACGCTCCATTCCTTGCTCTCTCTGCTCACACCCGATGGTGGGGAGATCCGTTTCTGGGGAATGGATATTCGGGAACACGAACAGGAGATCAAGCAGCGAATCGGCTTTGTTTCGGCCGGCATGAGCTTTTATACGAAGCAGAAGCTGCGGAAGATCACGGCGATCACCCGCTCTTTCTACGATAACTGGGACGGGGCGAAGTATCAGAGTTGTCTGAAAGTGTTTTCCCTCGATGAAAACAAGACGCCGGAAATGCTCTCCAACGGCATGAAGATCAAGTATATGCTGGCCCTCGCCCTTTCGCACAACGCGGATCTGCTGATCCTGGATGAGCCCACCAGCGGCCTCGATCCGGTCTCGCGCGAGGAATTGACAGAGATCTTTCTCCAGCTTTCCGAGGAGGGCAAGACCATTCTCTTCTCCACGCACATCACCTCGGATCTCGACAAGACCGCCGACAACATCCTCTATATCGCAGGCGGCAAGCTGCGCGCCGCCTGCAGTCTGAAAGAATTCATCGCTTCCTACCTGCTGGCGGAGTATACGAAAGACGATGCGGACGCCGCCTCTCCCCTGCTTATCGGCGTGCGCCGGAGCAAGGAGGGCTTTACCGCTCTTGTCCGTACGGAGGACGCCGGAAAGCTTTCGCTTCCCACGCGGACGGCAAATCTCGAGGAGATCATGGTCCACCTGGAAAAGGAGGCTTGAACATGCTTGGAAAACTGCTGAAAAAAGAATGGGCGCTCTGTATGCATCCCGCAGCCTGGATCATGCTTGGTCTGAGCACCCTGATTCTGATCCCGAACTATCCCTACGGTGTGTCCTTCTTCTATGTGATGCTGGGTATCTTTTTCATCAGCATGGGCGCGCGCGAAAACCACGACGTGATGTTCACCATGACGCTGCCCATCGGCAAACGCGAGGTCGTGACGGCGCGCATCCTGTTTGCCGTCGAGCTGGAGCTGATCTCGCTCCTCCTTTCGGCTTGTATGATCCTGCTGCACGGCAAGCTGCTGAACGCGCCGAACGGCGCCGGCATGGACGCCAACCTTGCCCTGCTCGGGGAGGGCTTCATTCTGTACGGCGTGTTCCATCTGCTTTTCTTCCCGGCCCACTTCCGGGATGTAAGCCGCATCGGCCTCCCCTTCGTCGCAGCCAGCATCGCGGTCTTTGTGCTCATCACACTCGACGTCGTTCTGAGTTACGCCCTCCCCTTCTGGCGTGACGTACTTGATACGCCGGATCCCTCAAACGGAAAAACCAAGCTTGTCTTCCTCCTTGTCGGCGCAGCCTTCTACGCCTTTTCGACACTCCTTTCCCTGCATCTATCCCAGAAACGATTTCTTAAGCTCGATATACGCTGATCTTTTCAACTGTGCCTTGACAAAGTCCGTACAACTGCGTACACTTGGACTATCCCATACAAAGGACGGTTACGGACATGTATATTACCTGCCTGGATCTTGAGGGCGTCCTGGTCCCGGAGATCTGGATCGCCTTTTCCGAGGCCTCCGGTATTCCTGAGCTGCGCCGCACCACACGTGACGAGCCGGATTACGACAAGCTCATGCGCTGGCGGCTGGGCATTCTCAAGGAGCATGGGCTTGGCCTGCGAGAGATCCAGGAGGCGATCGCGACGATCGATCCCCTGCCCGGTGCAAAGGAGTTTCTTGACGAGCTGCGCTCCATCACACAGGCTGTGATCCTGAGCGATACCTTTACGCAGTTTGCCCAGCCGCTGATGAAAAAGCTCGGCTGGCCGACGCTTCTCTGCAACGAACTGGTCGTAGCACCTGACGGAATGGTGACAGACTTCCGCCTGCGCTGTAAAGAGACCAAGCTCTCCACCGTACGCGCTTTCCAGTCTGTCGGTTTCGAGACGATCGCAAGCGGAGACAGCTTCAATGACCTGGCCATGATCCAAGCGAGCAAGGCGGGCTTTCTCTTCCGTGCGCCTGAGAGCATAAAAGAGCAATATCCGAATATCCCGGCCTGTGACAGCTATGACGAGCTGCTCGCACTGATAAAGGGTGCGATGGCTTAAACGATCCTTCTGCGGCAGAAGGGCGAGACGTCTGCAGACGTCTCGCCCTCATTTTTTCATACCAAGCCGTACGGCCAGCCGACAAGGCCGCCGATATCATATATCGTCTCATACCCGAGTTCGTCGAGCTTCAAAGCGGCTACGGCGCTGCGGAAGCCGGAGCGGCAGTAAACCAGTACCGGCGTTTCAAGCGTGGGGATCGCCTCCATGGCCGTCTCATCGTTGAGTGTGTCGACCGGGAGCAGCACCGCGTCCACCGCGTGGCCGGTGATGTACTCCTCTTCCTCTCTCACATCGAGCAACACACGTTCCGGCAGTTCGTCAAGCAGTCTTTTTGCCTCCGCAAAACTCACTTTTTTAATCATTCCGCCGTCTCCTTGTCGAACAGCTCTGTCTCCAAAATATGTGCAAAGCGCTCCAATCCCTCGCGGTCCTCATGCGTAAAACGCGCCAGGCTCGGGCTATCGATATCGAGTACAGCCCGCACCTGTCCCTGTGTGCGCAGCGGTACCACGATCTCCGATCGGGAGGCGCAGTCACAGGCGATGTGTCCGGGAAAGGCATGCACGTCCGGCACGAGCTGCGTAGCGTTTTCCGCAGCCGCTGTACCGCAGACGCCCCTCCCCCAGGGAATCACAATACAAGCTGGTTTCCCCTGGAAGGGGCCAAGCACCAGTTTCTCCCCCTCAACCAGATAGAAGCCTGCCCAATTGATTTCCCTCAGGCTCTCCCAGAGCAGTGCTGCGGCATTGGCCAGATTGGCGATCGGATACGGCACTCCGCCGATCAACTCCGCAAGGCGCATATTCAGTTCAGAATAATCTGTCATAGCTATCTCCTTTCCGTAAAACCCCTCCGGCATTGATTGCCGGAGGGGTTTTGTTCATCTGAGCCAGACCTTTGTACAGAAAAGCAGAAACAGAAAGAACACGACCGCAAAGACAAGGAAAATCAGCAGGGCCGCTCGCACCGCAGCCCAGATATAGGCGCTGCGCTCCTCCCGGGTCATCTCCAGGCCACTCTTTTCCTGCGGCTGTGCGTCAAGGCCCGGTGGAGTATACCATGGCATACCCTCGACGTTCATTTTTGCGATAGTACGGCCGTCATCCTCCGGCTCTTCTTTCCTGCGTTTTTCCTCCGCCATGCCGCTCAGTCCTCCGAGACTCCTTCAGCCTTGGCCGCCGCCATCGTCTCTCTGGCCTCAGCATCCGCCTCGTTGTCGTTGTAGAGATGACAGGCGCAGAAATGTCCCGTCTCAATCTCATGCCAGCGAGGTTCGGCATACTTGCAGATCTCCATGCACTTCTCGCAGCGGGTGTGGAACTTGCAGCCTTTTGGGGGATTCGCCGGGCTCGGGATGCTGCCCTCGAGCACGATGCGCTTCATTTTGGCATTCGGGTCAGGCACCGGGATCGCCGAGAAGAGCGCCTCGGTATAGGGATGCAGCGGGCGAGCGAAAATGTCAGTCGTCTTTCCATACTCAACCAGATTACCAAGATACATGACGCCGACGGAGTCGGAGATATGCTCGACCACACTCAGATCATGGGAAATGAAGAGATAGGTGAGCTGATACTTGTCCTGCAGATCTTTAAGGAGGTTAATAATCTGCGCCTGGATCGACACATCCAGCGCTGAGACCGGCTCGTCACAGACGACAAACTCCGGGTTCAGGGCCAAGGCACGCGCAATGCAGATACGCTGGCGCTGGCCGCCGGAGAACTCATGCGGATAGCGGTCCTTATGAAAGGGCTGCAGGCCGCAGTTGTCCATGACCCGGTCGATATAGTCGTCGAACTCATTGGCCGGGACAAGTCCGTGTTCACGAACGGCCTCCCCGATGATCTCGCCGACAGGCAGGCGGGGCGAGAGGCTCGAAAACGGGTCCTGGAAAATGATCTGCATCTTGGGACGGAGCTGGCGCATCTCCTTGGCGGAGAGATCATAGACCTCCTGCCCGTTGAAGAGCACCTGGCCGCCTGTTTTTTCGCCTGAGAGGCGGAGGATCGCGCGGCCGGTCGTGGTCTTGCCGCAGCCGGACTCGCCAACGAGTCCCATCGTGGTCCCACGCTTCAGGTTGAAAGTCACCCCATCGACCGCTTTGACATACCCCACGGTCCGGGCGACGAGGCCGCCCTTTATCGGGAAATACTTTTTGAGCTTATTGACCATCAGGATATACTGCGGATCATACTGCACGGGGGTGAACTCGTTATGGATCACAAGATTGTCATGCTGTGCCATGCTTATTCACGCTCCTTTCGGTCGCTGTACCGGTAGCAGCTTACCTGGTGCGTTTCACTGAGGCTCACCATCTCTGGATACGCTCCGTCGCAGCGCTCGACGCACATCTCGCAGCGGTCCTTGAAATAGCAGTAATCCGGCATGTTGATGGGGTTGGGGACCTTGCCGGGGATGGAATACAGCTTGTCTATCTTCTTGCCGACGACAGGCTTGGAAGCCATTAAACCGATCGTATAGGGGTGTGCGGGATGATAAAAGATGTCCTCCGCCGTTCCCTTTTCCACAATGCGGCCGGCATACATGACCACCACATAATCCGCCATCTCGGCAATGACGCCGAGGTCATGGGTAATGAACATGATGGAGGAATTGATGCGGTCCTTGAGTTGACGCAGCAGATCCAGGATCTGCGCCTGGATCGTCACGTCCAGCGCGGTGGTCGGCTCATCGGCAATGATGACTTTGGGATTACAGGCAAGCGCCATCGCGATCACAACGCGTTGACGCATACCGCCGGACAGCTCGTGCGGAAACATCTGATAAACGCCCTCGGCGTTTGCGATCCCGACCATCTTCAGCAGTTCGATCGTGCGGGCTTTGATGTCCGCCTCGTTATTCCCTTCGCCGTCGTGCAGTTCAATGACCTCATTGATCTGCTCGCCGATACGGAAGACGGGGTTCAGCGCCGTCATCGGCTCCTGAAAGATCATGGAAACATAGTTGCCGCGGAGCTTCTGCAGCACCTCGTTCGGTGCTTTGGTGACGTCGTAGGCTTTATTCCCCAGGTTCAGTCGAATCTGTCCCTCGACGACCTGTCCCTGCGGCCGCTGCAGCAACTGCATGAGCGAGAGGCTCGTCACGGATTTTCCGCAGCCGGACTCGCCCACGACGCCGACGGTCTTGCCGATTGGCACGTCAAAGCTCACGCCGTCGACGGCTTTGACTGTTCCGGCGTCGGTAAAGAAATAGGTATGCAGGTTGTCAAACTCAACAGAATTCGCCGGATCGCGCATCGTGGTCAGGTACTCGGATTCCGGGACATTTTTGCGTTTGCGCTGCTTTTCATAGGCATTGGTGATTTTCCGGTTTTCCCGGGAAATGCGCCTCGACTCCTTTGCGGAGAGGTAGCCTTCCGGTTTCTTTTTTGCCATCGTCTCTCCCTCCTTAGCGCTTCATCTTCGGGTCGAACGCGTCGCGCAGCCCGTCGCCCACGAGGTTGAAGGCGAGAACGGTCAGCAGCAGCAGCGTGCCGGCCGGGATCCAGATGAACCAGAAATGCTGGAGAACAAAGGTGTTGTTGACATCGTTGATGATGTTGCCCCAGGAGGCGAAGGGGAACTTGACGCCGAGGCCGAGGAAGCTGAGCGAAGCCTCCGTGATGATCGTGGCGCCGACGCCCATGGTGACGGAGACGATGATCTGCGGGATCACGTTCGGGACCAGGTGCTTGAAAATGCGGCGAGAGACCGAAATACCACAGGCTTCCGTCGCCGTCATGAACTCCTGCTCGCGCAGGGAGAGGATCTGTCCGCGGATCAGACGCGCCATACCGGGCCAGCTCAGGAAGCCCAGGATCAGCATCAGATAGACCATACGCAGCGTAGGATCGACGTTCAGGGCATCCATTGCGGCACCGAGGATGATGATGATCGGCATTGAAGGGATGCAGTAAAAGATATCCACGATACGCATGATGAGGTTGTCGACCCATTTGCCGAAGTAGCCGGCGAGGCCTCCCATGATGATGCCGAGCAGCGTGCTGATCGCTTCCACGATAAAGCCTATGACCAGCGAGACGCGGCCGCCGTACATCAGGCGGGTCAGCATATCCATGCCGTTGCGGTCGGTACCGAGCCAGTGCTCACGGCTCGGCTGGGCATAGGTGTCGTAGACGCGTGTCTCGGTGCCCTGGCGGATCTTCCAGTTCTTTACGTCCGCCTTGTATTCGATGATGTACTCATGCTCTACGCCGTCCACATCGGTAAAGACAAACTTGTCTGCGCCGGCTTCAAGTTCTGCAACCAACTCCTCCTGGAAGGCGCGGGACAGGAAGATGTCGGGCAGGATCGCCTGGACGACATAGCGGCTGATGAAAGCAATATCCTCGTCGCCCTTGAGTACGCCGCCTTCTTCGTCGATCGTATAGCTCTGCCCTTCCGCTGTAAACTCGCTCTCACCGTTTGTGTATGCCTTCAGCGCTTCATACTGGAACTCATAGCTGAGCTTCTGTCCCTCGACGGAGCTGGTAACGATGTCCTTGTAGGCAATGCCGATGGTTGTGCCGTCATCCAGGTCGACACGGTAGAAATCCTCGCCCTCGCGGATGACATGATAGGTCACGTTCCGGAATTCTATGCTGTCCTTGTTCTGCTGCGTGGCCAGAACGATCTTCGCCTGAATCACGCTGTCAAACTTCTGCCCCGGCGCAGTCGCAAAGCGAAAGTCGACATTTTTCACGGCGCCGGCATACTCCTTGTTCTGAATGTCAACGCGGTAGAACTGCTGATCCTCTCTGTACGGTGTGATCAGTCCTCCGATAAAGGAGAAGGCAAACATGAAGGCCAGGATCACAAGGCCGACGACAGCAATGCGGTTGCGCAGAAAGCGCTTGACGACCATGGCGCCCGGAGAGAGGACTTTAACGCGGCGGTCATCGTTCAGAGAATACTGCTCTTCCTCCTCCGGCGCTGCGGAGTTGGGATTGATTTTTTTGTTCTCTTCGCTCATATCCGTCTCCCTCCTTTCTCAAGCAATGCGAACACGCGGATCGACGACCGCGTACAGAATATCCGCGATCAGATTGCCGAGCAGCGTGAGGATGGCAAGAAAGGCCAGATAAAACATACTGAACGGGATATCCCCCGCGACCATAGCGTGATATGAGGCGTAGCCGATGCCGGGAATGGAGAACATCGTCTCGGTGAACAGAGCGCCGGAGAAGAGTCCGGGCAGAGAGCCGCCCACGATCGTGACCAGCGGGATCAGCGTGTTGCGGAAAGCATGATGATAGATGACCTTTTTCTCGCTAAGGCCCTTGGCTCTGGCAGTGCGGATATAATCGGCGTTCAGGACCTCGAGCATATTGGTACGGGTATAACGCATCAGCCCGCCGATAGAGATGACAACCAGCGTCACGATGGGAAGGACAAGGTGATGCGCCTTGTCAAGGAACTGGCCCCAGGGCGTAAGCTGTTCATAATAGCGGCCGACAAGGCCAAAGAGATCAAACCAGCCGAGCTTCACGCTGAACACGAGCTTCAGCAGCGCGATAAAGAAGAAGGTCGGAAGAGAGATAAAGGCGATAGCCAGAACGGAGATGGTGTAGTCCGTTTTTGTGTACTGCTTCGTCGCGGCGATGATGCCAAGCGGGATGGCAATAATCAGCTCAAAGAACATGGTGATCAGGCCCATCCAGAAGCTGAGCCATACCGTCTTGTTGAATTCATCAATGACCGGGATCGTGTAGAACCAGCTGTCGCCGAAATTCCCGCGGAAAAAGTCACCCAGCCAGTAGAAATAGCCGCCCAGGATGCCCTTGTCCATGTTGTACATGGCCGTGAGCTGTGCCATCCATTCCTCGTAGCTCTTTGAGCCGGGCTGCTGTGATTTCGCGCGCGCCACATTTTCAATGTAGGACGTGGGAAGACAGCGCATCAGGGTATAGATGATGAGCATCACGAAGAAAAAGATGATCACCGACAAAAACAGGCGCTTGATGATGTATTTGCGCACGGGCATGACCTCCGTTCTTATAAAACTGCGGGTCCGGATGCAGCAGGAAAAGCAGCCTGCTGCCGCATAGCAAGAAGCAGCCGCGGCTGCCCCTTGCTATACGGCGGTCAGGAAAAAGGCCCTGCACCCCCGACACCGTTTCGGGATACGGGCGCACAGGCCGCTGTTAAAAACCCATTGCCCTGCGCCCCCGAGGGGGCGCAGGGCGGGGAAATGCTGTAAAGTGTGTTCGCTGCAATATCAGTTGAGAACCGTGTTCTCAATCTCCATCATCCAGCCATAGAAGGTGGTGATGTCGGGCGTGACAGTCTCCATATTCACGCGCTCGGTGGAGAAGAGGATCGCGTTCTGACGCTGATAGGTCGGAGTCTCGACGGCCCAGTCGACCACAATGTCAAGGCAAGCCTTGTACATCGCCTTGCGGTAGGCCTGATCGGTGGAGGAACGGGCCTCCATGATCAGCTCATCCAGCTCGGGATCGGCGATGCAGTATTCGTAGTTGGAACCGCCCTGCTCAGGACCGCCCAGCGGGTTCTTGCCGGCAGCATTGGTGGGGCCGTTGGCAACGTCGGAGTAATAGATCTGATACATGTCGGGATCGACGGTGGCGCCCCAAGCGGCGGCCCACATTTCGACCTGGATAGCGTCCAGGTTGTCCCACAGATCGGAGCTGTTGGAGAGGTCCTTGATGACCAGGCTCATGCCGATGGTCTCGAGGGCGTTCTTCGCCTCGTTGACGATCATGAACGCGGGGTGATCGCCGATGCCGTCGCCCGGAATCCAGAAGGTGTACTCGAGCTTCGCGCCTTCGGGAGCGGCGGTCAGCTTGCCATCCTCGACGGTGTAGCCGGCAGCCTCAAACCAGCCCAGAGCGGCCTGGAGCGCAGCGGCATACTTCGCCTCGGCGTCCATATCGGAGGTATAGATGTCGTTACCGTTCACGTCGGTGGAGAAGGCCACTTTGTAGCCGTCGTCCGCCGGACGCGGAGCAGCCCAGGAGGTGTTGGAGATCGGGTAGTTGATGACGGAGGCGCGGTCGCCGTAGTAGGAGTCGATCGCAACTTCACGATAGACGGAGAAGATCGTGCCGAAGGCCTTGCGCAGCGCCTTGGAGGCGTCGGAGGCAGGATCGTCGCCGACCTTCACGTTGATGGCGTTCTGGCCGATATAGCCGTAGCCGAGGTTGTCAACGGTGTTGGTGGTGATCACATCACCGATCAGCTCGCCGTTCGAGTTGGTCTTCATGATGGCGGCGATGTTGTCGTTGGAGAAGGTGGGATCGCTAATGTCGACCGTACCGGTCATGATGCCATTCAGCTTATCCTGGTCAGACGTCGTCTCTACAAAATTGATAAACTTGGTCTTGGGAGCGCCCTTGAAGTAGCTCTCATTGGCCTCATAGTAGATAACGCCGTTCTCGAACTTGATGAACTTGTAGGGGCCGGCGCCCATGGGCTGCGTGGTCTTGGAGCGAACGAGGCTCAGATCGCCCTTGGGGAAGCCGAAGCTGTTGTTGTCGTAGTCATACAGTGCCTTGTCGCCATAGTAGTGCATCGGAGCGATATAGAGAGAAAGCTGATAGATGGCGGTGGCGTCGACCTTGGTCATGACAACGCGCAGATTGTAATCGTCGACCTTCTGGATACCGGTAATGTTGGCCGCAGACTCGCCGGTCTGGATGCCCTTGCCGGTGTATTCGCCGATGGTCGGGAAGTAGCCGTCGATGGTCAGGCTGGCTTTCTCGGTGTCGATCATGGTGAGGATATCGTCACCATAGGCCTCGTGCAGAGCAGCGGCGAAGTCCTCGACCGTGCCCTCCTCGGCGACCTCAAAGCCCCACAGGCCGGCGGAGCTGGCAACGTCGACTGCGCCGTAGTCGGCGTAGTTGGCCATGCAGTAGTCCACAATATCCTGCGCCAGCGCAACGGTAGCTTCATCCGCGGCGGACCAGAAAGCAGTCTGCTCTTCCTCGGTCCAGAGGCTGAAATCGGTGTTCTCGCGGCCAGCCGCGATCAGCAGGTTAGCAAGGCTGTCCATACCGCTGCGATAGGCCTCCATACCCTCGATGGGCTGGGCATACAGCGTGCTGGAGCCGTCATAAGTGGGATCGCAGAGAACATACATGGAGAAGATCACGTCGTCAACGGTGACAGGCTCGCCATCGGAGAAGACCAGATCGTCGCGGAGCTTGATGTCATAATAAACCGTGCCGTCCTCATTCTCAGTGATGACCACGTCAGACGCACCGTAATAGGTGTACGGCGTACCGTTGTACTCAATGGTCTCGCCCTCGATCCCATTCAGGACCATCGCGCCGGTACGATCGTTGCTGATCAGCTGAAGCTGAGTCATAGCCTGGGCGTCCATGTCATAAGCGGTCTCGGAGAAGAAGGGGGAAAACTTACTGTTGAAGGGAGAATAGCCGACGACCAGCGGAGTATCCGCGTTCGCGGCAGCGGGCTCTTCAGCCGCTTCCTCAGCGGGAGCTTCCTCAGCAGGAGCTTCCTCAGCAGGAGCTTCCTCAGCGGGAGCTTCCTCGGCGGGAGCTTCCTCGGCGGGGGCTTCCTCAGCAGGAGCTTCCTCGGCGGGAGCTTCCTCGGCGGGAGCTTCCTCAGCAGGAGCTTCCTCGGCGGGAGCCTCTGTGGCAGCAGGCGCCTGCGTGGCAGCGGGAGCAGCCTGCTGGCCGCAGCCGGCAAACACGCCGACACACATGACGACCGCCAGCAGAAGAGCAAGCAGTTTCTTTGCGTTTTTCATTTGGTTCCTCCTATTTAATGTTTTATTATTAGTCGTCATAAAGGCGAATAATAAACAAGGATATCAGTTGCGTTCGGCCTCAGCACGAAGCAGCGTTTTTTTCCGGGAGCAAAGCAAGCCGCAAGAAGCGGCGCCGAGCGCGCCGACAAGAAACAATCCGTCCCCGGGAAGAAATGCCCCGTGCCCAAGTGTCAGCGCGATCCCCTCCCCGATCAGGGAGAGTGCAGGAAGGAGCAGCAGCCAGACGCAGCAGCCCGGAACGCGCTCGTTCGCCTGGTCCGCCGACCGGCGGTCCAGCTTTCCGCCAAGTGAGCGAATACGCAGCAGCGCGGCGCTCATCAGGGCAAGCGGCAGGGCAGTGAAAAGATACGGGAGCATCACATACAGGGTGAGTGAAGCTGTACTGCGCGGAAGGAGAGAGACAAGAAAACAAAGCGAACCAAGACCGGTAAAAACAAGCATCTGCCGAATCGCTGTCCGCGCCGCATCTTCACCCACCGTGAAGCGATAGTATGCGCCGATATATGCGGTTTCTGTACGGATCCGTCCGCGCTCATCGAGCGTGTCGCTCAGGCGGTAGTCCTTTGCGTATTTTTTTCCCGCCATCTCACACGTCCTTTGTCATCAGGTGAACGGATTTATTGTCTCCGCATTGCTCTGAGATAATCGTCACACATGCCGGAAATCAAATAGATTATTTTATATTTTAGCACAGCTGTCTGATGTTGGCAAGCTGTTCTTTCTTTTCCGTTTTTGTTTTTTTGATCTGTATTCTGCGGCAAAGGGCTCTGCCGAAACCGGCCGAGCCCTTCATCGCTTTTCAGGTACTACGGGATCAGGATCTCTTTGAGTGTGAGATCGCGTCCGGTGAGCGGCGTAAGTTTATGTCCGCCGCAGGCCGGGCAGCTCAAATGCTCGAAATCCGCCGGAAACACTTCGTCGCAGTCCATGCACTGGGCCGTTCCCTGCAGCGTCTCGACGACAAACTCCGTTTGCTCCAGCTCCGTCCCATCCGTGACGGCTACCCAGCAGTCCTCCATGTAGGCGGGGACCACTCCGCTGAGCGTGCCGACCTCGACGGTAATGCGCTGGATCTCTTCGATCTCCTGTTCTTTCATGATGCCGCGGACCATCCGCAGCATGGCGTCGCACAGTCCCAGCTCGTGCATTACTTTTTCACCGCGCGCTTGACGATGTTTCCGGACTTTTTGATGATCTCGCCGACGGCGGCCACAGGCATGGTCTCGAACTTGCCGGCGTGCCAGTCACGGACCTTCTTGAGGTGGATCGCGTCGAACTTGCAGCGGGTCGTGCAGATGCCGCAGCCGATGCACATATATTCGTCGACCTTCGTAGCACCGCAGCCGAGGCAGCGCGCCGTCTCCTTGCGCACCTGTTCCTCTGTGAAGGTTACGCGCGCGTCTGAGAAGGTCTTGGCCTTTTCCCTGTTGTAGCCGTGGACCTGACGATGCTCCCGGTCGTAAGAGCCGACCGTAAGCTGGACCGCGCTCTTGTCCAGCGCGATATACTCGCGGCGGTCGCGGCCCATGGTGAGAGTCTGGCCGGGATGGACAAAGCGGTGGAGGGAGATCGCAGCCTCCTTGCCTGCGGCGATGGCGTTGATGGCAAAGCTCGGGCCGGTGAAGCAGTCACCGCCCACGAAGATATCAGGCTGCGCGGTCTGATAAGTCAGGCCGTCGGCGATGGCGTTGCCCTTCTTGCCGATCTCGAGCGCGCCGACGTCCAGGCTGCCCCAGTCGATGCGCTGTCCGATCGCGCCGATGACGGAGTCGACCGCCAGCGTCTCGAAGCGGCCGGTGCCGACGGGCTTGCGGCGGCCCTTCTCGTCGGGCTCGCCCAGCTCCATAATCTCCACCTTGAGGCCGGTGACCTTGCCGTTCTCGCCCAGGATCTCGGAAGGCCCGTTCAGGAAGCGGAACTGCACGCCCTCCTCCATGGCTTCCCCGACCTCCTCGGGATCGGCGGGCATTTCGGCCTGGGAACGGCGGTAGATGATGTAGGTGTTCTCCGCGCCGAGACGAACGGCCGTACGGCAGACGTCCATGGCGACGTTCCCCGCGCCGATGACGGCGCAGTTCTTGCCGACATACGGCATCTTGCCGAGGTTCACCTCACGAAGAAAGTCAACGCCGCCGTATACACCCTCGAGCTCCTCGCAGGGGATGCCGATGGGAGATGACTTCTGCGCGCCGATGGCAAGATAGAAGCCCTTGAAGCCCTGCTCGCGCAGCTGCTGGATGGTGACGTCCTTCCCGACCTCGGTGTTGCAGACAAAGGTCACGCCCATCTCGCGGATGATGTCGATCTCGGCATTCAAGGTGTCCTTCTCAAGGCGGAAGTTCGGAATGCCCATGGTGAGCATGCCGCCTGGCGCGGGATTGCGGTCGAAGACCGTGACGGGATATCCTTTCCGCGCGAGATAGTAGGCGCAGCTCAGGCCGGCCGGGCCGGCGCCGATGACGGCGATCTTCTCCTCGAAGGGCTTGCCGGTCTGGTTGAGCATCTTGGGGATGCGGCGCGTCTCCTTGTTCAGATCGTGGTCGGCGATGAAGCGCTTGACCTCGTCGATGGCGACGGCCTCGTCCACGCCGCCGCGGGTGCACTCGGCCTCGCAGCGCTTATTGCAGATACGGCCGCAGACGGCGGGCAGCGGGTTCTCGGTGCGGATCAGATCGAGCGCATCCTCATAGCGGCCCTGTGCGGCAAGCTTCAGATAGCCCTGCACGGGGATGTGCGCGGGGCAGGCCACCTTGCAGGGGGCGGTGCCGGTGGGGACGACGTCCTGGCGGTTCTCGCGGTAGTCGGGATTCCACACCGCCTTGGACACGATGTGCTCGGAGAGCTTCGGGTATTTGGCTGGGGCGATGTTCACGGTGGTGCAGAGCTTCTGTCCAAGCCGGAGAGCATTTGCGGGGCAGACCTCAACACACTGAGCGCAAGCCACGCATTTGGCCTCGTCAACCTCGGCGACGAAGTTCGAGCGGATCGCGTCGCGCGCGCCGAACATCAGACCCACGCGCAGGCCGAAGCAGGCGCAGGCGCAGCAGTTGCAGATCGCCGCGCTCTCGCCGGCCTCCTCGATGTTGGGGATGTCGTGCATGAGGCCGTTCTCCTCGGCACGCTGGATGATCTCCAGCGCCTCCTCCCGCGTGATCTGGCGGGCACGGCCGGTGCGGATATAGTGCTCAGCGCCCTTGCCCATCTGCAGGCACTGTTCCTCCGCAAGATGCCCGCAGCCGTCGTTGATGGAGGTGCGGGACGCGCGGCAGGAGCAGGGCGAGACGCAGAAGGTATCGTATTTGTTGAGATAATAGGAGAGCTTCTCATAGTCGTGGACATTCGGGATGTCCTTGATGGCGCTCTCGACAGGGATGACGCGCATCAGACCGTATCCGCTCGGGATCAGCGGGGACATGGTCTGCATGCGGATTCGGGTATATTCCTCAAAGGCGCGGCCGACCTCGGGATGCGTGTCCAGCAGTTCCTGGTTGTTGACCAGCATCTCCATGATGCCGGGAGCGAAGATCTGCATGAAGTACTCGTCCACCCCGGTCTGCTCATTCTTGCAGCAGCGGAACACACCGATCCAGGCGAGATGCTTGGCGATCTTCTCCACTTCCTCAACAGGCTTGCCGACCTTCTTGGCCAGCCACTCCGCCGTGCGCTCCTTGCGAAGGCCGGCTGCGATCGCGACGTCGGCCTCGTCGTCGGTCAGGATGCCGGCAAGGGAATAATACTCCGGCGCGTTTTCGTCGATCTTGTTGACGACGCCGGTCATGCCGCCGATGATGTGGCACAGCTTGACGATCTTGGGTCTCAGTTCTGCCATGGTTCTCTCTCCTTTAAAGATTGATGAAACGGATGGTTAAGGGGCCGTTTCCCCGGATTTCCCTGTTTTCAGTATAACGCAGGGGCAAGTTTTTTGCAAGGACAGCCCCTGTAAAGCGCCGCTATCGTGCGGCGTCCCTCCCGACGCATGCCGCAGCCTCGTAAAACAGCATCGCATAGGGACTGTTTTTGCGGAAGAAGACCGGTATCTGTCCAAGCGGAGCCGGGACGGTGTGGCGGCCGCCCCGGTAGCGCTTCCCGCTCCAGAAGTGGATCCACTCCCCCTTTGGCAGCCAGACGCGCCGCTTGCGCGCCCCCTTGCGGATCACGGGGCAGACAAACAGCTCGTCCCCCAGATAGTAGCTGTACGTATCCCGGCTCGCTCGATAGCTCCCCGCATCCCAGAAATCGGGCCTCAGCGCCGGGATCCCCTGCTGCGCCTGTTTGACGCAGTGGGTGATATAGGGCTTGAGCGCACGGTGAATGCTCGTCAGGCGTATGGTGTGATCCCGAACATCGTCAGCATCGAACTGGGCGTTCGCCCACGGGCGGATGGATTCATGGCTGCGCATCATCAGCGAAAAGCAGCACATCTCCATCCAGCGGATAAAGAGCTCTTCATCCCGTCGGAGCTTCATAAAGGAGAAAAAGCCGCCGATATCGCAGTGGACCATCGGGATGCCGGAAAAACCGAGGGAGAAGCTCGCCGGCATGACGCAGGGCATCCCGTAGTCCTTTGTGAGGTCTGTGTGCTGGTCGCCGTTCCACAGGACCGGCGCGTAGCTCTGGATGCCGATGTAACCGGAGCGCATGAAGAACATCCGCTCCGAGTCGCCGTATTCGTCGATGGCCTCGCGGTTGACGCGGGCCCAGAGCACCGGCCAGAGGTTGTGAAGTTCGTGCGGGTCCCCATCGTGGAGCACGCAGTCGAGCGGCAGGTATTCCCCAAAATCCGCCATCCAGCCGGAGACACCGAGCTCCAGCATATTCTGCTTGATAAGCGTCTCCTTGATGTAGGAAACCGCCTCGGGGTTCGTCAGGTCAAGCATGCCTGCGTCGAAGGTCGTGGACTTGATATGGTAAACGCTCCCGTCGCGGCGCGTTATCAGATAACCGCGCTCCCTGGCATGCTCATACAAGCGGCTGCCCTTGACAAGGTATGGGTTGATATAGGCCAGGAATTTCACCCCGCGAGCGTTCAGCTTTGCGATCGCCTCACGCAGCCCAGGATAGAGCCGCTGATCCGTCTCCCAGTTCCACCAGACCTGATAGCCCATGACCGTGCGGTTGCATCCCGACCAGTCCTGGCTCCACACGCCGCAGATCTTCGCTCCCGCATCCAGCATGGCGAAGGTCTTTTCAAGCACCGTCTGCGTCCCGCCCTGCACGCCGAGGATCATGCCGTCCAGGCACCAGTCCGGCAGATACTGCCGGTTGGGGATCTGGCCGGCCAGCAGTTCCACCAATTCCCGGTAACTGCTCCCCTGTACCAGGGTCAGGGACCGCGGGCAACTGTCGTACACAAAGCGATATTCCTCCGCCCCGAAACGGGCATAGCCGTCCGCGGCGGTTTCAAAACGGATCAGCCGTCCCGTATCGGTGACGAAAACGGGCATGGGCGCATAACTGCCGATGGCAGCATGCTTTTTTTCCTTGTAGAACAGTCGCGGCAGCAGGGCTTTTTCCATGATCGTGCCGACCTTGATGTGCTCGGAGACGAAGTTCACCACCTGCTCACCGCGCAGGTTCGTCTTTCGGTACTGCTCGCCGCCGCCGAAGACAGCCTCGCCTGCGATGGCCGGAAGCCGGAAGCTGTACGCCCAACCGTTCTGTCCGCTGAAATGCAGGCGGACTCCCTTTTCGATCTCCTCGATCTCCACCGTAAAGCGGTGATCCTCTCCGGTGAAAACAAGCTTTTTGCCTTCATTTTGTACGTTCGTCAGCGGAACGCGCGCCGTCTCCGTCACGGTCTCCTTCACTGTGCCGCGATTGCTTTTATATTGTTTTTCCCGTCTCACGGCGGTAACGAAAGGCTGCTCCGCGTTGTGCAGCAGCGCAAGCTTTCCGTCGAGCGAGACGGTCCAGAGATTCTCTCTCAGTTCGGATCTCAGCATGCGGGAACCTCCGTTTATTGCATTCATTGCTTCAATTGTAAGCATTTTCTTCATCCGCGTCAATCCAAAAAAGTTTTTCCGGCTAAGCTTCATCTAAGTTTGAAGTCTTATGATGCGGTCAAAGCAAAAGGAAAGGTTGTGAAGAACATGGAAAGCCATGTGTTTCAGCGTCATGAAATCAAATACCTGTTGAACAGCCAACAGCGCGCCGCTGTGGAAGTAGCCTTCTGCGGCCGTATGCTTCCCGACCCGCACGGGGAGAGCACGATCTGCAACGTCTACTACGACACACCGGACTTCCGGCTCGTACGCGCTTCGCTCGAGCAGCCGGTATACAAGGAAAAGCTCCGTCTGCGCAGTTACGGGCAGGTCTTTCCCGAGGAACAGGTCTTTCTCGAACTCAAAAAGAAGTATAAAGGTGTCGTCTACAAACGCCGCATTGAGCTCGCCGAGGACCGTGCCGCAGCCTTTATGATCGGTCTCTCCCCGCTCCCCTACGACAGTCAGATTGGGAATGAAATCGACTATTTTCGCCGCTTCTACACCGGCATCCAGCCCGCCGTGTATCTCTGTTATGACCGCTCCGCCTGGTTCTGTGCGGAGGACGCAAGCCTGCGCGCGACCTTCGACCGCAATATCCGCTGGCGGCAGAATGAGATGGAACTGATTGCGGCGCCGGGCGGCGAGGCACTGCTGCTGCCGCACCAATCTCTCTTTGAGATCAAGACCGCCGGTGCCATTCCTCTGTGGCTTGTCGAAGCGCTGGACAAAGCCGGCGCGAAGAAAGCAAGCTTCTCCAAATACGGCGAAGCCTACAAAGTGTTCAGCAAAGAAAGGACAGGTGTCTGCTGTGCTTGAAAAACTCATCTCCCCTGTTTATAATACAGGCGAGTCGCTGAGCGCCTCCGCGTTTCTGATCGTGATACTGGCCGCGCTCGCCCTCGGTGCGCTTCATGCGCTGCTTTACGGTTACAACAACCGTTCTTCCAAGAGCTTCTCCGTCACGCTGGCCACTCTCCCGGCCATCGTTTGTGTCGTGATTCTGATGGTCAACGGCAGTATCGGCGCAGGAGTTGCCGTGGCCGGTACCTTCTCGCTGGTCCGTTTCCGTTCCGCTCCGGGCTCCGCACGGGAGATCTCGGCGGTCTTCACCTCCATGGCGCTCGGTCTTGCCTGCGGGCTTGGTTATCCTGGGCTTGCATTTCTGTTTGGGCTGATCCTCGCTGCCGTTGACACGATCTATGCACACACCGCCTTTGGGGAGCCGCATCTGGGCATCGTCCGCAAAAGCCTGCAGATCACCGTGCCGGAAATCCTCGAATACAACGGCGTCTTTGACGATATCTTTGCCCGATACACCGAGGAGGTCCGTCTCGTCCGCGTCAAAACCACGAATCTCGGGAGTCTGAATCGGCTGAGCTATGAGCTTACCATGAAAAAGCCAGGCACCGAGAAGGCCATGATCGACGAGCTTCGATGCCGCAACGGGAATCTGGAGATCTCGATCAGCGAGCAAGCTACTGACAGCAATGAACTCTGATCTGTTCTGGAGGATTTCACATATGGGGAAAAAACACATTGCCTGCGTTCTGGTCATCCTGCTGACCATGAGCCTTTTGTCCGGCTGCGGCAGCATTGCCGTATCAACTGAAAGAACAGAACTTGCTGCCGGTGTCTCCGGTCCGGTCAGTACCGCCGTCACCGAAAGCGGCGTTTCCTTCTCGGACGATGAGATCGCGATCGAGCTGAGCGACAGCGGCAGCCGTTGTGAAGACTCTTCCGTGCTGATAAACGGGAGCACCGTCACCATCACCTCTGCCGGGGACTATGTTCTGACAGGTTCCCTCTCGGACGGACAGATCCTCATCAAAGCCCCGGACGACGCTAAGGTCAAGCTCATTCTGAACGGCGTCTCCATCATCAAAAAAGGTCACGCCGCAATCTACGCCGTAAATGCCGATAAGCTCGTGCTCTTCTCCACTGAGGGAAGCGAAAACCTGCTGCAGTCCACAGGCGACTTTGTCCAGTCCGATGAGGACAAGGTAGACGCCGCCGTCTTCGCCCGCTGTGATCTGACGCTCAGCGGCGACGGTATACTGAATATCAGCTGCCTGACGGGTCACGCAGTCGTGTCCAAAGACGATCTGAAGCTCAGAAGCGGCACCGTGAATCTGGAGGCTGCGTGCAAAGGTCTGTACGGCAAGGACAGCGTCACAATCGTGGGCGGCACGCTCAACGCCGACGTTGGCACCGACGGTCTGTATGCCGCCAACAGCGAGGACAGCGAGAAAGGCACGGTCACCATCGAGGGCGGCATACTGAACCTTCTTTGCCAGAAGGACGGCGTGGACGCGAGCGGTGATATCCGGATCGACGGCGGCACGCTGACAATCAGTGCCGGCAGCAACCAGGAAGGCAAGGGCATCAAGTCCGACGCAGATATCACGGTCAGCGGAGGCTGCGTCACCGTCAGCTCCGTAGACGACGCTATCCATGCCTCCGGTTCGGTCGAGCTGAGCGGCGGCGATCTCCTGCTCTCGACCGGGGACGACGGCGTTCACGCGGACGATACGCTCGCGGTCAGCGGCGGCTGCGTCACCGTGAATCAAAGCTATGAAGGCATGGAAGCGCAGGTCATCATCGTCTCCGGCGGCACGATCCGCGTCAACGCCCGCGACGACGGTTTCAACGCTGCCGGTGGAAAGGACAGCTCCAACGACATGGGCTTTTTCGGCGGCGACCCCTTTCTCACGGACAGCGACGCCTCTCTCACCATTTCTGGCGGCACCATCCATGTGAACGCGGAGGGCGACGGGCTCGATTCCAACGGCTACCTGTACATGAGCGGCGGCGAGGTCTATGTGAGCGGGCCTACAGACAGTGCCAACGGCGCTCTTGACTACGGGTTCGACGCTGTGATCAGCGGCGGCACCATCGTCGCAGTCGGCGCGGCGGGCATGGCGGAAAACTTTGGGCAAAACTCAAGCCAAGGCAGCATTCTCGTCAATCTCAGCTCACCCCAGCCCGCGGGCAGCATGGTCTATCTTCTTGATAAAACGGGCACGGTCCTTGCAAGCTATGAACCTGAAAAGAGCTACACCTCGGTTGTGATCAGCACCCCCGGGCTCTCCGTGGGAGAGGATTATATCATACTAGCGGGTGACGAGGAGATGGAAGTCTCGCTTATCGATCTGATCTATGGCAGCGGCGCTTTCATGGGCGGTATGGGTCCCGGCGGCTTCAACGGTTTCGGAAACTCCAGCGGGAGGCCGGAGTCGCAGATACCCGGCGGATTCCCACAGGGCAACCTTCCTCCGGATGGATTTCCGGAAGGCATCCCGCAGGGTGGATTATCCGAGGGTGGCTCCAGGCCCGGCTGGAATAGCGCTTCCGATCTGTCATAGGCAGGACTTCAGAACAATAACAGCGAGGGTGTGAACCAGTGTTCATGCCCCGCTTTTTGTTGACCACTGCGGTAAACTGTGGTAAGGTAAAGAAAATGAAAAAACGTCGGAGGCAGATATGTACGAGCTGATGAAACAGAAATTTCAGAACACATTTCACCGCGAAGCTCAGTTTCTTTTCTCCGCGCCGGGACGAACGGAACTGAGCGGAAACCACACCGACCATCAGCTCGGAAAAGTGTTGGCCGGCGCTGTCGATCTCGACACAGTGGCGGCTTTGGCCCTCAACGGCGAGCCGGTCATCCGCGTTCTCTCGGAGGGCTACCCCCTCTGCGAGATCACGCTCGACGATCTCTCCGTCCGACCAGAGGAGACAGGAACGACCGCTGCGCTCATCCGCGGCACCGCCGCCGGGATCGCAGCACGCGACTGTACCATTCCCGGCTTTGACGCCTATGTGACCAGCCGCGTGCTGGCCGGAAGCGGTCTCTCCTCCTCCGCCGCTTTTGAGGTGCTCTTCGGCACTATTCTCAATCATCTGACCGATGCCGGACTTGACGCTCTGCAAATCGCGCAGCTCGGGCAGTATGCCGAAAATGTGTATTTCGGCAAGCCCTGCGGCCTGCTGGACCAGGCTGCGTCCTCTCTCGGCGGGGTCATCACCATCGACTTCGCAGACGAGACGGCCCCGCTGGTCGAACGCCTGGACCTGGATCTGGCCGGTTTCGGCTACGCGCTATGCATCGTCGACAGCGGTGCCGACCACGCTGGGCTGACCGACGAATATGCCGCGATCCCGGGGGAGCTCAAGATCGTCAGCGCCCATTTCGGCAAAAACCATCTGCGCGAAGTCCCGGAGGATTCCTTTTACGCCGAATTGCCGGCACTGCGCCGTGAAGCCGGTGACCGGGCGGTGCTGCGCGCTATCCATATCTATGAGGAAAACCGCCGCGTCACCGAACAGGTTGCCGCGCTCAAGCGTGGAGACTTCGACCGTTTTCTGGAGCTGGTCAAGGCCTCCGGCCGCTCCTCCTGGATGTATCTGCAGAACGTGATCCCAGCCGGCTGTAAGGAGCATCAGGATCTGGCCATCTCGCTTGCTCTGGCAGAAAAGCTGCTCGGCGGCCGCGGAGCCTTCCGTGTCCACGGCGGTGGATTTGCCGGAACGATCCAGGCCTTTGTGCCGCTGGATATTCTGGAGGACTTCCGCGCCGGCATGGATGCCGTACTGGGTGCCGGAAGCTGTCATGTACTCTCCATCCGATCTGAGGGTGGCATTTTGCTGGAGGAAATATGAAAGCTGCAATCGATGCGCTGATCCGTTACGGTCTGCACACCGGGCTGATCCGTGAGGGAGACGAGGTCTTTGTCTTTAACCGCCTGCTGGAGATCCTTCGGCTGGACGAGGCATCCGAAACCGGCGACCCCGCCCCGGATACGCTGGCCGCGATCCTGGAACGGCTGACAGACGACGCAGTGAGCCGCGGCGTCTGTGAGGACAATATCACCGCACGTGACCTCTTCGATACTGCTCTGATGGGTGCGCTGACCCCCTGGCCGCACGAGGTGCGGGAGCGTTTCTCCCTGCTTTACGCCGAAAGCCCGTTGGCCGCGACCGACTGGTATTACCGTTTCAGCTGCGACACCAACTATATCCGCCGCGACCGTATCGCGAAAGACGTAAAGTGGGTCTATAACAGCGAATATGGTCCGCTCGACATCACGATCAACCTTTCCAAGCCGGAAAAGGACCCTCGCGCCATCGCCGCCGCGCGGCTCGCGCCGCAGGCCGGATATCCAAAATGCCAGCTCTGTGCAGAGAACGAGGGATATGCCGGACGCATGAATCACCCTGCCCGACAGAACCACCGCGTCATCCCGGTGACAATCGCCGGCTCCCCCTGGTATTGGCAGTACTCGCCCTACGTCTACTACAACGAGCACTGCATCGTCTTCAATGCCGAGCACACACCCATGAAGGTGGACAAGGCAGCTTTTCGCAAGCTCTTTGATTTCATCACGCTGTTCCCCCACTACTTTGTCGGCTCGAATGCCGATCTGCCTATCGTGGGCGGTTCGATCCTGAGCCACGACCACTTTCAGGGCGGACATTATGAGTTCGCGATGGCCAAAGCGCCGGATGAAACAGAGCTTGTTTTCAAGGGCTTTGAGGATGTGCGTGCCGATATCGTTAAATGGCCGATGAGCGTCATCCGACTCACCGCTGACGAACGGGAGCGCATCGTGGAGCTGGCCGACAAGATCCTCGGCTGTTGGCGCGGGTATACCGACGAGTCGGCCATGATCTACTCGGAGACCGAGGGCACGCCCCACAACACCATCACGCCCATCGCCCGCCGTCGCGGAAGCGCCTACCAGCTCGATCTGGTGCTGCGCAACAACCTGACCACCGAAGACTATCCCCTTGGGCTTTACCATCCGCATCAGGAGCTGCACCATATCAAGAAAGAAAACATAGGGCTTATTGAGGTCATGGGTCTCGCGGTGCTCCCCTCCCGGCTCAAGACGGAGCTGGCCGTCTTGAAGGAAGCCATGCTCGAGGGCCGCGATCTGCGCGCCGATCCCATGCTGGCACAGCATGCGGACTGGGCAGAACAGATCCTTCGTACACGTGTCTTTCAATCTGAAAACGCCGATGCCATTCTCCGCGAAGAAGTCGGGCGCGTGTTCATGAAAGTGCTCGAGCACGCAGGCGTCTACAAACGCGACGAGGCAGGCCGTGCCGCATTCCTGCGCTTTATTGATTATGTAAACCAATCATAAACAAAAGGAAAAGAACCCGCCGAGGCGCTGTTCAAAAGCGCGTCGGCGGATTCATTTTATGCATCGAGAACGATCTCACAGTTGGGAAGTGCAAATTGCAGCTCAAAGATCTGATCATCCGTCAGGCCGCAGCTGCCTACGTTCAGCCATCTGAGAGAGTCCATTGATTTAAGCACGTGGATCCCATTCAGAGGGTTTCCGTACAGGTTCAGACGCTCCAGCCCGGTCAATGCAGAAAGAGGCGACAAATTGCTGAGCTGGTTGAAAGACAGATTCACTTCCAGCAGGGACGAGCGGCTCGCACTGATCTGAAGGGCATAAAGGTTGCTGATGCGGTTGCGGCTCAGATTCAGCCTCTCGAGGCAGTTCAAGCGCTCCAGTCCGCTCAGATCCTCGATCTCCAGCCCGCTCAGATCCAGCTCCGTCACGTTGCTCTCCACACTCACTCCTTCGATTTTGATCGTATAGACGAGTTCCGTGTGACTGATCGAACAATCGGGAAGATTGGATTTGAGCACACCGTAGGCTTCGTTGCCAAGGTCAGGATTATCGTCAAGGACAAGCTTTTTCAGTGTGGTCAAGCAGGACAGATAATACAGATCCTCATCCTGCAGCCCCGTTTGGGCTACATTCAGGGAGCTGAGATTGGAAAGATGGCGCAGGCCGCTGAAATCCGCAATGGGGTTTCCGGACAGGTCGAGCGTCTGAAGTGCAGTCATGGTGCTCAGGGCCGAAGTATCCGTCAGGGCATTGTCAGCGGCTTTCAAGCGGTACAGCGTCTCGATCCCCATCAGAGGGCGCAGGTCGCTGACCTGGTTGGAAGAGATATTAAGCGTATTCAGCTTCGGCAGATTCATCAGTCCCTGCAGATTGCTGATCTCATTACCGCTCAGGTCGAGGCGCGTCAGCTCCTTGCACAGCGCGAGCACACTGATATCGCGCACACCGCAGCTGCTCAGATCCAGTTCCTCCACGTCGGAACGGAAAGTCTGGCCGCCCAGGCTGATCACCAGAATGTTCTCCTCCTCCGCATCACTCAGGATCGCACAGGCGGGCAGCGCCGCGGCAAGCGCGGCTCTTTCATTCTCCTCAACGCCGCAGCCTTGAATGCTCAGCAGCGTCAGATTGCTCAGCCCATACAGCGGCGTGAGATCACTCAGTGGATTCCGGTCCAGATAGAGCTCCCGCAATCCGGTCATGCCGGACAGCGGGCTAAGATCCGAGATCCGGTTGCCGCTGAGGTTAAGAATGTCCAGACTGCCGAGCTGAGCCAGCGGGGAAAAATCCCGGATCTGATTGTCGATCAGCGAGAGGCTGTCCAGCGCATAGAGCTGAACGATCTCCGCCAGATCTTCATCCCGGAGATTTCGGTCATCCAGGACCAGATCCGTGGAATCCGGCGGAAGAAGAATCCCCAGCACCGTCACAGTATCAGCTGTCCTCTGCAGAGCCCGCTGCTGTTCGAGTCTCTGGATCTCCTCGGAGGCCCAGGTATCAGAGGCATCGACCGAGCGAAGCAGTTCGAGTGCTTTATCCAGCATCCCTGTCTTTTCATAACAGGTCGCCATCAATTTCAGGCACTCGTCCGTCTCCTCGACGGAGGCAGCACGGCGCAGATAGCGGAGCGCATTGTCCAGATCGGCCTGGTCATAGGCCTCGATGGCCTTCGCCATGTTTTTCTCGTAGACGCCCGCGTCGATCGGCTGACGAGAAGCGATCGCAACCGCCCCGAGAAGCAGCGCCGCGACAATTGCGGCGGCAAAGAAAATCAGGCGGCGGGAAGGTTTCCAGCGTTTCCGTTCCATAAAAGCGGGCCGCTCCACACGAATGTGGCCGGTCCTTGGCGGCATCGCAGGGTCCGCACGATTCGTTGCCGTACGGGGAGGCCGATCTGGGATGCGCGATCTTTTAGGGGTCAACCCTGTTCCCATCCGTTTTCTTTCCTGTTCCGTCTCTAAACCGCGTTTCTCATGGCCTGGCGTCTCCTGTCTTTTATGGAGGCGCGCACGGAGTACAAACGGTTTTTCCCGTTTTTTCGGGCGAGAGGAAGACTGCCGCTTCGGAGTCCCGGACACCGCCTCGGCGGTGTGGGCGCCGGTATAGCGGATCTTTCTCATAAGCTGTTGTCGTCAGGGGAACTGTCGCTCGTCATGAATGTCGGATTGTTCTCCGGCATAGGCGCATCCGAAGCAGGCCCCTGAGACGTGGACGGGAACGGCAGCGGAGCAGACGAAGACCCGGAGGCGGACGAGGCGGAAGCAGGGGGCGGTGAGAGCGGTGCTTCCTTGCCCTTGCGATCGCGGCTGCGCTTCCGGATACCGAGCGCCAGAAGGGTCATCGCAAGCAGCACGCACAGGAGGCTGATCTCCCGCATGCCGGAGGCAAAGGTCGCCGGCTGCTCGACATTCTGCAGGATCAACACGTCCCGGTAAAAGGCGCGGTACAGAAAGGGAACGGCAAAGAGGAGCACCAGCAGCCATCTGGCGCGTATCAGTGACAGGACTGTCCCCACATACAGGACGGTCGCCAGCACGCAGTAGGCGATCCCGATCATCATCACGATGCGGTCCTCCACAAACCATGCCTGCAGACCGTAGAACGCAATCCCGCCGAGGAACGGGAGGATCGTCACCCACAGGGCTTTATTGCCCAGCAGAGAGAGAAGCAGGACAAATAGGAAGAAGCTCGCAACCGGCAGCAGAATCTGCGTAAGGGCATAAACCCGATCGTTCCACAGCCCCCAGCAGGCGATAAACTGGAACACCGTAGCCAGCGCCAGCAGGACAACAGCACTATGCGCCCAGAAGCTGTTGTTGTCTACATAGAATTTAGTCCTCGGGTTATCCATGGTTTTCCCCTCCCGTATATATCGAATCACATTGTTATCCCTTTGTAATTTATCAGTATAGCATAAGCTGTTCCAATGCGCAAGAAAAAGGATTCTCGCCTGAGGGAAAAGCCGTCGGTCCGTCTGGGCCGGCGGCTTTGGTCACAGAATCCTGCGCGCTTCCAGGTAATACCGCTTGTCCCGCGCATTTCCCATGGAGAATGTTTTCCGCGGCAGAACGCCGTCTGTCATGATGCTGCGGAAGAAAGCGTTCTTTTTCACCTCCGGCAGGAGAAAACCGATACTGCTTTTTTCATGAGAGAGTTTTCTCAGGCTCTCCTCTCCATGGATGTAGTCGATCTCTCCGGGGTGATCCTTCAGCCAGACGTCCAGAAAATCCTGCAGAACGCCGACGGCAAGCCCTCCCCGTTCCGGATCCAGGCGGAGTGTTCCCGTCTCTCCTGCACTGAACCAGCGCAGTTCGATTCCGCCGTCAGGCGACCCGATCTCGCGCCGCGCGGCTTTCAGCAGGGCGTGCGCGTCGGTTTTCGTGACAATGCGGTGAATGGGTTCAAAACGCTGCGCGTCGTCGTGCAGGTTTTCAAGCTCCACCATTGCGAAGCGCGCCGGATGCAGAGCAGCCGCCTCTGATCCGAGAGTCTGCCGCAGCTTTTCATAACAGGCCTTCGCGGTGGCAAGGGAGTGGTTGCCGTCTCCGACGGCATACAGCATTGGATTACGGCCCAAGTCGGTGTAACGCAAAGCTGTATCGTGTTCATAAGCCTTGATTCGCGCGCAGGCCGCCTCCGCTTCCGAGCCGTGGATGTGCCAGCCGCGGACATGCCCGCCGCCCTCCATCAGTTCAAAATCATAGAGCGGTTCCGTGTGTTCCCTTTCCAGCGGGCGGAGGATCACATCTTCCTCGTCGTCGCAGAGCAACAGCGCGTGCGGGAGTTCAAGGCTCGCCCCTTCCCGGATCTTCACACGGGGCGGGATGCGTTCTACCACCGTGCGTTCGGTCGCACGAACCGCGGCGTCCGTCTCCGCATTGTAGTCGTAGCGCTCAAGATCCAGCATGCCCACCAGACCGCGGCGAATCGTTCCGTCCGAAAGCGTCCGCTCGACATAGACAAAGCTGTTTTCCAGACACTGAAAAAGTCCCCGGCGCTCATAGGCGGTCATGCATGCCTGAATGGCGGCGATACGGCTTTCCGGCTCATTCCGGAGCTCCGCCTCCGGGAAGATAAGATGAAGCGCCGACGGCGCTTCGCCTACTCGCGAGCGAACGCGCTGCCAATATTCCGGTTCGGAACTGAACTGATCGCAGGCGATCACGGCCCAGGTCTCCAGATCTATTCCCCGCGGAAGCAGGATATTCGCCGGCAGAAAGCAACTCATACACTTTCCTCCTGCGCTCGAAGCGCGTCCAGATACTGCAGCGCGCTTTCATAATAGTAGTTTACCAACAGATCCACGCAGGCCCCGTAACTGCGCAGGCCGAGATCCTGATCGTAGCTGTACAGAAAGTTCTCGTATACCGTGTTGGAGATCGTCTGTACCGGAGTTTCAAAGCGCTTCCAATAGCTTCCGTTCACCTCAAGATCGCGCAGCACAGCGTCCGGCAGCGTGGCATATATTTCTTCCCAGGCGGTGCGGTCCGCCGTAGCCAGGGCGTTGCCCAGGTAGCTGTAAGCCAACAGGGCTGCGGAATAGATGAAATCAGGATCGTCATTTCGCAGGCAGGCCAACACCGCGACGAAGTTAGCCTCCTGCTCCTTGGCCACACCGCGCTGGTGAGCCAGTTCATGTGCGACGGTGGCAGCGAAGAGCGAGGGTGGGAAATCGGTGTTCACGTTCGCTTCCCCCGTGAACGGGAAGAAAAAGCCGGTAAAGTCTATGTAGCTCATCAGGCGGGACAGCTTCACACCCTTGGCGCGAAGCGGTGCTCCCTGCAGGCATGGGAAGTCCTCCTCCAGTGCCGCATAGAGCTCGGCGGAGCGTTCCAGGACCGCACTTCGATCGGTGATGCATGCGCCGGTCTCATCGCGCTCCACCTCCCCCGCCGTTTCGTTGAGAAGCGAACTGAAAAAATCCGTCACGGTCCGGAGCTGTTCGGTCGATACCGCCTCCGCCTTCAATCCGCTCTGCGTCATAAAGTCGTCCCCGTAGAAGTAGACGCCCCACAGCACACAGAAGCCTGCATAAATCAGCAGGGCAAAGCACAGCAGCGTCATCAGCAGGCGATAGATCTGCCGAAACAGGCGGCCGCGGCGCAGAACGCTCTCGACGCAGAAAAACAGATAAAACAGGAGGCCGATCACTGCTGCGATGATAAGCGCTTCTGCGACCGAGAACGGGAAGCGGGCGCTGTATTCACCCAGCTTCTGCAGAGTTGGCCGAACAAAATGGCCGGACAGCCAGCGCATGACCGGATAATTGCCGCGCAGTGCGCGCTGCAGCAGAATGACCAGCGCCGCGATCAGGCTCAGTCCGAGCCGGATCGGACAAAGCCGCGATATTCCTTTTTTGTATTTTGTTTTCATGGCCGTATTGTACAACCATCTCCCCCGCCTGACAAGTGTGAAAAAATTCCTTGCAAAAAGCCGGCGCTTGGGATAGGATGAGAATATACGAGAGAAAGGGGGATACCCATGAAAGAACTGACCATGTTTTACTTGGAGGATTGCGGTTACTGTGCCAAAGCGCGGCAGGCGCTGGACGAACTGTTCCGGGAAAATCCCGCCTATGCCGGGATTCCCCTGACACGCATTGAGGAGTCGCAGGAGCCTGCGCTTGCAGACAGCTACGATTATTATGCAGTCCCGAGCTTTTTTATCGGAAAAGACAAGCTCTTTGAGGCGCACATCGGCATGCGATACGAAGATATCAAGGACGCCGTCAAAGCCTGTCTCGACGCCGCTCTTGCGTAAGAAGCACATAAACAATTCAGAACACCCCGGAGGTCCGGGGTGTTCTGCTTTCAGTTATAAAGAAAATCATGCAGGCGATCTGCCTCGTACTGAAAATCACAATACTGGTTGTTGTGTTCCGGGATCGTCATCTGTTCGGCCGTAACGCCAAAAAATTTCGTCGCATTCATCAGGATCGAGGTGATCTCGCCTTTGCTCAGGTCGGTGTGGATCAGCGGGAGGACCTTCTGTGAAAGCTGATCGAGCTCCCGGACGCTCATGTTTTTCACCCGGTTCAGGATCGCCTGGACTGTCGTCCGCTGCCGCGCGATGCGCTGCCAGTTGGAATCGATGCTGCGCAGACGACAATACCGCAAAGCATTCGCGCCGTCCAGATGATTCAGACCCGTCGGGAGCTTCAGGCGATTTGCCTCCGCGTTCGTCAGTGTGATATCCACGCCGCCGACCGCGTCGACGACAGCGGAAAAGCTGTCGAAATCCACATGGGCATAGCCTGCGATATCCACCAGGAAATACTCGCGCAGGAGATTGGTGGTGAGCTCCGCCCCGCCCCAGTGGAAGGAATGGGTCAGAAGATCCTGCCCTACACCCGGAACGTCAAGCATGATACCGCGTTCAAAGCTTACTAGTTTGATGCTGCCCGTCTTTTTGTTCAGCGAGCAGAGCATCGTGACGTCCGCGCGACCGGGGTCCGAGGTATGAGGGATGCGGTAGTCCGAGCCGATCAGCAGGATATTGATCACGTTCTTCCCCTTATATATCTCCCCCTCCGCTTTGTTGACGGAGACGATCTTCGGGATCTCGCTCGACGGCGAGTACTCCTGTTGGGACACATCGTCCGTATCCGGCACGGCCTCTTCGAAATAGGATGCCGAATCCGCATCAGGGGTCGGATACACCTCGGTCTGTCCACGGACAAAGCTCAGACGGTTCAGGACGCTGTTATAGTAGAGACCTGCCGCGGCCAGGGGAAGCAGGATCACAAAGAGCAGCGCAGACAGCGTTACGAGAGTGCGGATGAGCCGTCTCCGTCTTCTTCTGTCTCTTTGTTTAGCCATGGCCGAAAGCCTCTCCTTTTATACTTCTTGTTATACTTCTTGGATCGCCCGACGGCTCACACATGGAGCTCTCTCAGAATATCCTCGACACGCAGAGCCAGATCCCGCAGCGCGCCGGGCTCGAAGGGACTTGGGAAGCCCGCCTCGGCCAGCAGATCCGTCCAGACCTTTTCACCGCCCTGCTTTGAGAGCCTCAGGTAGCGAGCGAAGGCGTCGGCATAATCCTCCCTGCTGGCAAGCAGAAAATGGAGCGCCGCTGTTTGGGCAAGGCAGTAGTCGATGTAGTAGAACGGCATTTCGTAGATGTGCATCTGATACTGCCAGCGCGTGCCCTTCTCC
Source organism: Oscillospiraceae bacterium (assembly GCA_017535865.1). Classification (GTDB taxonomy): domain Bacteria; phylum Bacillota; class Clostridia; order Oscillospirales; family Oscillospiraceae; genus Limivicinus. The sequence goes on from JAFXTM010000005.1 coordinate 39,691, forward strand.
AGATAGGGCATGCCCTCCACGGAGATGTGAGGGCGGAACTGCTTCTCCAGCTCCAGCCAGGCGGCATCCCGCTCTTCCGGAGTCATATCCGGGTTTTCATACACGATGTGCTGGAAGGCATCCACGATCGTACCGTAGGGGATAAACGAGAAGGACTCCAGCGCGTGCATGTATTTATACTTTTCCGCGTCCTCGCCGAAGAACTTTTCCATATACGGCCAGGCAAAAAACTCCATGCTCATGGAATGAGTTTCAGCTGTCTCCATTCCGCCGCAGCCGAGTTCGAGCGCAAAGCGATTATCCGCAGTCAGAAACGCGTTCAGCGCATGGCCGGCCTCGTGTGTGACCACGTCCACGTCGCCGGCGGTGCCGTTGAAGTTTGCAAGGATGAAGGGTTGCTTGAACTTTGGGAAATAAGTGCAGTAGCCGCCGCCCCACTTGTTCTTGCGCGAATCGACGTCAAACGCCTCGTTTTCCAGCATGAGGTCGATAAACGCGCCGGTCTCCTCCCCCATAGCATGGTACATTTCCTTCGCGGCGGCAAAGATCTCCTCTTTACCGCTTGGCTTCGGGTCTCCGCCGGGGATGATAACGCCGTCGTCGTAGAGTTTATAGTCCTCGATGCCGAGGCGCCTGGCATTCTCTGTGCGAAGGCGGGAAACCACGGGCGCGATGTCCCGCCGTACATTTTCGCGGAAAACACGCACCCTCTCCTCGTCGTAGCAGAGCCGGCCCATGCGGTAGTAGCCAAGCTCGACAAAGTTCTTATAACCCATCTTCTTGGCCATGCGGTCGCGCACATGGACCAAGCGGTCGTAGATACCGTCCAGTTCCGCCTTGTGCGCCTCAAGTCCGCGCCCCAGAACCTCATAGCACTCGCGCCGGGTCTCGCGGTCCTCGTCCTTGGCGTATTTCATCAGCATGGCGCGGGGCATCGTCTCGCCTCGGAATGTAAACGCCATCCCGCTCATCAGATCGGAATACTCGCGCACAAGCTTGTTTTCCTCTACCATGTCCTCGATAATCTCCTGGGACATGGCCTTGCGCTGAACCTCCATGGACCGGAACAGTACCGGTGAAAGAGCCTTCTCCAGCTCGGCACGGAAAGGCGAATCAAGCAGAGCGGAGGCGTAGGCCACCCCGTAGTTCTCCGCAGCCGGACCGATCTCATCATAATAGTCGTTCTCCGCGACATAAAACTCGTCAACCGTGTTGAGCGTATAGCGCATGTTTGCAAGCGCGAAGTTGGTATGGATCTCCTGATCCATTGCGAGATAGTCCTCGCGTGCTTTCAGGATCTCCTCAACGCTCTGCGCGTCTCGGATGCGCGCGATCACATTCTCCATGACGCGCCGGATCTCCTCCAGCGTTACGCGGCGGTAGGGCAGTTCAGAAACTTTCATGTATATTCTCCTTATCCTTTCCTGCAGTATTGTTCCGCTTCGCGGGCGGTACGGACAAAATAACGCATGACCTCGACGGGATATCTGCCTGCTGCTGTCTCGCCAGTCACCATGACGGAGGCGGCGCCGTCCAGCACGGCATTGAAGACGTCGCTGACCTCGGCCCGCGTGGGAACGGGACTATGCTCCATGGAAGCCAGCATCTGCGTGACGACCATAAAAGGCTTGCGGCGGCGTCGGCAGAGGGCGGCGATCTCCTTCTGTACGCGAGGCAGTTCCCAGAGGGGAACGGCGTTGCCGAGATCGCCCCGGGCGATCACCACCTCGTCGCAGGCAGGGAGAAGCGTCGGGAGCATGTCCAACCCCGCGCGGTTTTCGATCTTGGCAAAAAGGCGAAGCGGGCCGCAGCCGCTCTCCCGCAGCGCGGCGCGTACGGCTTTCAGGTCCTCCAGGCAGCGGACGAAGGGCTGCATCACGCCTGTCACGCCGAAGTCCCTTGCAGCGCGCAGATTCTCACGATCGGTATCGGTCAGAGCCGGGAGCCAAAGGTCAAATCCCGGGATCGCGACGCTTTTGCGGCTTTGCAGCACGCCGCCCTGGATCACGCGGCCGCGCAGGCCGCCGCGCGCTTCAAAGACCTCGACGCGCAGCTTGCCGTCATCCATCCAGAGCTCCATCCCGGGCTCCAGAATATCGGTGATCACCTTTGGGAGCGGAATACCGCCGCGCTGGTCGAGCAGGATGTTCTTGCCCTCGATCAGATGCACCGGTCCGTCCATCGCACCGACCCGGATCTCGGGTCCCTGCATGTCGATCAGCAGCTTCGGCTGAACGCCGACACGCTGCGCTGCGTGGTGCAGCGCCTCCACCATCGGCTCCGCCTCGGCAAGCGTAACATGGGAGAGATTCAGCCGAACGCCGGTCATCCCCTGCTCGAACATCTCGGCAAGTGTTTCCTCGTTTCCGCAGGCGGGCCCCAGCGTTCCATATATCTCCAGCATCTGTCTCTCTCCTTCCGTCGCAGTTCTTACGGCAACACACTCACATAATACTTTTTAGTTATGCTTCCGTCAATCCTTTTCGTCCGGCCGTATCGGCCGTTTCGAGGTAAAAACAGCCGGCCCGAAGCAGTGCCTTTTCGGGTCGGCTGCTCTGTTTTCAGAACTTTCCGCTGTGGTGAGAGGTCCCGCCGCCTCCCGGGCGTGCGCCTCCGCTGCCGCTGTCGATCACATGAACGGTCCGCGTGCGGTTGATAAACTGGTCTTCGCGGATGAGCAGACGCGCGCTGCCGGAGACCACATAATCCTCCGCCGTATCCTTTTCCTTGGCCGTCTTCATCTGGCTTTTGAAGATCCCGCAGACGAGAAAACCCAGCAGGCTGGACGGAGCCAGCGCGATCGCCGCCTTGGTCGCCAGCGGCATGCGGTAAGCTTCCGGTTCGCCCTGGTCCGCCTTGGCAATCAGATTCTCCGCGCCGCGGAGATAGGCTGAGAAGCCGCCGTACCAGTCATTCTGACGGAAATAGGGAAGAAAACTCTGCTCCAGGCGATCCAGGCCGTAATCGGTAAAGGCATAAATGGCGAACGGGCCGTAACCCCACAGGTCGTAGTCCCTCTCGGCCATGCTGAGCAGCAGGATCAGGCCGTCGCGGTTCTCTCCGCAGCCGAGGTCAAAATAATGGTAGAGCTCCTCCGTGCACCGTTCGACGCTTTCGTTGTTGTAGGTACGGTAATCCTCCAGCGTCACGACGTACACCGCGCAGCCGTAGCGCTCTGCGATCCTCGCCGCCTCCGCCTCCAGGGTCTGCGCCTGCTGCTCGGTCAGGAGCTCCGCCGCATCGGTCACATAGGGAAAAGTCTCGCTCTCCGCCGAGGCAAGGACGCTGAAGCTCAGGCAGAGGCTGAGACAGATGAGCAGGCAAAGAAACAGTTTTTTCAATTCCTCCACCCCCTCAGAAATAGAAATGCAGAAAAGCGCCGATCGCCGCCGCCACAGGCAGCGCAATGCGCGCGAACCAGCTCCAGTACAGGTCCTTGGCAACAGGCAGATCGCCGATCAGCTTGCCTGTCTGACCGTTCATCGTAAACAGGAAGCTTTTTCCGCGCCAGCGCGTGGCCAGCATCCAGACCGGCATGAGCGCGTATCGCACATTGCCGCGGTGTACCTGGATGTTCTTGCCAACAGTCGTACAGCTCGCGTAACCCGTGACCGTGGATCGGATGATCTCCTCCGCCGTATTGCCGGCCCGGTAGTCGGCCCGGCGCTCGCACTCGTCGGCATCCATGTCGTATTTGTCAGCGAGGAAGCCCGGCAGATATCCCGCCGAAAAGGGCTTCAGATCGGTATAATCAAAGGGCTCGATCGCATCCATGTGCGCGTCCGGCATCTTCTTCGAGCCGTCCACGGGGATCCGCATGAACTCGACCGTGCCGACGCGGCGCACGCGGTAATGGTCCGTCTCGGTGATGCGCTCATTGCCATGGCTGTAAGAGCGCACCGTCGTGGCGCTGAACTGCAGATCGGCGTCGGCCGTCGCGTCGAAGAGCCAGAAAGGCACGTAGACCCCCTTGACTTCTTCGATGTGGTTATCGCTTCGGAAGTTTTTCGGCAGCAGCTTCTTGCCCTTATAGTACTCCTTCAGCGCGCTCACCGCCGCCTCCTTGTCGAGCTTGAAGGGCAGGATGTAGTCGGGCTTGAGCATGCCCGTAAACTGTCCCGGCACCACAGTAGGGTTGCCGCAGTAGGGGCAGGAGGTGGCGACCGTGGTCTCCTCGCAGATCAGCTCCGCCCCGCAGGACGGGCAGTTGTAGCTTTTTAAGTGCGCGGCCTCCTCGCCCCAGTCGGAGCCTGCTGTATTCCAGTCCCAGGCTCCATCCTCCGTGACGTTTGACACAGTCTCGGTCTCGACCGCCGCCTCACCAGCCTGCGCCGCCTGATCGATCTTTTCGCCGTACAGTTCCTCGATCTCCTGTACCGTAAAGAGACTTCCGCAATACTCGCACTTGAGCTTCCCGCTCTCCCCGTCAAAGTGCAGCGGTCCCGTGCAGGCCGGGCACTGGATATTGGTGATCTGCGTGCTCATGGTCCTTCTCCCCTCTCCGGCGGGCACCAGCCCGCTCTCTATTTAAGCTTCTCGACCTGCATACTGTTCGGCATACTTTTCTCCTCCCGGATCAGCGGGAGGTACCAGCTCTCATAGTAATAAGGCCGCTCGTTCTCGTCACTCCACAGCTCGCCCCAGGGGCGCAGGCAGATGGAAAAGTCAAAACGCTCATCGTTGGCATCATGATGGCCGGCAGCCGTTAGGCGTCCGTCCGCGTACTGCATCGTCCAGCCCGTTCCTTCAAGCGGCATGAACCAGAAGTATCCCTCTGTCGCCGAGGCGCTGTCGTCCTCGTTGAAGGAAAGCCGCGCCTCGGCCATCGGCTGAAAAGCATTCTGGTCCTCGTCCCACATCAGCAGGTGCATGCTGCCGTCCGGCTGTGTGGTCAGCCGCGCACACAGATCGTACCAGGTGTCGCCCAGATCGCCCTCCGCCCCGTCGATCCGCCACCAACCGTACCAGTCGCCCTTCCAGAGAGCCTGCTGCGCGGACACGGTCGCACGGCGGCGGGCAAGCTCCTCCTGGTATGCCTCGACCCGGTCCTCACGGACATAGACCAGCACGAGCCCATCGGACGTCTCAAGCCGAAGGACGCCGTCCTCCCAGGTCCCGGTCAGCACCTCGCCGTTCACGGTGAGATGGATCGTCTCAGCCTCGCGGTTCCAGTGCGCCGCGCCGTCCGCGGTCCCGCGCATGAGCCGTGCGGAGCCGCCATGCTCCAGCACCAGCCGGCTCTCCTGCGTCACGAGCGGGAGCGTACCGTCCAGCGTCTCGATACAGACATAGCTTCCCAGCTCCTGTTCCGGCTCGCCGCAGGCGCTCAGGCAGAAACAGATCATCAGAAACAGGCAGAGCAGAAGTCCCCCCCGCCTGTCGGATATGCGTGTATTCATTCCAGGTATTCCTTTCAATGGAGGGTCATACCCATCCGTTTATATAATAACGAACAACGTCCAAAAATGCAAGTGCGGGTTAACGCACAAACAGCCGGGGACGCATCCGCTGCTGCGTTCCCGGCTTTGACTTGGCCGTTCTGACAGGCATCCGGAGAGCGGCCGCGCCCTCCGCTCTCCATCAACCCGTGCCCGGCTCTCTGAGCATAGCACGCATCCGTCGTTTTAATCGTCGAAAGCGAGGAGAAAAAACTGAAAATCCACTCTTGAATTTCACAAAGCGCTATGCTATACTACAAACACATTTTGCGGATGTAGTTCATCGGTAGAACTCCGGCTTCCCAAGCCGATAAGGTGGGTTCGACTCCCATCATCCGCTCCAGAAAAAGCGCCCCTGCGGGGCGCTTTCCTTTTATTCTACACCAATGTGAAGCAAGAGAGCTTTTCATCATGAAGACAAAATGCCTGATCATCTCCGGCGGGGATTTCGCTCCCTTGCCTGTTCCCGACGCGGACACCTTTGTGATCGCCTGCGACCGCGGTTACGCCTACGCGATACGCTGCGGGATCCTGCCCGACCTTTTGGTGAGCGACTTTGACTCCTATATCGGGCCGGTCGACTCCGCCGTGCCGCTGCAGCGGCTGCCCACCGAGAAGGACGACACCGACACCATGAGCGCCGTCCGCGCCGCCCTCGCCCGGGGCTGCACCGAGGGGCTCCTCTGCTGTGCGCTCGGCGGACGGCTGGACCACACGCTGGCCAACCTCCAGAGTCTGCTCTTCGCCGAGGAAAACGGGCTGCGTCTTTGCCTCCGGAGCCCAGATACCGAGGGGCATGTGCTGAAGAACGGGACGCTTCGCCTGAAACGGCGAGATGGCTTTTCTCTCTCCGTTTTCTCCCTGTCGGAGCGCTGCCGGGGCGTGAGCCTGCACGGCGTCAAATATGAGTTGGAGGATGTCGAGCTCACAAACGCTTTTCCGCTCGGCGTCAGCAACGAGTGGCGGGATGAAGAGGCCGAGATCCGTGTACAGGACGGCGCGCTGCTGATCGTGCTGTCGAAACTGTAAAGCACAATGCCGGACGGTGCAGACCGTCCGGTTTTCTTTATCTGTTTTTCGTGTCCTTCGCCTTGCGCGCGAGCACATACTCAAACCAAGCCAGGTACTCCGGGCCGAGACGGCTCACAAGCTCGCGCGCCTCGCGCGGACGCGCCGCCGCGGCATAGAGGCACTGCTGGGCAAGCTGATAGCGGCGGGCGGCGTTGAAGCGCGCCAGTTCCTCGTCGCTGTATTGCCCGATGACGGAGAGCTGCCGGGCGCGGAAAAAGCGGATAAAGGCGTCTGCTGTGTCTCGGCCAACCAACGGGGCGAGCAGCGAGAAATCGTTGCCGGAGCTGTCAAGCGCCCGAGAGACCATCTCCCAGCGGCGAGGATCGGCATGGCCCTCCGTACCGGTATAGGCGGTGCGGAGATAGAGATCGTTGTTGGCGAGAAATTCCAGCACATAGGGATTAATGCTCTTGCGTATGGCCCAGGGCATCCAGTTTTCCACAGTCGTACGGATATAGATATGCGCGAAGCGTCCGAAGAGTGGTTCCGCGAGATCGTGCGCAGAGCTCGACTCGCTGCGGTCATTGCCGGCGGCGACGATACGCGCGTTGGGCGGCAGCGGCCAGCGGTTGTTCACAAAGCGTTCCAGCACGATCTTGAAGATGACCGATTGGGTCTGCTTGGTAGCGTTGGTGAGCTCGTCGAAAAAAAGGATGTGCAGCTCGCCGTCCTCGCAGAGGCGCTCAAGCTTGACCAGCCAGACGGGCTTTATATCGATGATCTCATCCTTCGCCTCATTGTACACGGCTCGTCCGTTGATCGTTTCGGGCGTCTCGTTCACAAGCTCGATATCAAGCACCTGCGGATCGATCTCCTTGACGCGGTCGCTCTTGCCGTCGCCGGAGAGGCCGTGGATGAAAACCGGGATATCCGCCTCCACGAAGGCGCGTATCAGGCTCAGCTCGTCGTGCTCCTCCACGCGGAAGGGCGCGTTCTCGGGGAGCGCCGGCTCCTCCTCATCGGTGAGCTCCCGGAGGAAATCACCTGACAGATAGTCCGCCGCCTTTTCCCGGTCGAGTCCCGCCATGAGCGCCATCCCACTGACGAGGAGCCGGTTCGCCGCGTCGTAGAGCCAGCGCACGGGCCGCAGCTCCAGGAAGACGCTGTCGCCCTCGCTCACGACCGTCCCGTCCGAGAGCTGCACATAGCCGGTCGCGCCGGATCGCGCCTCGATGCGCACGAGCTGCCTGCCCCCAAGCCGATACACGGGCAGCGCCTCGCCACAGACCGTGATCCGCTTACCGGTATCGGGCAGCGCGCCGTCGGCAAACTGTTTTTCCGCCATATCCCGCAGGCTGGGATCCAGCACGACGAGCGGGTAGGTGCCGAACTCCGCCGTCGTCAGGCCCTCAGTCTCGCGCACATGCTTCAGCTGCTTTTCCTCCCCCGGCTCGAACAGCAGCGCGGGCCGGACCGCACAGACCGCACAGTCGTTGTCGCGGCCGAAACGGTCGGCGCATTTGCCGTCGGCCAGGTACCAGTTGACCTTTCCTCCGTCCACGGAAAAGCCGTCGTCGGGGATCGTCAGCAGCACCAGATCACTCGCCGGCGCGGTCGATCCAACTGTCTGAAACAACGGGAAGGGGCGGGTAAACACCTGTTCATGTGATAAGAAAATCGATTTCATGCGTCTCTTTTTCCTCCGGTTTTCTTACATAGATCGCGCGCCCGCCGTTCGGATGGACGGGCATGTCGCTGTATATGAGCCAGATTGCGTCGCATCGCTCCTCCGGCATTTCGGCATAGCCGTCTGTGAAAATGATCCGCGTCTCGGCGTCGCCGGTGAAAGCGTGGATAGCCGCTTCAAAGTTCGTGCCGCCCGCGCCGCGCAGCTCGAGTCGGTCGATATCCTGCTCGCTCCGGATCTCCTGAAAGCCGTAGAACTCCGTATCGAAGCAGCCGACGCGCACCACCGCGTCGGCGCGAAGCAGGCCCTTTACGCCGCGCACGAAAGCACGCAGCAGATCGGCGTCGACCGAAGCGCTGGTGTCCAGCAGGATCTCGGCATGTGGAACCGGGTAAGGCTTGAACTGATCCCGGAGCATCCCGTCCCGGATCGTATCGCCCGGGAACCAGTCATAATCGAGCTGGAGGCTCGGCTCGAGCAGATCCGCAAGCCCGGCGATCGCTTCTGCCAGGCCGGGGTCGGCGATCTCCCGCTCCCTGGCTCCTTTCTCCGTATCGGCCAGACGGCCCTGGAGTGTGGGTTTCTTTTTTTTCGGTCGGGGATCCTCCTGCGTCTCTTCCTTCCGCTCGTCCTTTTTTTCTCCGGCGATCCGACTGTAAACCTCCTCGGCACTCCAGTCTCCGCCTTCGGGAAACAGTACGGCGTCCTCCGGGAGTTCAAATCCGTCAGCCTTCAACATCGCGTTCACCACGGCGTCGCTGGCTCTTTTCCAGTACCAGGGGTCCTTCCCCTCGCCGCGAGCAAAGTGGGCCAGTCGGACATGCAGCAGCTGCTGCGCCAGGAAAAAGAGCTGGTGCTCAGGCGCAAAGAAGCGCATGGCGCGGCCGTTATAATAGATCACACGGCCATCGTTATCCATGGGGGCCGCGTCCCCGCTCTCACGGAGCTCCAGCACGCCGATCTCATCCCGCCACTGGGGATAGCGCTCCGCAAGCTCTGCGCGAATGGCATCCAGTTCCATGACATCACCGCTTTTCATACTATCCGTACAGTTGCAAAAAGTCAAGAGCGGCCGCAAGCGAGCGGCTTTTCCGAGCATACGGCAGAGGCCCCGCCTTTCAGCGGGGCCTCTGCCGTATGCCGATTATTATTCCAATTCGACCTCGTAGCCGTTCGCGCGGAGTTTCTCCGTGAGTGCCGCGCCGTGTTTTTCCCCGCCTACCTCGCAGGCGATGTGGACGCTGGTCTCATTGGGCAGAAGACTCGGGTTGAGCTTATCATGCTCGATCGCCATGACGTTGGCTCCCGCGTCCGCGATGACGTTCAGCAGCTGTACCAGGCTGCCCGGTCGGTCCAGCAGTTTCACGAGGAACTTGATACGCCGGTGGCGCGCCACCAGACCGCGCTCGATGATGGACTGGATGAAGCTCACGTCGATGTTGCCGCCGGACATGACGCAGACGACGCGCTTGTCCTTCACGTCGAGCTTCCCGCTGAGCACCGCCGCGAGCGGCGTGGCCCCGGCAGGCTCCACGACCTGCTTGCAGCGCTCGATCAGCAGCAGGATGGCGTTCGCGATCTCACTCTCCGACACCGTCACGATGCCGTCGGCATAGCGGTTGATAAGCTCCACCGAGATTGAGCCCGGGGCTTTCACGGCGATGCCGTCGGCAATGGTCGCCGCGGTCTCGGTCGCCATCAACTTTCCGGAGCGGTAGCTCTGCGCGATGGCGTCCGCCCCCTCGGCCTGCACGCCGTATACCTTCACGCGGGGATTGATCTGCTTGACGGCAGCCGCGATGCCGGCGAGGAGCCCGCCCCCGCCCGCCGGCGCCACGATGACGTCGACATAGGGCAGATCGGAGAGGATCTCCAGACCAAGTGTCCCCTGTCCGGCGATGACCTCCGGATCGTTGTAGGGGTGCAGAAAAGTCGCCCCCTCCTCCTCGCAGATGCGGCAGGCCTCGGCATAGGCGTCGTCATAGCAGTCTCCCGCGAGCACGACGCGCGCGCCGTAGCCCTCGGTGGCCTGGACCTTTGCGATCGGAGCGGCCTTGGGCATGACGATGGTCGCCGGGATACCGAAGCGCTTCGCGGCGTAGGCCACGCCCTGCGCGTGATTACCGGCCGAGGAGGCGACGACGGGGCCCGTTTTTCCCGCCTCGATGAGCGAAGCGATCTTGTTGCTCGCGCCGCGGATCTTGAAGGAACCGGTCTTCTGCCGGTTCTCGCACTTGAGATAGATCTGGCCGCCCGTCATGGCGGAAAAGGTAGAGGATAGGTCCAGCTCGGTATGATGCAGGATCGGGCGGAGCCTTTCGTTTGCTTTCTCGATATCGCGCAGCAAAATGTCCATGCAGTGCACCTCCGGCAAGAATAAAGGCGTTCTTTCGTCTGACGAATCCAGTTATGTGATTATTTTATACCCGTTTTTCACAGAAAGCAACGCCTCAGCGAAAAGTCTGAAATACGAAAAGAGGAAGATAGGCGGAAGCGCTTTCCGCCTCTTTACCTGCTTTTTCCAGATCCGGCATCATGGAAATCACGCAGCAGCTTCTCCGCCAGGCCGCCCGGCCTGACCAGCCGCATCGCCTCTCCCACGGGGACCCAGGCCCAGCTGTCCACTTCCCCGTTGGGGGATGCTTCCGTCTCCGCGACCGTCACGGAGTAGTGAAGCATCAGGGTCTCGGAGGGTTCATAGTAGCGGCTGCGGAGAAAGCGCAAATCACGGGCCGTCATGCCGAGCTCTTCACGGATCTCGCGCCGCACCGCATCCTCGGCCGTCTCGCCCTTGTCCACATAGCCGGCGACGAGCACCGGATCTTTCTCCCCGTACTGCTTGATAAGCAGCATCCGCTCCCCCGCGGCGTCCAGCACGACCGCGCTGATCGCCGTACTGAAGAGCGGGAAACGGTAGTCCCCGCAATGCTCGCAGTAGCGCGTCGGTCCGTCCGTCGGATGCGTCCGCGTTTTCAGGCGGCTCCCGCACACGGGGCAATACTCCATCTTCATGGACGCTCTCCTCTTTTGTCCCTTTCGCAGTGCCGCATGCAGGCGGCGCAGTCGCCCGAACAGGAGCCGCTATGGCAGCCGCCTGTCTTGCCATTTTGGATGGCGCGGACCGCCAGCAGAACCATGGCCGCGATTCCAACCAGAATAAGGATGTCCCACACGTTCATCGTCTCACCCCATGCCCAACAGCAGACCGATCAGCCGCATCAGCAGAGCGGCGAGCCAGGCAAGGAAGCACTGCCAAAGCACCACATACAGCGCCCAGCGTCCGCCGAGCTCCCGTTTGATGGACGCGATGGCCGCCACGCAGGGCGTGTACAGCAGGCTGAAAACAAGCAGACAGGCGGCGGTCAGCGTCGGGAGCGCGGCCTGCACCCCCTGTTCGGCAAAGAGGAGCTCCATCACAGACACCACGCTCTCCTTGGCCATAAACCCGCTTACGAGCGAGGTTACGATCCGCCAGTCGCCGAGCCCCAGGGGCTTGAACAGCGGCACCAGCATACCGGACACGGCAGCCAAGATGCTGTCGTGGGAGTTTTCCACGAGATCAAAATGAAAATCAAAGCTTTTCAGGAACCAGACCACGATCGTCGCAATCAGGATCACCGAGAAGGCGCGCTGGAGAAAGTCCTTGGCCTTTTCCCACAGAAGCTGCAGGACATTGCGCGCGCTGGGCAGGCGGTAGTTTGGCAGTTCCATGACAAAGGGGACTGCTTCGCCGCGAAACAGCGTCTTCTTATACAGCAGCGCGGCCAGGATCCCGGTCAAGATACCAAGCAGATACAGTCCGGTGATGATGAGCCAGCCGCGGCGCGGGAAAAAGGCGCTGACGAAAAAGCTGTAGATCGGCAGCTTCGCCGTGCACGACATGAAAGGCGTGAGCAGAATGGTCATGCGGCGGTCGCGGTCGCTCGGCAGCGTGCGCGTGGACATGACGGCCGGAACCGTACAGCCGAAGCCGATCAGCATCGGCACGATGCTGCGCCCGGAGAGGCCGATCTTCCGCAGGAGCTTGTCCATGACGAAGGCCACGCGCGCGATATAGCCGCTGTCCTCCAGCAGGGAAAGGAACAGAAAGAGCGTCACGATCAGCGGCAGGAAACTCACCACACTGCCGACGCCTTCGAAGAGGCCATCCATCACGAGGCTTTGGATCGCGGCGTTTACGTGTCCGGCCTGCATGGCGCGTTCCGCAAGCGCCCCAAGCGAATCGATCCCGGCGGCCAGCCAGTCCTGAAGCGCAGGACCGATCAGGAAAAAGGTCAGGAAAAACACCAGGCTCATGATCGCAACAAAAACGGGAATCGCCGTGTATTTGCCTGTCAGCACGGCGTCGAGGTGCTCGCTGCGCAGCTGTTCCCTGCTCTCCCGCGGTTTGACGACGCAGGCCTCGCAGACCTTTTCAATGTAGTCGAAGCGCATCTCCGCCATGGCAGCGCCGTGGTCCAGCCCGCTTTCTGTCTCCATCTGCAGGACGATATGCTCCAGCATCTCTTTCTCGTTCTGTTCCAGATCGAGCTGTGCTTCGATCCGACTGTCGCCCTCGATGAGCTTGCCGGCCGCAAAACGCACGGGCAGGCCGCTGCGCTCGGCGTGGTCCTCGATCAGGTGGCAGACTGCGTGCAGTGCGCGGTGTACCGCGCCGCCGTGGTCGTCCGCGCTGCAGAAGTCCTGCCGCAGCGGCTTTTCCTGATAGCGGGCGATATGCACGGCGTGTCGGACCAGCTCGTCCACGCCCTGGTTCTTGCTGGCCGAGATCGGCACCACGGGCACGCCCAGCATGGCCTCCATGCCGTTGACATCCACCGTGCCGCCGTTTCCGGTCAGCTCGTCCATCATGTTCAGCGCGATCACCATCGGAACATCCATCTCAAGCAGCTGCATGGTCAGATACAGGTTGCGCTCGATGTTGGTCGCATCCACGATGTTGATGATGGCCTTCGGTTTTTCGACGAGCACAAAGTCCCGGGATACCAGCTCCTCGCTCGAATAGGGCGACATGGAGTAGATCCCCGGCAGATCGGTGATCGTGGTATCGCCGTGCCCGCGGATGACACCGTCCTTGCGGTCTACCGTCACGCCGGGAAAGTTGCCGACATGCTGGTTTGAACCTGTGAGCTGATTGAACAGCGTCGTCTTGCCGCTGTTCTGATTGCCCACCAGCGCGAAGCTCAGTGTCGTTCCCTCCGGCAGCGGGTCGCCCGTCCCCTTGGGATGGAACTTGCCCTCCTCGCCCAGGCCGGGGTGGGCGGAGGTCTTACGCTCCGGCTTTTCTCTCTGGCGCGGCGCGGCGTTCTCAATCGGGGTGATCTCGATCTCCTCCGCATCCGCGAGGCGAAGCGTCAGCTCATAGCCGCGGACGCGCAGCTCCATCGGGTCCCCCATCGGGGCGAGCTTGATCAGCGTCACCTCCACGCCGGGAATGACGCCCATATCGAGCATATGCTGCCTCAGCGCCCCTTCGCCGCCGACAGCCTTGACGCGGGCTGACTGCCCTGTCTTCAATTCACTCAGTCTCATATCTCTGTCTCCGAACATAAGCTCTTTTTTCGGATCATATTTTAGCACGGCCGTTACAGGAAAACAAGCGTCCGGACATTCTTTCGATCCGTTTTCGGAAGCTGCCGGTTCGCACGTCCCTGCTTGAAATCCCGTTCCGAAAAAACAAAACCACGCATAAAGCGTGGTTTTGTTTTGCTTTTATCCTCTGCTGCCCGGTGTACCGATGGGATCGTAGGCGCTCGTGTAGGCTTTGGCAGTCGAGTTCATGCAGCGTACCGTGTAATAATACGTCGTACCGGCCGCTGCCGTCTTGTCCGTATAGCTCGTTGCGGTCGTGTCGCCGAGCTTCGTCCAGCTGCCCGTCTCCGTTCTGCGGAATACGCGGTACTTCGCCGCGCCTGTGGACTTCGCCCACTGGATCTTCACGCCGCCGCTCACGCTCGATACGCCCGTCACCACCGGCGCCGCGATGTACGTCACGCCCTTGCCTGTCGTGTTGTAGCCGCTCACGTAGGCCGAGCCGTCCGCGCTCACGCAGCGCACCGTGTAGGTATACTTCGTGCCGCTCGCCGCCGCGGTATCCGTGAAGCTCGTCTCCGTCGTGTCTGCTATCGATTTCCAGCTTCCGCTGCCCGTCTTCCGGAACACGCGGTACAGCTCCGCGCCGGCCGACGCGTTCCACTTCACCGTCACGCCGCCGACGTCGTTCGCCGCGCTCACCAGCACCGGCGCCGCGATGTACGTCGTGCTCCAGCCGGTCTCGTCATACGCGCTCGTGTAGGCTTTGGCCGTCGAATTCATGCAGCGCACCGTGTAGTAATACGTCGTACCCGCCACGGCGGTCTTGTCCGTGTAGCTCGCTGCGGTCGCGTCGCCGACTTTGGCCCAGCTCCCCGTCTCGGTCCGACGGAACACACGGTATTTTCCCGCGCCCGTCGAGGCCGTCCACTTGATCTGCACACCGCCGTTCACGCTCGTCAGGCTGGTCACCACAGGCGCCCCGACGTAGGTCACGCTCTTGCCCGTCGTATTGTACCCGCTCATGTAGGTCGACCCGTCCGCGCTCACGCAGCGCACCGTGTAGCTGTACTTCGTGCCGCTCGCCGCCGTCGTGTCCGTGTAGCTCGTCTCCGCCGTGTCGCCTATGCTCTTCCAGCTGCCGGTGCCCGTCTTCCGGAACACGCGGTACAGCTCTGCGCCGTCCACGCTGCCCCACTTCACCGTTACGCCGCCGATGTCGTTCGCCGCGCTCACCAGCACCGGCGCCGCGATATAGGTCACGCTCCAGCCGATGTCGTCAAACCCGCTCGTGAAGGCGCTTGCCGCTTTATTCATGCAACGCACCGAATAGTAGTACGTCGTGCCGGTCGCCGCGGTCTTGTCTGTGAAGCTCGTCCCGGTCGTGTCGCCGAGCTTCGTCCAGTCGCTCGTATCCGTCCGGCGGAACACGCGGTAGTTCTCCGCGCCCTTTGGCGCCGACCATTTGACCGTCACGCCGGTATTCGTGCTCGCCAGGCTTGTCACCGCCGGCACCGCGATGTAGGTCACGCTCTTGCCCGTTTTGTCGTAGCCGCTCGCATAGAGCGCCCCGTCTTCGGTCACGCAGCGCACGGTGTAGGCATACTTCGTCCCGCTCACCGCAGTGATGTCCAGCCAGCTCGTCTCCGTCGTATCCGCTATCGCCGTCCAGCTACCTGTGCCGGTCTTCCGGAACACGCGGTACCTCTTCGCCATGCTCACAGCGTTCCACTCCACCCATACGCCGCCGTTGGCGTTCACGACCGCGCTCAGAACGGGCGTATCCAGATTGGTCTCTCCGGGGACATAGTCCGTCGCCGGGAGCAGGTAATAGGAGCCGAAGTCGCCCTCCGTGAACTGGTCCCCGATGGTAGAGAATCCGTTGTATGTATGTTCGCGCAGCCAGTAGGTGCTGCCCTTGAGGAAATAATAGTATTGGCTGGGGGAACAACCCAGATCCCAGGTGGCGTCCAGTTCGTAATAGGCGTCCTCGCACCGGGCTATATTCCAGGCGTGACACATCGCGTCGCTGGAGATCACGCGCGCGTCCAGACCGGCCTGGAGCGCCAGGCGGTAGAAAGCGACGGAAATGCCCTGGCACACCGCAGTATTGTTGACAAGCGCGGCATAGCCCGTGTATTTCAGTTTATACTCGTCATCGTTCAGGTTTGCGTAGTCGTATTCGACGTGGCTGCAGAGGTAATCGTAGATTGCCCTGAGCCTCGAATACTCCGTTTTTCCTTCCAGAGAGAGCGAGTTAAGAATGGAATTGACCCGGCTGTCCATCTCAGCCTCCTGCGCGGCGGTCGTATAGTACAGGAAGGAGAAGATGAAACAGCAATAATAGGTGTTTTCATCGGCATCCACATATTCGACGCCACCACTACAGCCGCCCCACTGGAATTCCAGATAATCGCCTTCCCGCGGGGAGCCGGTATGGGTGAAAGCGCCCCCAAATATCGCATCGAAAACTTCATTGATGTCCGCGCTGGCGGGCATGGCGTAGTATACCGAAATCTGCTCACTTCTTGCGACAAGCTGCGCACGCATGGAGGCGCTTGCCTCCGTCAAGGTTTTGCAGAACGAGGTCCCGGACCGGGTATTCTGCGATTCTCCTTTGGCAGCAGCGTATTCGCGAAGTGAAGACCGATATCGGTCGAGTCCGCGAGGCGTCGGGATATCCGCCTCGTCGACCACGTCGGCATACAGCGGGTTGATTATGGTCCGGGAGAAGGAACGGATCTCCGGCCCGGCCTGCAGCTCCTCACCGGCGGCGCTTATTTCGCTCATGTCCTCCGGCAGCGCTTCGCCGTTCGATTCGCCGAGATCGACACCCTCGTCTTCTTCCTCGGCTGGAACGCCGCTTTCCTCATCCACGGCGGGAACATCGTCCTCGCCGCCCGCTTCAAGGGCGGGATCGGTGCCAGCGCTCGCATCGGTCTCCTCGTCCGGCAGAGCGGCAGCTTCGTCTACTGTGGCGGCATCGGTCTCCACATCCGACGCTGCTGGCTCGTCCGACACAGATGCGTCAGCGGCAGGCTCCTCCGACGCCGCGGCAGCCTCGTTCTCCGGCACGTCGGTTTCGACGACTGCTTCGGGAACGGCGGGCTCCGCCGCATCCTCCTCGGCCATTGCACCGACGGGGAATAGTGAAAGGGTCATCACGAGCACTAACAGAAGAGCGAGAAGCCTGTTCGTTCTATGTTTTTTCATCTGCGGTACCTCCCGGGAAAGATCTGCGTGTATATTGTGTTGATTTTACCACTTGTGGAAGATTTATACAAGATGTTCGATCGCTTTATTTGTACTTTTCTTTACAACACAAAATCTTGTGCTCGACAAAGCGATTTACCGGCTTGGTCCGTGCGTTTTCCGATAAACGAACCCACTGCTCTGGTCCAAGTCAAAATCCCGTCACTCCAAATGCGGCTGACGGGATTCCCTGCCCAGGCGGGCCGTCTCGCGGCTCTGAGGTGCCCCCGGCGTCTCATTCGCTCCCGCTCGGTTCGAATCCCTCCGATCTAAATTCAAAACCCGGCCGCCCAATTTGGGGCGCCCGGGTTTTGGTACGGCTGACGGGATTCGAACCCACGACCTCCAGAGTCGGAGTCTGGCACTCTATCCAGCTGAGCTACAGCCGCATATTTACAGAACGGAGAGTTTTTGCTATAATGCTCTCGTCCAAACGCCAGAGTATTATAGCAGAGGAATTTGAAAATGTAAATAGTGGTTTTCATTTTTCTCCTTTTGTGTTAAGATGGATACACTCTGTCGAACAACGGTGGTACTATGAGAAACAAGTGTTTGATAAATAAAAAGATTCTTTGTCTTATCCTGTGTCTTGCGATGCTGCTGCCTCTCTCGGCCTGCGGAGAAAGCCGTATGGTGCAGAGTCAGATCTTCGCCATGAACACCGCGATGACGCTGACCGCTTACGGCAAGAGCGCCGAGGACGGGCTTCGCGCCGCGGAGGGCGTTATTCAGTCCCTGCAGAACATGTGCGACCTCGATCTCCCCACAAGCTACGCCTACGCGATCAACCACGCCGAGGGGCAAAACGTAGTCGTCTCGGCACAGGTGGCCAAGATGCTCACCACGGCCGATACTGTATACAAACAGAGCGGAGGCGCACTGGATCTGACGATCTATCCGCTGGTCAAGCGCTGGGGCTTCGAGGACGGCAAATACTACCTGCCCTCCGAGGAGGAGATCTATGCCGACCGCGCGCTGCTCTGCTTTGACCAGATGATCCTCACAAGCTTCCCCACCACCGGCGGCTATGCCGTCTCTTTCCCCGCCGGCGCGCAGATCACCTTTGCCGCCGTAGCCAAGGGCTGCGCCTCCGAGAACGCCATCGACGCGATGCGACAGTCTGGGGTCGAGAGTGGCATCGTCTCGCTCGGCAGCAATATCCAGACGCTCGGAAACAAGCCGGACGGCAGCCTCTGGACAGTCGGTATCCAGGACCCGAACAACCTCTCCACGTATCTCGGCGTCATCAACGTCGGCGAGACCGCCGTCGTCACCAGCGCCGCCTATCAGTGCCGTTTCAACGCCTCCAACGGGCGCGTGTATCACCACATTCTAAGCCCGGTCACCGGCTACTCGGTAAACAATTCCCTGCTCTCCGTCACCGTGATCTGTGAGGACGGGACGATGGCCGACGCGCTTTCCACGGCGCTCTACGTCATGGGCGAGAGCCGTGCGCTCAACTACTGGCGAACCTATGGCGGTTTTGAACTGATCCTCGTTACGAACGACGACCGCATCGTTTGCACCAAGGGACTGATCGACAACTTCACCCAGACCGTGAGCAGCTATACACTCACTTTTCAGGAGTAAATCATGGCCAATCTGCAGACCGACGTCCGCTACATCAAGGGGATCGGGGAGAAAAAAGCCAAGGCTCTCAACAAGCTCGGCATCCATACGCTCTACGATCTCGTCTCCTTCTTTCCCCGCCGCTACGAGGACAGGAGCCAATACAAGCCCATCGCTCTCACCCAGGACGGTGAGAGCGTATGTATCTGTGCGCTTGTCGCAGGGTCGCCCCAGCTCAGCCGTATCCGGCGCGGGCTGGATCTGGTGAGGCTGAAAGCGGTCGACGAGAGCGGAGAAGTTAACATAACATTTTTTAATCAACCCTATGTCAAGGATAACCTGCAGCGCGGAGATTCCGTCGTTTTCTTCGGTAAGATCGAGATAAAAGGCTCACGGCGGAGCATGACCAATCCCGTGTACGAACGGGAGGGCATGGAGAACCGGATAACCGGACGCATCGTTCCGATCTATCGGCTGAGCGCAGGTCTCAACCAGCGGCTGCTGATGCAGAGTGTCCGACAGGGTCTCGACAGCTGCGGGGAGCTGCTGCCGGAGGTGCTGCCTGAGAGCGTGCGGGCACGCAATCAGCTCGTGCAGGCGCGCTACGCCTATGAGAACATCCACTTCCCCGCCGACTTTGGCGCGCTGGAGCTCGCGCGGCGGCGGCTGGTATTTGAAGAGCTCTTCGTCCTCGCCTGCGCCATGGGACGGATTCGGGGCAAGCGGGTCCGCGAGGGCGGCATCCCGGTAAAGGAGGCAGATCTGGACGAACTCCGGGCGGCGCTCCCCTTCCGTCCTACCGGCGCGCAGGAGAAAGCAATCGCTCAGGCGGTGGCGGATATGCGCTCCGGCGCGGTCATGAACCGACTGGTGCAGGACGATGTCGGCAGCGGCAAGACGCTCGTTGCCGCTGCGCTCATCTGGTACGTCTGGAAGAGCGGGCACGCGAGCGCATTCATGGCGCCGACGGAGATCCTGGCCGAGCAGCATTTCGATACTTTGACACGCCTGCTCGCGCCTTTCGGTCTGCGTATCGGGAAGCTCACCGGGGCGATGACGGCGAAGGAAAAGCGCGGCGTCAAAGCCGCGCTGCGGGACGGCGATCTGGATCTTATCATCGGGACGCACGCGCTTTTCAGCGCGGATGTGGAATATAAAAGCCTTGGTCTCGTCGTGACGGACGAGCAGCACCGCTTCGGCGTGGAGCAGCGGGCCGCGCTGATTGGAAAAGCAGGGCGGCCGCATGTGCTCGTCATGTCCGCAACGCCGATCCCGCGGACTCTTGCGCTCATCATTTACGGCGATCTGGACGTCTCGATCATCGACGAGCTGCCGCCGGGACGGCAGAAGGTAGACACCTTCGCCGTGGATGAAAGCTATCGGGCCCGGCTCAACGGCTTTATCCGCAAGCTCACCGCTGAGGGGCGGCAGGTCTTTGTGGTCTGTCCGATGGTCGAGGAGAACGAGGAGCTTCCCGTCCCCCTCAAGTCCGCCGAGGAGCACGCAAAAGAGCTGCAGCAGAGCTTTCCGGAGCTCAGCGTCGCCTGTGTGCACGGGCGGATGAAGTCGAAGGAAAAGGACGCGGTCATGGCGGCTTTCGCCGCCGGCGAGACACATATCCTCGTCTCCACCACTGTGATCGAGGTGGGCGTCGACGTACCGAACGCAGCGCTGATGATCGTGGAAAACGCAGAGCGTTTCGGGCTCAGTCAGCTTCACCAGCTGCGCGGCCGCGTCGGGCGCGGTCAGCACAAGAGCTACTGCGTCCTCGTCTCCAATGCCGAAGGTGAGGACGTCAAGGCGCGGCTCTCCATTCTCTGCAAGACGAACGACGGCTTCAAGATCTCGGAGGAGGATCTGCGGCTGCGCGGGCCGGGCGATTTTTTCGGCTCCCGGCAGCACGGTCTGCCCGAGACGCATATCGCAGACCTGGGCGGAGACGTGGAGGTCCTGCAGCGAGCGCAGCAGGAGGCCAACACCCTGCTCGCCGAGGACCCGCAGCTCGAGCGGGCGGAAAACGCCGCTCTGCGCGAGAGCGTGGAGCGAATCTTCCGGCAAAGCTCGGACAGCTTCAACTGACATGAGAGCAAAAGACGCCGCAGCGAGAAACCCTTTTTCGCTGCGGCGTCTTTTTGCCGTTTTCACTTCATGGCGGCGATGTACTCTTTTATGACCTGGACGCAGCCGTCCACACCGATCTTGGCGCTGTTGAGGATCAGATCGAAATTCTCCCGTTCACCCCAGATCTGGTCGGTGTAATAGCGGTAATAGCTCGCACGGTCCTTGTCCACCTGACGGACAAGCTTGCGCGCATCCGTCTCATCCAGCCCCTGCCTGGCCATCATCGTCTTGATGCGGAAGTCCTCGTCCGCCATAATGAACACACGCACCAGATCAGGCTCTCTGCGCAGCACATAGTCGGCGCATCGCCCGACAAAGATGCAGTCGCCCCGCTCGGCCAGGCTGCGGATCGCGTCGAACTGGGCGGAGGCCACCTGCATATTCAGCCGAAAACTCTCATTCAGCCCCAGATAGTGAGGCACCGGGACGATGTAGGGCGAGACGCGCTTTTCATCGTAGGAATGCAGGATTTCTTTGCTGAAATCGGAATTCTCCGCGGCAGTATCGACGATCTCCTTGTCATAGCAGGCATAGCCAAGCTCCTGCGCCAGCGCGCGGGCGATATCGTGGCCATTGCTGCCGTGCTGTCTGCCGATCGTTATGATCATGTTTTGCTCCCCCTTCGTTTTTCTTTCCGTTTATTTGTGTATATTATTTTACCGCATCCGTTTCCCGATTTCAAGGAAAAAGCGCTGCCCGGCGTGCATAGAGTGTTGTATTCCCCGGGAAAGGAGTTCTCCATGCCGCGAAGAAACATTGTCCGCAACACCGCGCTGTTGACTGCGTCCTCTCTGCTGATGAGCGCCATCGGCATGGTCTTCCAGGCCTGGCTGGCAGCACGGCTCGGTCCGGCTGGACTCGGGCTCTGGCAGCTCACGCTCTCCGTGACCGGTCTGGCGGCGACCTTCGCCATCTCAGGCGTTCGCTTCGCGGCAACGCGGCTCGTCGCAGAGGAGCTCGGCCGCGAGGAAGCCGGGGACGTCCGTGCAGCCGTGCGCCGCTGCCTCGCCTATGCGAGCGTGTTCGGTATGGCCGCGCTGCTGATCCTCCTGCTGCTGGCCGAGCCTGTCGGCATGCTTGCGATCGAGGACGCGCGCACCATTCCCTCCCTGCGTCTGGCTGCATTCTCTTTGCCCTGCATTGCGCTTTCATCGGCGCTTACCGGCTATTTCACCGCCTGCGGGCGCATCGGCCGTCCCACTCTGGTCCATCTGCTTGAGCAGCTTGCAGAAATCGGACTCGTGTGGTTTTTCCTCCGCCGCGTCCCGCGAGATGACTTGATGCGATGTGCCGCGTCCGTCACGCTCGGACATGTACTGGCGGACTATCTCTCCCTTGTGTGGATGCTTCTCGCCTATCTGCACGACCGGCAAGAGCATGCATCCGCGAACGGGGGCAGCAAGGCGCTTACCGGGCGGCTCCTGCACATCGCGCTGCCGCTGGCCTTGTCCGCCTACGCCCGCAGCGCGCTGACTACGGTCCAGCATCTGCTCGTCCCGCGCGGGCTGCACGCCGCCGGATACTCCGCAGATCGCGCGCTCGCCGGCTACGGCATCGTTCACGGAATGGCGCTGCCGCTGCTGCTCTTTCCCTCCTGCCTGCTCGGCGCGCTTTCCGAGCTGACCGTGCCGGAACTCACGGAGGCGCAGGTACGCGGCGAGATGGGAGCGATCAGGCACACTGTCCGGAGCCTGCTGAAAAACAGCTTTCTGTATTCCTTCGCCGTCGGCTCCTTTCTGTTTCTCTGCGCCGAGCCGCTCGCTTTCTGCGTATATAAAAGCAGCCAGGCCGGACGATACATCCGGATCCTGGCTCCTCTGGTCCCGATCCTGTACACGGACATGGCAGCGGACGGCTGTCTGAAAGGGCTGGGGCAGCAGCTCTGGTATATGGGAATCAATGTCCTCGACGCACTGCTGGGGCTGCTTCTGGTATGGCAGCTGCTGCCCCGTTTTGCTCTGACGGGCTATCTGGCGCTCGTGTACCTGACGGAAATATTCAATTTTGTGCTCAGCATGTGGCGGCTCAGGCTTGTCCTGCTTCGGTCCGACGCGCCTTGCGGCGGTCATCGCCCTTGTGGAGGATCGGAGAGATGCGCTTATAGAGCAGCATCGTGAGGAAGGAGACCACGATGCCCTTGAGCAGATTGAAGGGCACGACGGCGAAGAGCACCAGCGTGGAGACGCTGGTGATGCGCGGGTTGATCTTCGTTCCCATCCCGACGATAGCCTCCATCGGCATACCGAACATCTGCGCAAATTTGGGAAGCAGATAGATGGCGTTGAAGGCACTGCCGAACACCGTCATGCAGAGCGTGCCGATGCAGAGGCCGACCAGCGCGCTGCGGCGGCTGGGATTGGCGTGGTAGATGATGCTGGCCGGGAGGATGAAGGAACAGCCCACGGCAAAGTTGGCAAAATCACCAACGAAGGCGGTGGTGGTGCCCTTGAGCAGAAGCTTGACGCAGACCTTCAGCAGTTCGCAGATCACGCCCGCCACGGGTCCCAGGTAGAAGGTGCAGATCAGGACAGGCAGCTCGCTGAGGTCGATCTTGTAAAAGCTCGGCGCGAAAAAGAGCGGGATCTCCAGCAGCATGAGCACACCGGCCATGGTGGCGAAAATGGCCGTATAAGTGATGTAGTGCGTGTCGGAGATCTTTTTGCGGTCCTTTACCAGAAGCCGGTCAAAGAGCATGGCGACCAGGACCAGTCCTGCGAAGACGGCGAGGCAGACGAGGATGAATTTCAGGTTTTCCATGAGAGTCCCTCCAAAAAAGAATTTGCCCGAAGATCCATAGATCTTCAGGCATAAACAGGACAGGACGGGCTATGTATCGTGACCCATCTTCTTCCATCCAGACTGTACTGTCGGTCCCGGAATCGCACCGGGTCAGCCTTGATCCGAAGATCGCAGCTCGCGGACTTGAGCGCCTGCGCGCCTTTACCGCCGGTCGGGAATTTCACCCTGCCCTGAAGATGCCTTGAGTATAGCACCGCAGATAGGCTTTGACAAGCCCCCAATTTCAGATTATGATAGCAGAAGAGTATCAGACAAGGAGACGCCCATGGACGAACGCGAACACACCTGCTGTTTCACCGGCCCGCGACCCCAGCATCTGCCCTGGGGAAACAACGAGGAAGATCCCCGCTGCACGAAGCTGAAGCTTGAACTGCGATGCAGTCTGGAAGGCCTCATCCACGAGGGCTGGCGGCATTTTATCGTCGGCATGGCCATCGGCTGCGATATGTATTTTGCGGATGCCGTGCTGGATCTGAAACGCGAGTACCCGGATATCACGCTCGAGGCGGCGATCCCCTGCGGCGTGCAGCCCGACCGCTGGAGCCTGGTGCAGCGCCAGCGATACAACCGGCTGCTGGACCGCTGCGACAAGGTCACAGTCCTGCAGATCACCTACACGCCGGACTGCATGCAGCGCCGCAACCGCTACATGGTGGACCGCTCCTCCCTCCTGCTGGCCTGTCACAACGGGCGCCCAGGCGGGTCGATGAACACCCTGCTCTATGCGATGAAGCAGGGCGTCCAGACCATACAGATAGATATTGAAGACTGAGGCAGGCCCTGTACGGCACGCCTCAGTCCTTTCTTTCATCCTTCCAAAAGCAGCGCTTCCAGCGCGGCGCAATCGTCCACGATCGCGGAGGCGCCCGCCGCCTCCAGTTCACCCGGAGCGGCATAGCCCCAGCGCACGCCGATGCACGGCAGGCCGACACGCCGCGCGCCCACGACGTCGTATTTTGTGTCTCCGATCAGGACCGTGTCCTTCGGGGAGGCGTTCAGCGCCGTCATCGCCCGCTCGATCACCTGCCATTTGGCGTCGTTGTTTCCGTTTTCTCCGCTGCCGCAGACGGTATCGAAATAGCCCCTCAGTCCTTCCTTCTCCAAAAGGGTCTCGGCCAGCCGCTGCGGCTTGGATGTCGCGATGCCGAGCCGTTTCCCAGCCGCGCGAAGGCTCTCGGCCAATCCCCGAATATCCGGGAAAGGGCGGCTCTCGTACACGCCGATCGGCACATAGCGCTCGCGAAAATCACGCGTCGCCTGTTCCGCCTCCGCGAGATCGAAGCCGTATTTCTCGCGGAACATGTCCGTCAGAGGCGGTCCGGCAAAACAGCGCAGTTCCGACAGCTGCGCCTCGACACCGTGTCTGCGCAGCGCAAACTGCACGGATCTGGTAATGCCCTCTACCGTATCGTAGACCGTGCCGTCAAAATCAAACAGAATAACAGAATACATTTTTTTCTCCCCTTTGGGAAAGATTATAACCGAGGCCCTGTCCGCTGTCAACGCGTGCGGGAGCGACATAGGATAGGTCCGGGAGGTGGCATATGACTCAGACCTATTTTCTTGGGGCCAATTCCACAGAGGGATTCGCCTCGCTTTACCGTTTTTTTCCGGGCGCGGAAGATGCGTTTCTCCATATTGTCAAAGGCGGACCCGGCACGGGCAAATCCAGCTTCATGCGGCGGATCGGCGCCGCCGCCGAGGCCCGTGGTCTGGACGTACACTATGTGCTCTGCTCGGGCGACCCCGCCTCGCTCGACGGCGTTTTCATTCCCACCCTGCACCTCGCCTGGGTGGACGGCACGGCTCCGCACGTTTCCGAGCCCATCTGCTTTGGCGTAGATTCTGATTATGTTAACCTCGGCATGTTCTGCCGGACCCCTTTTGATTCGGAGACGAGTGAAAAGCTCAAGGAACTCCTGCGTCGCCATAAGCGACTCTACGCGGAAGCCTACCGCGAGCTCAAGCACGTACAGCGTCTGGAGAACATCGCTCTTGATGCGCCCGAGCTGCTGCGGCTGCCTGTTGGCCGAGCTTGTCCCTGCCTGCCGGAGCAGCGCTTTCTTCACGCGTTCAGCTGCGAGGGAGAACTCTTCCTGTGGTCCGAGATCAAAAAATTATGTAAACATATTGGGTCAGTCTCGCCCGCCTCTCTGCAGGCTCTCTCACGGGAGTTGGAACAGCATGACCTTCCCGCTGTCCGCTGTCCATCCCCGCTCGATCCCGGAGAGCTCGAAGCGCTGCTGATCCCTTGGGCAGACCGGGCCCTCGTCGCAGGCCTGGCATTTCGCGGGCTCGAGCCGGCGCTCGATAAGCTGCGTGAGGCCAAGTCGCTGCACGACGAGATGGAGGATCTCGTGCGGCCGTACATGGATTTCGCCGCGCTGACAGATTACACGGAGGCGACCCTGCGGGAGCTGTTCGGGTAGGGATCTTTTTACAGCTTCTGCGCTGCGGCAGGATCCACGAGGACGGTGACCTCCGGCGGAAGCTGCAGGAAAGCAGCCGGGATCACACTGTCGTCTCGTGCATAGAGCATCTGGAACACGGCCCAGGCCTTTTCTTCGCCAAACGCCAGCACAAGGATCTCCCGGGCTGATACGAGAGTCTTTATCCCCATCGTCCAGGCATAGGCGGGCGCAGCCTCCGTGCTTCCGAACTGCGCCGCGAGCGGGGCGCGCGTCTTGTCTGTGAGCTTCTGGCGGTGTGTGTATGAATCGTAGGGCACCGCCGGCTCGTTATACCCGATGTGGGCATTCACCCCAAGGCCGAGCACCGCCATATCGAGACCTCCGCAGGCCGCAATCTGCGCGTCATAGTCCGCAGCCGCCTCCGCGGAAAGGAAGCGGCAGTTCTCTTCACGGAGATCGGTCGTCCCGACGAGCTCCCGGAGGAGCTGAGCACGGGCGCTCATTTCCTCAGGCACGTCCTCGAACTCGGTCACAGCGAAGAGCCTCGCCCGTTTCAGACTCACCTCGCCCTTTTCGCAGCGGGAGGCCAGTACGGCAAACAAATCCCGCGTCGTGCGGCCGGTCGAAAAGGCCAGCGCCGCCTCCGGCTTGCGGGCCAAAAGGCGTGCGATGCGGTCGGCAGCGAGCCGAAGGCTCTCTTCTTTTTCCAAAATGATCGTCTTCATATTTCTCTTCCTTTTAAAAAAATATAGCCGGGGCATACTATCCAAAAAGGAGGTATGCCCATGGCTATCGTGATCGCGCGGACTCTAACCGTCTATTTTGCCCTGCTGCTCACTATGCGTCTGATGGGCAAGCGGCAGCTTGGGGAGATGGAACTTTCCGAGTTCGTGGTGGCGGCGCTGATCGCCGACCTCGCCTCCCATCCGCTGCAGGATATGGGGATCCCGCTGCTCAACGGGCTTGTCCCGATCGCGGTGCTCTTCTGCTGCGAGGTCCTGATCGCGGGACTCAGCATGCGCTGCATCCGCCTGCGGACGCTCTTTTTCGGCAAGCCCAGCCTGCTTATCGTCAAGGGTGAGATCAACCAGACGGAGATGCGCCGCAACCGTTTTACCACCGATGAGCTGCTGCAGGAACTGCGCAGCCAGGGAGTCATCGATATCGCCAGCATCGAGTACGCGATCCTGGAGACCGACGGAAAGCTCAACCTCATTCCATTTCCGGCAGAACGTCCCGTCACTGCAGCGCAGCTGGAGCTTCCGACGCAGGACGGCGGCTACCCGCACATCGTTGTAAGTGAAGGGCGAGTATTGGAGGCCAACCTCAAGCATCTCGGTCTCGACCTCGCCTGGCTTCGGGAAGAACTCAAGCAGAACGGGCTGGAGCAGAACGACGTATATCTGATGACGGCGGACGAGAAACAAAACGTCTATCTTGCGCGGAAGGAGGAGACGGCATGAAGCGGGAACTCGCGGCAGCGGGGCTGCTTCTGCTGCTGATCCTCACGGCGATCTGGAACATCCGCCGCGCGGATGCTCTCACCGTCCAGATCGAGCGAAATCTGACGCGCTCCGAGCGGGCGGCGCAGTACGAGGAATTTGACCTCGCACGCTCGGCCGCGGACAACGCGCTTGCCCTTTGGCAGAGCGCGCACAACTACACCAGCGTTTTCCTTCGCCAGCCGGATCTTGACAGCGTCTCCGACTCCTTTTTCGATCTGCGGGAACTCCTGCTGCAGGAAGACCGCACGGCGCTTGCCGCTGGCTATGAGCGGCTGCGATACCATCTGGAAGCGCTCGACTGGATGGAACACCTCTCTCCGGGGACGCTGTTCTGAACTCAGTCCTTCTCCGTCAGAAGCTTGGAGAGCTCCTCCATGAAGGTGTTGATATCCTTGAAGCTGCGGTAGACGGAGGCGAAACGCACATAGGCCACCTCATCCACATCCTTGAGGCGGTTCATGACCATCTCGCCGATCTCGACCGTGCTGATCTCACGCTCCAGATTGCTCTGCAGCTCCTGCTCGATATCGTCCGCGATCTTCTCGAGCGTCTGCAGGGCAACGGGGCGTTTTTCACAGGCGCGGACCATGCCGTTGATAAGCTTGACCTTGTCGAAGCTCTGGCGGCTCCCGTCTCGTTTGACGACCACAAGCGGGAGACGCTCGATGACCTCATAGGTCGTAAAGCGCTTCTGACAGGCCAGACACTCGCGGCGGCGGCGGATCGTGGCGCCTTCTTCGGCGGGACGGGAATCGATGACCTTGCTGTCGGTAAAACCGCAAAACGGGCATTTCATATCTCTTTACCCCCAACACGTGGTATTTGACTCTTGCAGTATAGCACAAGCTCTTGTGAATTTCCAGATTTTTTTACAAGAGAGAAAAGAGTCTCGCGACGCCTTTTTTCACGCATCTTATCGTGCCGGACGAGCAGCCCTTTCGGGCATGTGGACGTCCGGTTTTTGCTTCCCTTTTTTCTCCGCTCGCGAGAGCACGTCCCGTCGTCTCCTCCCTCCCGACGCCGCGACTATTTGCTGAATACGTCAAAAACTTGCAGTTGCGGATTGACAATATTGGGCTAAATGGTTAAAATGCAAGGTAGCAAATCCCACACAATTCATAAGGAGGAATAAAAATGAAGAAAATCCTGGCTCTGTTACTTGCGCTCTCGATGGTCTTCGCCCTCGGCATCACCGCTGCTGCCGATGACGCAAAGGCTCCCGAAGATTACTCCGGTACCCTGACCATCTACTCTCCCCATGACTCCGATCCTCTGAGCGACGGCGTTGCCGCTTTTGAGGCCGCTTACCCCAACGTGAAGGTCGAAGTCGTCGCTGACGGCACCTCCAACCTGGTCGCCAAGATCGCTGCCGAGTCCGCGGCTCCCGTGGCCGACGTGCTGTGGGGCGGCGGCGCCGACACCCTGGCCGCCTACAAGGAGTACTTCCAGCCCTACCAGCCCAGCTCCATCGACCTGATCGATCCGTCCCTGTATGACAGTGAGTTCTACTGGATCGGCGAGTCCCCGCTGCCCATGGTCTTCATCGCGAACACCAACCTGATCGCGGAAGATGCCATCCCCACGACCTGGAAAGAACTGGCCGATTGGGACGTCGACACCTATGGCAAGATCGCCATCGCCGACCCCACCTCCTCCGGTTCCGCTTTCACGCAGCTGTGCACGATGCTCTTCCTGTATGGCGAGGAGTCTGACGACTACGCCGCCGGCTGGGAGTTTGTCGCCCAGGTCATGCCCAAGCTGGAGGTCAAGAACTCCTCCTCCCTCGCCCACAAGGACATCTTCGCCGGTGAGAACGCCCTCGGCATCACCCTTGAGAAGGCCGCCATCAAGTACACCGAAGACTTCATGAAGGTCATCTTCCCGACCGACGGTACTTCTGCTGTTCCCGATGGCGTCGCGATCGTGAAGAACTGCCCGAATCCCGAGCTGGCCGAGCTGTTCGTTGAGTTCGTTCTCGGCTATGACTGCCAGGTCCGTCAGAACGCCGAGTGGGGCCGCCGTCCCATCCGCAGCGATGTGGAGCCCGTCGGTCTGCTTCCTCTGAGCGAGATCACGCTCATGAACTACAACTTCGACTATGCCGCCAACAACGCCTCCGACATCAAGGAGATGTGGCAGGATCTTCTGGTCGGCTGATCCGATCGAAAAGCATACCCTTGCATATCCGACAGGGGGAGAATCTTCGGATTCTCCCCCTGCTTCTTTTCAGCGCTGAAACAAGCCGGACGCGGGAGCGGCGGTTTCTTTGAGCTTTGAAAAAGAAAGGCAATGGGAGGAATTATTATGAGCAATGCAGTCATCATCAAGGATGCAGTCAAAAAGTACGGGGACTTTATCGCCCTCAAGGGCGTGTCTCTGGACATTAAGGAGGGCGAGTTCTTTACGCTGCTCGGCCCCTCCGGTTGCGGCAAGACCACGCTCCTGCGCATGATCGCGGGCTTCAACTCCATTGAGGGCGGCGAGTTTTATTTTGGGGACCGTCTTATCAATGCCGTTCCCGCCCACAAGCGCGACATTGGTATGGTCTTTCAGAACTACGCCATTTTCCCTCATCTGACCGTGGAAGAAAACGTTGCCTACGGTTTGAAAGCCCGCAAGGTCCCCAAAGCGCAAATCGAGCCGCGCGTCAAGGAAGCGCTCGAGCTGGTGCAGATCGCGCACCTGGCCAAGCGCAAGCCTAACGAGCTCTCCGGCGGCCAGCAGCAGCGTGTCGCCCTGGCGCGTGCCTTCGTCATCGAGCCGAGCGTTCTGCTGATGGACGAGCCGCTTTCCAACCTCGACGCGAAGCTCCGCGTCCAGATGCGCACCGTCATCAAAAAGCTGCAGCGGAAGCTCGGCATCACCACCATCTATGTCACGCACGATCAGGAGGAAGCGCTGGCAATCTCCGACCGGATCGCCGTTATGAAGGACGGCGTCATCATGCAGTGCGGCACACCGACAGAGATCTATGCCAAGCCGCAGAACCCCTTTGTCGCCGGCTTCATCGGCGTGAGCAACTTCCTCGACTGCACGATGGAGCAGGACGGCCTTGTGGATATCAAGGGCGAGCTGAAGGTCAAGGTCCCGGTAAAGAGCACTTACACCGGTCCCGCCAGACTCTCGGCGCGTCCCGAACAACTCTTTTTCGCCGAGGCCGGTATGCCCGGCGAGGTGCAGTTCTCCACCTTCCTGGGCGACTTTATCGAGTACGAGGTCAAGCTGGACGACGGGCAGAACCTGATCGTAAACGAGTACACCAAGGACACCACCGAGGTGCACGAGGCGGGCGAAAAGGTCTTCCTGAACTTCGATCCCCAGCGGATCAGCGTCTATGAGGCGGAGTCCGAGGAGGTAATCACATGCTGAAACGCAGGAATATCACCATCCCCTTCTACATGGACCCCTGGTTCTGGGTAAAGCTGATGGTGTTCGTGATCTTTGCGCTCTTCCTGGTGTGGCCTTTCTCCTCCATCATCATCAACGCCTTCAAGAGCAGCAAGGTCGACGGCTTCACCATGGCCAACTTTGAGAAGTTCTTCCGCAAGAAGTATTATTACGGCGCACTGAAGAACAGTGTGGGGATCTCCGTCGTCCCCTCTCTCTTCGCCATTGTGCTGGGCGTCCCGATGGCCTATCTGATGACCCGCTACAACGTCTGGGGCAAAAAAATCTGGCACGTGCTGGCCATTCTCTCCCTGATGAGCCCGCCCTTCCTCGGCGCCTATGCGTGGATCATGCTTTTCGGCCGCGCCGGCTCCGTCACCACCTATCTCAAAGGCCTCGGCATCACGATCCCCACGATCTACGGTTTTGGCGGCATCAGTACGGTACTGACGCTGAAGCTGTATCCTTACATTTATATGTACACCTCCGGCGCGATGGAGAGCATCGACTCCTCGCTGGAGGAATGCGCGGAGAACCTGGGCAGCGGCAAGCTCCGCCGCTTCCTGACCGTCACGATGCCGGTCGTCACACCCTCCATCACCGCGGGCGCTCTGGTCGTTTTCATGAGTGCGCTGGCCGACTTCGGCACGCCGATGCTCCTGGGCGGGCAGGACTTCCGCACACTGCCTGTACTCATCTATAACGAGTACCTGAGCGAGATCGGCGGCAACGGGAACCTCGCCTCCGCCATCTCCATCATCATCGTCATCATCACGCTGGTCATGCTCCTGGTGCAGAAGACATACGTCAACCGCCGCAATTACATCATGAGCGCGCTGCGTCCGCCCAAGGAGATCGAAGTGCACGGCTTCAAGCGTTTTCTGGTCACGCTGCCCGTCTTTCTCATCAGCTTCATCTCCTTCCTCCCCCAGATCGTCGTATGCGCGAGTTCTTTCCAGCACACCAACTATTCCAGCTTCACCGGCGGCTTTACCTTTGAGAACTATCAGAATCTCGGTTCCCGTCTGTGGTCGTCCATGAGCAACACCTTTACCTACTCGCTGACCGCCATGGTCTTTATCGTCGTTATCGGTATCCTTATGTCTTACGTGATCGTCCGTAAGAAGGGCAAGACCGGCGGGCTGCTGGATATGCTGCTCATGGCTCCGTACGTCATTCCCGGCTCGGTGCTCGGCCTCTGCTACATTGTCACCTTCAACGTCAAGCCTCTGGTCCTGACCGGCACGGCAGCCATCATCATCATTTCCTACGTCATCCGCAAGCTGCCCTATACCGTCCGAAGCGCCAGCGCCTTCCTGATGCAGATGGACCCGAGTGTCGAAGAGGCTTCGATCAACTTGGGCGTTACGCCGATGAAGACCTTCTGGAAAGTCACGGCGCGGCTGATGCTGCCCGGCGTCTTCTCCGGTGCGATCCTCTCCTGGGTCACCTGTATCAATGAGCTGAGCTGCTCGATCATGCTCTCCTCCGGCAAGAACAACACCCTGACGATCGAAGCCTACACCAACATCGTGCGCAACAGCGTGGGTTCCGGCGCCGCGCTCTCCGCCATTTTGACGGTCACGAGCGCGCTGATCCTGATCATCTGCCTCAAGATCTCCAAGGGAAAGATCCGGGTATAGACCATGATCCGAAACATCGTGTTCGATATGGGGGGCGTGCTCATCCGCTTTGATCGAGACTTCTTCATGGAACGTCTCGGCGTCTCGGAGGAGGACAAGCGCCTGCTGATGCGGGAGGTCTTTCTCGCACCCGAATGGGTCATGATGGACCGCGGCATCCTTACCGACAGGCAGGCCGGTGAGATCATGTGCGCACGGATCCCCGAGCGTCTGCACGAGGCCGTCTGGAAGCTGGTCACCTTCTGGGATCGGCCTATTCTGGAGATCGAGGGGATGTACGAGCTGGTCGAGGAAGTCAAGGGCCTCGGTTATGGGGTCTACCTGCTCTCCAATGCCAGCATCCGACAGCATGACTACTGGCCGCGCGTGCCTGCCAGCCGCTTTTTCGACGGCACGCTCGTCTCCGCGGACGTCAAGCTCGTCAAGCCCATGCCGGAGATTTATGAGAAACTCCTCTCCACCTTTGACCTGGATCGGGACGAATGCTTTTTTATCGACGACAGCACCGCAAACGTGGAAGCGGCTCTCTATGTTGGGATGCATGGCACCGTCTTCTTTGAAGACATGACCCGCCTGCGCGGCGAGCTTCGCCGCGCAGGCGTCCCGGTCAAAGAATAAGTCCTGCGGCGCCTGCTTTTGCGGGCGCCGCATTTTTTGAACGAAAATATATTTTCAATTGTTTTCTATACATTGTTGACAAGCAAAGCCGGAAAGTCTATAATCCCTTTTGTACAGAAAGCACGGTTTTTTCTCCTGTGCGGCGCGGCCCGTACCGCCGGAGGCGGATCGTCTTTTTGTCTTTTCGGCACTGCCGTATTCTGATCCCGGTGATTTGCAGATTATCTGCACACACATAAAAAACAAGAGGAGGAAACAAACATGAAAAAGACTTTGGCTCTGCTTCTGGCGCTGATCATGGTCGCCGCCCTGATGGTCCCGACCGCTTTTGCGGACGACGAAATGGACGCACTGATCGCCGCCGCGAAGGAAGAGGGCGAACTGGTCGTCTACGGCTCCTGCGAGGAGGAGTACCTCGCCGCCGCCTGCGAGAACTTCCAGAAGCTCTACGGCATCAAAACCACTTACCAGCGTCTGTCCACCGGTGAGGTGCAGGCCAAGATCGAAGAGGAGAACGGCAATCCCTCCGCCGACGTCTGGTTCGGCGGCACGACCGACCCCTACAATGTCGTCGCCTCCGAGGGCCTGCTGGAGTCCTATGACGCCATCAACGCCGCTCACCTGACCAGCGCGATGTACAAGCATCCGGACAATCTCTGGTTCGGCATCTACAAGGGCATCCTCGGCTTCATGGTCAACACCGATGAGCTCGCCCGCCTCGGCCTCGAGGCCCCGCAGGATTGGCAGGATCTGCTCAAGCCCGAGTATAAGGGCCTGATCTGGCTGTCCAACTACAACACCGCCGGCACCGCCAAGCTCGTCATCAACACCATGATCCAGAAATACGGCCATGACGAGGGCATCCAGTTCCTGGTAGACCTGGACAAGAACATCGAGGTCTATACCAAGTCCGGCTCCGGCCCGTCCAAGAACGTCGGCACCGGTGAGTGCACCATCGGCATCGGCTTCCTGCATGACGGCATTACCCAGATCCTCGACAACGGCTATGAGAACATCTCCCTGATCATCCCCTCCACCGGCACCTCCTCTGAGATCGGCGCCACCGCCATGTTCAAGGGCGCCAAGCATCCCAACGCCGCGAAGCTGTGGATCGAGTACGCGC
This sequence comes from Oscillospiraceae bacterium, assembly GCA_017535865.1. Taxonomy (GTDB): domain Bacteria; phylum Bacillota; class Clostridia; order Oscillospirales; family Oscillospiraceae; genus Limivicinus. Next base: position 73,787 of record JAFXTM010000005.1, read on the forward strand.
TGAGCCCCGACTGCGTGGAGCTGGCCGACCAGAACGGTTCCTATCAGTTCCTGGTCATCGACAACGCCGAGCAGCCCGAGGCCGCCTACGAGTTCGGTCTGGATCCCGAGAACGTCATGGAGTACGACTTTGAGGACGCCACCAAGAATATCAAGACCTATATTGAAGAGGTCATGACCGCTCTGGCCAACGCCGGCGCCGACACCGAGAACGCCGACCGTTTCCAGACCTCCTGATCGAAGGCATTGCATTCTCCATAAAACCGCGAGGATGGCGGGGCTTCCCCGCCATCCTTTTTTAACCAGAAAGGAGATGGACTTATGGCAAGAGGACAAGGGGCCGCTCTGGACCGCAAAAAGCTGATGGCGGACCCTATCATGGTCACCACCATCGTATTGCTGATAACCTTCCTGACCCTGTTTATCCTCTATCCGCTCGCCATTCTGTTGGTGGACAGTTTCGTCGGGGACGGCAGCTTCGGCTTCAGCATTTTCAAACGCATCTTCGCGATGCCGACCTTTACCCGCGCCATCACGAACACGCTCAAGGTCGGCTTTGTCGTCGGCATATTCTCGTCTCTGATCGGCCTTCTCTTCGCGTATGTGGAGGTCTATGTGCGCATGAACCGGTTCGCCGGGGGCCTGTTCAAGCTGGTCTCTCTGCTGCCCGTCGTCTCGCCCCCCTTTGTGCTGTCGCTGTCGATGATCATGCTCTTCGGCAAGGCGGGCATCATCACCCGCTTCCTGCTGCACATCTATGACAACAGCGTCTACGGCTACTGGGGCATCGTCATCGTGCAGACGCTGACCTTCTTCCCTGTCTGCTACATGATGCTCAAGGGCCTTCTGAAGAACATCGACCCCTCGCTCGAGGAGGCCGCGCGCGACATGGGTGCCGGGCGCTGGAAGGTCTTCGCGGACGTGACACTGCCGCTGATGCTCCCCGGCCTCGGCAACGCCTTCCTCGTGACCTTCATCGAGTCGATCGCCGACTTCGCCAACCCCATGATCATCGGCGGCTCCTACGACACGCTCGCCACCACGATCTATCTGCAGATCACCGGCGCCTATGACAAGGCCGGTGCCGCCGCGATGGCCGTGGTGCTGCTGTGCATCACGCTTCTGATGTTCGCCGTCCAGAAGTATTACCTGGAGGCGAAAACCGCCGCGACCCTCACCGGCAAAGCCAGCCGCGGTCCCATGCTGATCGAGGACAAGAGTGTGAAGGTCCCCCTCACGATTTTCTGCTCGCTCGTGGCGCTCTTTGTCATCATGATGTACATCTGCGTTCCCATTGGCGCCTGCTTCCCGACCTGGGGCTACAAGTTCTTCCCGCTGACCGGCAAGTGGTTCAAGCAGGTCTTTACGCGCTACCACGGCTTCAAGGCCTTCAAGGACTCCTTCGTGCTCTCACTGATCGCCTCGCCCATCACCGCCCTGCTGAGCATGATCATCTCCTACCTTGTCGTCAAGCGGAAGTTCAAGGCCAAGGGCTTCATCGAAGCCGTCTCCATGCTGGCCATGGCGGTCCCCGGCACCGTTCTCGGCGTCGGCTATATCCGCGGTTACTCGGGCGGCCTGTTCCACACGGGCGTCCTGCAGGGCATCTACGGGACCGGCCTGATCCTGATCATCGTGTTCGTGGTCCGCTCACTCCCGACCGGAACGCGCAGCGGCATTTCCGCCCTGCGGCAGATCGACAAGAGCATCGAGGAATCCGCATACGACATGGGCGCGGACAGCCTGAAGGTCTTCATGACCGTTACGCTCCCGCTCATCAAGGACTCCTTCCTCTCCGGTCTTGTCACCGCTTTCGTGCGCAGCATCACCGCCATCTCCGCGATCATCCTGCTGGTGACGCCCTCCTTCCTGCTCATCACGGTCCAGATCAACGAGTTTGCCGAGAAGGGCTCCTACAGTCTGGCCTGCGCGTTCGCGACCATTCTGATCATCATCACCTACAGCGCGGTGCTGCTGATGAACCTCTTCATCAAGTACTTCGGCACAAGCCGGAAAATCAAGGAGGACTAAGCTATGGAAAAGATCAAAAAAGGCGTGCGCCTCGAGCATATCTCCAAGATCTATCAGGATCCCAAGACCGGCAAGGACTTTTATGCCGTCCGCGATACCTCTCTCGTGATCGAGCCCGGCTCTTTTGTGACGCTGCTCGGGCCCTCCGGCTGCGGCAAAACAACGACCTTACGCATGATCGCGGGCTTTGAGAGCCCGGATGAGGGCGAGATCTATCTCGGGGACGAACCCATCAATGAGCTGACTCCCAACAAGCGCGACACCGCCATGGTGTTCCAGAGCTATGCGCTGCTCCCCCACTATAATGTCTTCGACAACGTGGCCTACGGTCTGAAGCTGCGGAAGGTGCCGAAAGAGGAGATCAGGGAGCGTGTCATGAACATTCTTGATCTCGTGGAGCTCACCGGCATGGAGGCGCGCATGACCAACCAGCTCTCCGGCGGCCAGCAGCAGCGCGTGGCGCTGGCCCGCGCTCTGGTCATCGAGCCGAGCGTGCTGCTCTTCGACGAGCCCCTCTCGAACCTCGACGCGAAGCTGCGTGTCTCGATGCGCACGGAGATCCGCCGTATCCAGCAGCGAGTCGGCATCACCGCGATCTATGTCACGCACGATCAGTCCGAGGCCATGGCGCTTTCGGATCAGATCATCGTCATGAACAAGGGCGTTGTGGCCCAGATGGGTACGCCGCAGGAGATCTACTATCACCCGGTCGACGAGTTCGTGGCCGATTTTATCGGCGAGGCGAACTTCCTCAAGGGCACAATGGTGGTGCGCGAGGGCGAAAAGGTCACACTGAGCATCGACGGCAACCCCCTCGTCGTGGACGGTCGCCCGGACATGCAGACCGGCAGTCAGTATACGGTCGTGCTCCGGCCCGAAGCCGCTTCTCTGGCCGACCAGGGCGGCATGCCCTGCGAGGTGGTGCTCTCCTGCTTCATGGGCTCCTACCAGAACTATCACGTGAAAGTAGGCGATACGCTCGTCAAACTGGAAGAGCACAACCCCAAAAACAAGCGCATCTATCAGGTGGGCGAGTTCTGCTCTCTTGTCTTCGATCCCGCCTCGGTCCACGTGCTGTAAAGCGGTTTTTCCACAGAAAAGCTGCCCGGTTTCAGAACCGGGCAGCTTTTTTATGCCATTCTTCCTTATTCCTTTGACTCTTCCCAGACGATCAATTCCATGAGCCGTTCTTTCTTCTCCATGTCGCGTGCCAGCGCAAGCTGTGCACGGGCGCGGTCAAGATTCTGCGTCGGATAGTCGATTGAAAAATACTTGTCGCCGTTGAGATAATCAGTCAAAAAACGCATACCGCACTCGAGCGTCATCGTGAAGGCGCCGAGAGGCATGACCTCGCGCTCCTTTTCCGTCAGGCTCGGGCAGGCCCGGAGGAAGCCGCGCGTAAAGACACGGAACAGCTCCTCGTCCAGCGCAACCTTTTTCAGGTCAGTCTCGTCCTCCGCCGCCGTGGAGGCGCCGAAACGGATCGCATCGCCAAAATCGAAGGCCGAGAGGCCCGGCATCACCGTATCGAGATCAATGACGCAGATCGCCTTGCGCGTGTTCTCGTCGAGCAGGACGTTATTGATCTTGGTGTCGTTATGGGTGGCGCGCACCGGCAGCTCCCCTGCCTCCCGCATCCGATGGAGACGACAGGCCTTCTCCTCCCGTGAGAGCAGGTAGGCGATCTCCGGTCCGACCTCGAACAGCCGTCCGGCGCTGTCGGCCTCCATGGCCTCCCGGAGCTGCCGGTAACGGTCCACCGTGTTGTGAAAGTTCACGATCGTCTCCTCCAGCTCCTCGGCTGGAAAATCGTTGAGCGCATACTGGAAATGGCCGAAAGCGCGTGCGCATTCATAAAAATCGTCCGGCGTCTCCGGGCGCTGAAGGCAGATGCTGTGATCCACAAAGCGGTAGGCGCGCCAGGCGCCGCCGTGACCGTCGTCAAAAAAGCTCTTTCCCTCGAGGGTGTCGATATAACGGATCATGGCCGTCTTTCCCTTCTCGCGCTTTGCAAGAAAGGCGCTGATCGCGGACATGTTGTTCATGAGCGCATTCACGTTCGGAAAGACATACTGGTTGATCCACTGAAGGATATAACGTGAACCGGTGTCGGTGGTGATGCAGTAGGTCTCGTTGATATGGCCGCTCTTGATCTGCTCGCAGTGCAGAGGGTTCCCGTCGGTCGGAAAATGATAGATGGCTTCTTTCATGCTTGATTCGACTCTTTCTCTCGTTTTCGCAGGAGGAGGACCGGGATCGCCGCGAAGAGCAGCACCGCCGCAGCGGCCAGATAGATCCCGGGAGTGGGTACGGTCTTGACCTGTCCCAGTTCGATATAGGTGCTGTCACTGCCGCGGATCACCGCCGCCCCCAGCCAGGGGCCGAGAATCATCGGCAGAAGCACGGCAAAGATCATGCGAATGCCCTGAAAATGGCCGACCTTGTCCGCAGGCGTCCAGTCGCGGATCGTCGCACTCAGCGCGGCGGTGAGCATCATGTAGCCGCTCATCATCACCGTGCCGGCAAGCATGACGCCGCCCTGGCTGCGCACATAATACATGCCGACAAGTCCGAGCAGCATGACCGCCGCCGCCGGGAAGGTAAAGCGGAGCTTTCCGAAACGGTCGATAAAACGACCGGAGATCACGCTGACCGCCGAGGCCATGATCAGCACCACGCCGAGCACGATCGCGTAATCGGCAATGCCGAGATAGTTCTGCAGATAGATGATCAGGAACGGGAAAAAGACCTGCACCGCCACCGAGAAGAGGCAGAAAGCGGCGAAAGCCAGGTAGAGCTCGGGATTCTCCCGAACCACCTGCGGCCGCAGCCCATAGAGCAGATTGCGCCCGTAACTGTCCCGCCGGGGCTGCAGCTCCGGCGCGTCCTTCACCAGAAAGACGGCGATCAGGCCTACGGTCGAGACCGCCAGACCGAAGATGTTGAAGAATTCTTTCCAGCGTCCCTGCTGCGTCAGGCCGTCGAAGAGCCCGAAAATGATCAGCATCGACACCAGCGGCAGGATCGCAAGCACGCTCTCCGCACGACCGCGGTTCGCCTTCGTCGTGTTGTCGGTGACCCAGGCGTTGAAAGCGGCGTCATTTGCCGTGGAGCCGAAAAAGGTCATCACGCAGTCGAGCACCACGACCGCCACGGCAGCGGCGGCAGCGCCGGAGAGAAGGCTCGCCGTCCGGGCACTGCCGAACAGCTCAGGCCGAATATAACCAAAGGCCGCCGTGGAGAGGCCCCAGAGCAGATAGCCCGCGCAGATGAAGATCTTACGCTTCCCCAGCCGGTCCGAAAGCGCGCCCATCAGCAGCGTCGTGAGCGTGGCCGCCGCAGCGGACCAGCCCACCATGGCCGCGATATAGCGTGGGTCGGTCGAGATGGTGTTGTAGAGAAACACGTTCAGATACATGTTCTCGATCGTCCAGGCAAACTGCCCGAACAGGCCGACCAGCAACAGACTGAGCCAGCGCCGGAGGCCAAGCTTATCCGTGTCTTTCACCGAAGATCACCGCTTTTTCTGTAAAATTCGGCACATGCAAGATCCGCGCCATTGTATGCGACCCGGGCACAAATGTCAAGTCTCGGGGACGAGGACGTTCAGGAGAATCTCCACGGCCTTGTCCATGTTTTCGGCTGTGATGTGTTCATAAGGCCCGTGGAAGCCGTAACCGCCTGTGCCGAGGTTCGGGCAGGGCAGGCCACGGAAAGAGAGCTGAGAACCGTCGGTACCGCCGCGGATCGGGACGCGCTTCGGCGTGAGTCCGGCCTTCACGATGGCCCTCTCCGCACGCTCCACAATGTCCATGTTTTTCTCCATGACCTCTGCCATATTGCGGTACTGCTCCCGGACCGTGAGCACGGCGGTGCCCGCGCCGTACTTCTCGTTGATGAGCTTCTCGATATGGCGCATCGTCCGCTTGCGCTGGGCAAAGATCGCGGCGTCGTGGTCGCGGATGATATAGTCCAGGCTCGCCTTCTCCACGCATCCCTGCATGTCCGTCAGATGAAAGAAGCCCTCGTAGTTCACGGTCTTTTCCGGCACATCCCCGGCGGGAAGCATGGCGTTGATCTCCATGGCGACGAGGTTGGCGTTTATGAGCGTGTTCTTCGCGCTGCCGGGATGCACGTTGAAGCCCTTGACTTCCCAGTGCGCCGCGGCGGCGTTGAAAGTCTCGAAGTTGATCTCCTCGAGCGCGCCGCCGTCGACCGTATAGGCATAAGCAGCGCCCAGGCGTTCAAGGTCCAGCAGGCCCGCACCGTGCCCGACCTCCTCGTCCGGCGTGAAGCAAAGCGCGACGCGCCCGTGCGGAAGTTTATCCTCCATCAGGCGTTCCACCGCCGTCATCGCTTCGGCTACGCCCGCCTTATCATCGGCGCCGAGGACCGTCGTGCCGTCGGTGGTGATGAGCGTCTGCCCCCGGAGTTCCGGGAGATGCTTGAACTGCCTGGCAGAGAGCACGCGTCCGCTCTCTCCGAGAGGGAGGTCCTCTCCATTGAAGTCCGGGTGGAGCTGCGGCTTCACATTCTCGCCGGAGAAGTCCGGGATCGTATCGATATGGGCGATAAGCCCGATGCAGGGCAGCGTCTCGCAGCCAGGCGTCGCGGGCAGCACCCCGTATACATAGGCGTGCTCATCTTCGTACACATCCTGCAGTCCCATCCCTCGCATCTCCTCGCCGAGCATCCGGCTCAGATCGAACTGGCGGTCGGTGGTGGGGGTGCGGCTCAGATCCTCGGAACTTGCGGTATGGACCTTCGCATAGCGGATCAGGCGTTCATAGGCTCTCATGGTCTGTTTCTTTTCTCCTTTACAAATATCTCTCTCCGTACACGAACAGTCTCCCCTTGCGGGACGTTCCGCCCGTGCCGATGATTTTTCCCTTTCCGTGTCCGCGCAGGGAGAGAATATCCCCCTCCCGGACCGGACTGTCCGTTTTTTCGGTCAGCTCATAGTTCAGACTGACATTGCCGGCGGCGATCTGGCGGGCCGCCTCGGTCCGGCTCAGATCGAAGAGCCCGCCAACAACGGCGTCGAGCCGGAGACTCTGTACCGAGAAGCTTTTCTCCTTCACGCGACGTTCCGGAGCCGGGACCTCTTCCAGCAGCAAGGAGCGCGTCCGCACCGTACAGCGGCCGACCTTGTCGATGGAAAGCAGGTGACGCTCCACTCCGGGCAGGCAGAAGACGACCGCGGTGTTGTCTTTCACCCAGATATCCCCGAGCCATTCGCGGTCGATCCCCATGCCTAGCAGCGCGCCGAGGTAGTCTCGGTGGCCGGGGCTGCCGAAGGCCGTCGCAAGCTCAAGCGCTTTGATGTGCTCGTTCAGGTCCAGCCAGTCCGGCTCCAGATAGTCAGGCAGAAAAAACGCGACCGTCCGTTCGCAGTCCGGGTGTCCGCCGGAGAAAAGCAGTCGGCAGTCCGGTCGGGTCTTTGCCCAGCGTTCGAGCCGCACACGCTCCGCCGGGGTCAGAAAATGACTTGCGCAAAGGCTCCCGCTCCGCCCGCAGCGTTCACAGAGATCCTCCGCCCGGCGCAGCAGCTCATGTTCCTCCATCTTTCAGCCTCGTCTTATGCGCCGCCTCGTTGCTTTTCCGGAGCAGCGCTTCGATTTCCGCAAGCACCGTCTCCACCTCGGCGGAAAAGTCCCTGGCACTCTCACGCAGCACCCCCGAACGCAGGGCGGAGAGGCGGATCAGATTGTCGTTCGTGACAACGCGCACGCGGTAGTTTTTTCCGATCTCATCCGCCAGCCGCTCGATATACGCGTCTCCCGTCTCCCCGTCGCGCGTATAGACCACGTGGATGTTGTGGTAATCGCTGCGCGAGCCGGGATTGCCCGGTGTGCGGAAGCCGTCGAAAACCAGAACGAGCTCCGCCTTCGTATAGCCGCAATAGCTCGAAAGCACGTCCTGCAGCCGACCGCGCGCGAGATCCAGCCGCTCGGCGGCAAGCCGGCAGAGCGGTTCCCAGGCGAAGATCAGGTTGTAGCCGTCTACGAGGATATAGTCGCGCTTTTCTGCAATCGCCGCCGTCTGAGCGGGCGCCTCGTTGCGTACGCCGCTCCGGTAGCTCGGGCGGCGGATCGGTCCGAACTCCCGCTCCATGATCGCTTCCAACTCGCGCTCATCGATGTTCAGACTGCGGCGCGCGGGCGAACCTGCAGCCGTCTCACGCTTCGGACGCAGGACGCTCTCGAGGTGCATATAGTCGCGCACTTGATCCCATTTCACGGTAAAGCCCGCGCCGTGCGCGCAAAAGACCGAATCGGGCGTGTTCTCCAAATCCGCTTCCGGCTCGTAGCCCATGGCCTCGATAATCGTCTCTTGTCCGCGGCAGGGGCGATAGCCGTCCGGCCGGAGCTGCAGCCGCCCACGGCCGTGCGTAAAGGCCAGCAGCTCGCTCTGATAGCCGTTGAGCGCGGCCACCGGGGCACTGCCGCAGAGCCGCAGCCGCTCCCCAGCGTCCTCCGGCGAGTCGAATTCCCCGTTCATCGCGCGGATGTCGCTGATGACCCGGCCAATCTGCTCAGGGGAAACCTCGATCGTAAAAGCGTACCATGGTTCGAGCAGAATGCTTTTCGCCTGCATGAGTCCCTGGCGGACCGCCTGGCAGGCGGCCTCGCGGAAATCCCCGCCCTCGGTGTGCTTGAGATGCGCACGCCCCGCGGCGAGGCTGATCTTCACATCTGTCAGAGGCGAACCGGTCAGCACGCCCAGATGCTGCTTGTTTGCAAGCTCTGAGAGGATCAGCCTCTGCCAGTTGCGGTCAAGCAGATCCTCACTGCAGGCGCTCTCCAGGACGATCCCGCTCCCGGACGGTAGCGGTTCAAGCAGCAGATGCACCTCGGCGTAGTGGCGCAGCGGCTCAAAGTGCCCCACGCCCTCGACTGTGTCGGCGATCGTCTCACGGTAGAGGACCTGACCACGGTCGAGCTCGACCTCCGTGTCAAAGCGCTCGCGCACCAGCTCCCGAAACATCTCTGTCTGTACCCGTCCCATCAGGCTTACGGATATCTCCCGTAAGCGGTTGTTCCAGTGAACATGCAGCTGCGGATCCTCCTCCTGCAAAAGGCGCAGCTTCGGCAAGAGAAGTGCCGGGTCCGTCCCCTCAGGGAGCAGCAGCCGGTAACTCAGCACCGGCTCCAGGATCGCTTCTCCCCCGTCCGGCTCGGCGCCGAGCCCCTGCCCGGGCCATGTTCCGGACAGGCCGAGCGCCGCGCAGACCTCGCCTGCGCGCACCGTCTCCGCCGTCTCAAACTTCTCACCGGAGTACAGGCGAAGCTGGGTGATCTTCTCATCCCGTTTTTCACCGCTCTCGTCGGTGTAGGACAATACAGAACGCACCGCCAGTTCCCCGCCTGTCAGCTTCATGCAGGTCAGCCGCTGGCCCTGGGCATCGCGGGCGATCTTATAGACACTGGCGGCAAAAACTCCGTCATCCTCGGTCCCGGGGGACAGACGATCCAGCGCGTCAAGGAGGGCTTCCACGCCCTCGAGCCGCAAACCGGAGCCGAAAAAGCAGGGAAAGAGCCCCCGCGCCGCGATCATCGCCCGAAGGTCCTCATCGCGAAGCCTCTCGTCCGCAAGGTAACGCTCCATCGCAGCCTCGCCGCAGAGCGCGAGCTGCTCGTCAAAGTCTGCCGCGCGGGTCGTAAAATCCACGCAGCCGCCGTCAAGGCGCCGCAGCTCCTCCATAAGCCTCGCCTCGTCCGCACCGGGCAGATCCATCTTGCTGATGAAGAGAAAACAGGGTACGCCATAGCTGCGCAGCAGCCGCCAAAGCGTCTCGGTATGCGCCTGCACGCCGTCCGTACCCGAGATCACCAGCACCGCTGCATCCAGCACGCGCAGCGTTCGCTCCGTCTCCGCGGAGAAGTCCGCGTGGCCGGGGGTGTCGAGCAGCGTAAAGGCGGCATTGCCCCAGCAGAGACGGGCCTGCTTGGAGAAGATCGTGATGCCCCGCTGTCGCTCCAGACTGTGCGTGTCCAGAAAGCAGTCGCGGTGATCTACGCGTCCGAGTTTCTTCACCGCGCCGGAGAGATAGAGCATGGCCTCGGCCAGCGTCGTCTTGCCCGCATCCACATGCGCCACCAGACCGACACAGCGCCGTTTTGTCATATGCCCTCTCCCCCTCCGGTTTTTCCGATTATACCACAGCCCCGATCGGCTGTCGAGGTCGTTTTTGCGCCTGACCACAATATCTCCGCCACAGCTTGTCATTTTTATGCAAAATGTTGTGCATTTTTTTGAAACTTTGACTACCATTTTTGTCGCGGCTATGTTATAATATCAAAAAACTGGACCCACTGTTGTCTGTTCAGCTTTTCAGAGGGGGCGCCGATATGAAAAAGATACTGGTATTGGAAGACGAGAGCAGCATCCGAAGCTTCGTGGTGATCAACCTTCGCCGCAACGGCTACGAGCCGATCGAAGCCGAAACCGGCATGGAGGCTCTCGAAAAGTGGAAGGTCAACCCGGACATTTGTCTGGCGCTGCTGGACGTGATGCTGCCGGATATCGACGGCTTTGAAGTCTGCCGCCGCATCCGTGCCTCCGGCTCCAAGATGGGCATCATCATGCTCACCGCCAAGAGCCAGGAGATCGACAAGGTCACTGGTCTCATGACCGGCGCGGACGACTATGTGACCAAACCTTTCTCCCCCGCCGAGCTCACGGCCCGCGTTGACGCGCTGATCCGCCGCCTCGGGGTGGACGAGGACGAAAAGGCCGGAAGCGAGCTGCAGAGCGGCCCCTTTGTGCTCAACACGCGCAACCGCACGCTCGAGAAAAGCGGCCAGCGCCTCAAGCTCACCCAGATCGAGTATCTTCTCATGAAGCTGTTTATGGAGAATCCCGGCAAGGCCATGTCTCGCGAGGATATCCTGACCGCCGTCTGGGGGAGCGATTTCAAGGGCGAGCTCAAGACCGTGGACGTCAACATCCGCCGACTTCGCATCAAGATCGAGGCCGATCCCACTGAGCCGGAGTTTCTTACCACCGTCTGGGGCTACGGCTATAAGTGGGGCTATTGAGGCGAGCCGGGCAGCGGGATCCTTCGTTTCCCGAAACCCCGTCTCCGCCGGCTTCGCTCCGGGCGTACTGTCCGCGTGCAAACGTTCGTAACAGGAAGTTGTAGTCTATGTTTCGATATCTGAAAGCACAGCTCTTTGTCTCTGCGCTGGCCACGATCGCGATCGCCGTGCTCGGCATGTGGGGGATCCTCCGCGGTTATCCGGGTCTGGGCTTCGTGTGTCTCGTGGCCGTATGCGTCTATATCCTGCTGATCGTGCTCTGGTTCCTGCGCTATATTTCCCGGCCGCTCAAGCGTCTCACGGCCTTTGCCCGCGAGATCGCAGAGGGCAGCTACGGCAGCCAGCTCGATAACCGCAGCGACAACGAGCTCGGTCGTCTCACCGACGAGATAAACACCATGTCCGAGAAGGTCGCGCAGGCGGAGAAAGCGCGCACAGACTTTATCTCCCAGGTGTCGCACGAGCTGCGCACGCCGCTCACCGCCATCACCGGATGGGCCGAGACCATCGCCTATGATCCGGCCGTACAGGGCGATTCCCTGCGCGGCGTGCAGATCATCTCCCGCGAGGCCGAGCGTCTGACCAACATGGTCAAGGAGCTGCTGGAATTCACCCGCATTCAGGACGGACGTTTCAATCTGCGCATCGAGCTGCTGGACATCGCTTCCGAGCTTGAAGACGCGCTCTTTACATACGGCGAGTTGATACGCCAGGCCGGGATCGAGGTCAATTACAGCGCGCCCGAGACGGAGATCCAGCTGATCCCCGGCGATTCGGAGCGCCTCAAGCAGGTCTTTCTGAACCTGCTCGATAACGCCGTGACCCACGGTGGAGACGGGAAGAAGATCGACGTCGGTCTCTCCGCTGAGAGCGACGGCGTCCACATCACCGTGCGCGACTACGGACACGGCATCCCCGAGGGGGAACTCCCGCACGTCAAGGAAAAATTCTACAAGGGCAGCTCCAAGAACCGCGGCAACGGTATCGGTCTCGCCGTCTGCGACGAGATCGTGACCCGACATCGCGGTCGGCTCGACATCGAGAACGCCGCCGAGGGCGGCTGCCTTGTGACCGTTGTTTTACCTTTTAAATAGAGTAGGAGAATCCACACCATGCCGCAAAGCAATCCATCCTGTTTCCGCACCTCCATCGGCGGTCAGGCCCTGATCGAGGGGATCCTGATGCGCGGGCCGAAGCAGCAGGCCATCGTATGCCGCACGAAAGACGGGCTTGTCGAAAAGGTCGAGGACGTGAGCCTCATCCGGGACAAGTATCCCATTCTGCGTCTGCCGTTGCTGCGAGGCTGCGTAACCTTTATTGAAGCCATGGTCAAGGGCATGCAGGCCCTGACCTACTCGGCAAACCTCGTTCCTCTCGAGGAGCAGGGCGAGCCGGACAAGCTCGACAAGTGGATCGAGGAGCATTTCAGCTTCGAGAAGGCCCAGAAGCTCATCATCGGCCTCGCCGTCGTGCTGGGCATCGCACTTTCGGTGTTCCTGTTTATCTTTCTCCCAGCGCTGATCGTCGGTTTCATCAAACCACTGACGCAGAGCTATGTCGTACGCAACCTTGCCGAGGGCCTCACAAAGGTCGTGATCCTGCTCGCGTACATGGCGCTCGTCTCCCGCACGCCGGATATCAAGCGGCTTTTCAGTTATCACGGGGCAGAGCACAAGACCATTTTCTGCTACGAGCACGGCAAGCCGCTCACGGTGGAGAACGTGCGGCCCGAGTCGCGTTTTCATCCCCGCTGCGGCACGAGCTTTCTGCTGGTCGTGGTGCTGGTGAGCATTCTGGTAAACTCCGTCGTCCGCGTCTCCAACACCTTTGCCCGCGTTGGCTGTCATCTGCTGCTCCTTCCGATCGTGGTCGGTATCAGCTATGAGATCAACCTCTGGTGCGGTGCCCATGACAACTGGCTTTCCGCCATTCTCTCCGCACCGGGCAAGTGGCTGCAGCGGCTTACCACCAACGAGCCGGACGACAGCATGATCGAGTGCGCCATCCGTGCGATGGAGCTCGTCATTCCCGAGGAAAAGGGCAGCGATCTTTGGGGGACCTGAGGGCAGAATCGATGAAGACATACAACGAACTGTATCTGAATGCCCGTAATCTGCTGCGTCAGAAGGGCGTGGAGAGTTACAGCCTCGAGGCGCGCATCCTGGTGGCCAAGGCGGCCGGTAAGCCCGTCTCCGAACTGCTTCGGGACCTCAATCTTTACGCCACGCCCGCCATTGAGGAGGCGGTGCAGGATTCAATCCGCCGCCGCCTCGCCGGAGAACCCGTGGCCTATATCACCGGGACCTGGGAATTCTACGGTCTTCCGATGCTTGTCACGCCCGACGTGCTGATCCACCGTATGGACACGGAGCTGCTTGTCGACACAGCCAAAGAGCTGCTGATCGGTCGAAAAA
>JAFXTM010000109.1 GCA_017535865.1 Oscillospiraceae bacterium
ACGGGGATCTTCTTGTCGAGTACGACGCTGTTGATGAGCTCGGCGTTGGAGGCGGCGGTGTTGTCGGTCGGGATATAGAGCACGTCGCAGTCGTCACAGGCGTTGTTGGTGACGGCGGCCACGTCATTGGAGTCGGCAAAGGTGAAGTCCGCGACCTTATAACCCATCTCCTCGAGGAAGGGACGGATCTGGTCGGCCTGGAACTTGGAGTTGGGCTCGCCGGAGCAGTAGAGGATGCCGACGTTCTTCGCGTCGGGGAAGAGCTCGTTGAGGAGCTTCGCATACTCCTCGGCCGGGACGCCGTCGGAGGTGCCGGAGATGTTGGTGCCGGTGGCGCCGGTCCACTCATCAGCGGCGAAGTCCAGGGCGCTGGCGTAGTCGGTGACGGAGGTGCCCAGGATGGGGATCTGGTTGGTGGCGGCCTGCGCAGCCAGCAGAGCGGGCGTGGCGTTGGCCAGGATCAGATCGACCTCGTCGGACACAAACTGGTTGCAGATGATGGAGCAGGTGGCGGAATCGCCGGAGGCGTTCTGGCTGTTGAAGCTGACGCTGTCGCCCAGCTCCTCGGTCAGGGCGTCGATGAAGCCCTGGGTGGCGGCGTCCAGCGCGGGGTGCTGAACGAGCTGGCAGATGCCGACGGTGTAGCTGTCGGCGGCGAAAGCGGTGGCGCTCAGCGCAAAGAGCATGCAGACGGCGCAGAGAACAGCAAGGATCTTTTTCATGTTTGTTTCCTCCATTTTTTGATGTTGCGGCAGACAGGAGACGCTCCCGGAAAAACAAAAAAACCGCCCGGCGGTCCGTGCGGCTCAGGAGAGGCTCCGTTCATGAAACGACTTCGAATTGCAGCACAAAACCCTTTTACTTTTCGGAAGGAAAGTAAAAGCGGTAATATCGCGCGGCAAAACGAACGATCATGAGTCTGCCCTCTTTCTTGTTTGGGTCGTTTTCACTTTAGCACTTTTAGGTGTTGAAGTCAAGCCTCCTTTGCAAGTTCCCTCATTTGCCCAAAATCGCGCGGCGTCGAGCCGCTTTTTTCGGGAAAATCCATAATAACGATCAACGGAGGGGGAAACGTTTTGACGTTTCGCCGTCCGTTGATCGTTATAATACGGGCCTGCCCGCGATATACTATCGGTGAAACAAAAAACGGAAGGGCCGATGAAGGAGCGTATATGGACAGAAAAAACGGAAAGATCCTGCGCCTGGCGCTGGGCGTGTTGCTGGGGCTGCTGCTTCTCCTCGCCGCGGCGGTTTGCGTCTGGCGGATCTGGGCGCGTGCACCGGAGGTGACGGCGCAGACGAGGCCGCTGGTCGTGGCGGTGAGCAAACCCGCCGCGCACCGGGAACCGGAGGGGGCGGCCACGCCGGCCCGCACGCGAAAGGACGGGGTGTATACCCTCCTGCTCGCAGGACGGGACAACGGCAACGGAAACACCGACACCATGATGGTGGCGCGGCTGGACACGGAGGCGCGCGCCCTGGACGTCGTGTCGATCCCGCGGGACACGATGCTGAACACCGGCTGGCAGATCCGCAAGCTCAACGCCGCCTACGCCATGGGCGCGCTGAACGGCGAAAACGGCGCGGAGAGCCTGTGCCGTCATGTGGCGCGGCTCACCGGCTTTGAGCCGGACAACTACGCCATCGTGGATCTGAACGCCTTTGTGCGGGTGATAGACGCGCTGGGCGGCGTGGACTTTGACGTGCCCGTCGCCATGGATTACGAGGACCACGGCCAGGACCTGACGATCCATCTGCAGCCGGGGCCGCAGCATCTGAACGGCTACCAGGCGATGGGGCTCTGCCGCTTCCGCAGCGGCTACGCCGACGCGGATATCGGCCGGATCGAGATGCAGCACCGCTTCCTCCTCGCCTGCGCGGAGCAGTTTATCACACTCGGGAACATCCCGCACGTCGCGGAGGTGGTGGACATCCTCTCGCACAGCCTCGAGACGGACCTCAGCGGCGGAAACATCGCGTGGTTTCTCCGTCAGCTCCTGCGCTGCCGGAGCGAGGACATCCGCTTCTACACGGCGCCCAGCCGGCCGACCGACGCAGGCGGTATCAGCTACACGGTGCTGGAGCTCGACCCCTGGCTGGAGATGCTGAACACGAGCCTGAACCCCTATCGGGAGGCGATCGCGGCGGAGGCGCTCGATATGGTTTTCAGCCGCGGCGGTGCGCTCGGCTGGACGGCTGCCCGGCGGTTTTGATCAAAAAAGGGAGGACGCCTCGTCGGCGTCCTCCCGGGCTGTTTACCCGATATTCGCGTATTTCTGTTTGACCTGCTGCAGCTGCTGCGGCTGCGCCTGCTCCGGGGCGTACCAGCCGTGGCCGGCCATCTGGTTGTAGATCGTGTTCTGCATGCACAGCGCGGAGTCGAGCACCGTGTGGAATGCCTGATGGACCTTCGGGGTACTGGACTCGATCGAGCCGTGCAGATACAGATCGCACACGCCCTTGGTGGTGAGCAGGATGCCCTCCAGGATCTCCTTGTCGTTCATTCTCCGCCCTCCTTATACCAATTCATAAAACTGCCGAAAGAGCTGCTGGTTGCTGGCGAGCAGCTCCTGCGCCTGCTTCTGCAGGGCCGGGTCGCTGAGCTGGGCCGCGGCGGTCCGGCACTGGGTCATCAAAAACTGCGTATGCCCGAGCGCGTCCTCCACGTATAAGACTTCTTTGGGAGTCATGTTTCATCACCTCGGTCTTAGTATGGCCGCCGGCGCGGATAATATGTCCGGAAAAAACAAAAATTCATTGCCGCGGCGGCGGCTTTGTGCTACACTCACAATATACGGGAGCGCAAAGGAGAGAGACGATGAATTATGTATGGGGTGCGCTGGCGGGCCTCGCGTGGGGCGCGCTGGCGGCGTTTGTCAATTACCGGATCAACGTGGCGGCGGTGAAAAAGAACAGCAACGGTTCGATGATGGCGGCCAGCATCGCGCGTATGGCGGTGGATCTGGTCGCGCTGGGCGCGGTGTATCTGCTGCGCAAGCGCCTGCCCTTCAGCTTTGAGGCGACGATCATCGGCGCGGCGATCGCGCTGTCGCTTCTCACGATCGTATTCGCTTACCGGCTCATCAAGCCGGAGAAGAAATAAACATCGGATAGTGAAACACGTTTCCGGATTTCGCCATCCGACGATCCTTGTGAAAAAACCCGGGGAGACCGTTCGTAACGGCTTCCCCGGGCTTTTTCTGTTTTACCGGAACACGAAAAGCTTACTGAGAACGTAATTCCCGACGACGACGAAGACGGCGGCGACGATGGTGGAGATGCGCATGTCGATCCCCAGGGCGTTCGTGAGCAGCAGGTTCAGCAGATAGCTCAGCAGCATTGTGGCGAGCCGCGAGCCGACAAAGCTTCCCATTTCCGTGAGGATGTGGGGATTCTTGCTCCGGAAGACCCAGCGGCGGTTCGTGGGATAGGCAAAGGCGATGCCGGAGACGTTCTCCACCACGGAGAGCACGGTGTTCTGCGCAACCGTCGGGCTTGCGGTATTGGCGTAGAACAGATAATTCCACAGGAACTTAGCTGTCCAGGACACCAGCGTCGTGAGCCCCCCCACGATCAGATAGACCAGGATCTCCCGGTGCTTGAGGCAGAGCGCTTTGATTTTTTCGATCATTCCGTCTCCTCCCGGCCGCACGTGCGCGAGATGATATAGCGCGGGCGGCCCTTGCTCTCCTCATAGATCCGGGCGATGTAGTAGCCGATGATGCCGAGGGAGATCATGATGATGCTGCTGGAAAAGAGCAGCAGCAGAATGACGGTGGTGAAGCCGCCGAGCGCGACGCCCGCGAACTTCTGAACCAGCGCGACGACGCCGAAAACGAGCGCGGTGAGGAGCATGACGACGCCCAGCACGGTCACGATGTGAAGCGGGGCGGAGGAGAAGGAACCGATGTTGTTGATGGCGTAGCGGACAAGCGAGCGGGTGCTCCACTTGCTCTCTCCCGCCATGCGCTCCCGGACCTTATACCGTACTTCGGCCTTTTTGAATCCGACCCAGAAGCTGAGGGCCCGGAAGAAGACGTTGCGCTCGGGCATGCGGTTGAGCGTGTCGACGACCTTGCGGTCGAGGAGCTTGAAGTCCGAGGAGGAGGCCATGTCAAGCCCCGTGGCCCGGCTGATGATTGCATAGAAGCTGTTGGCAGCGAATTTGTGAACGCCGGTCTCCGCGCCGCGGTCCTCCTTGATGCCCTCCACGACCTCATAGCCCTGCTCCCAGAGCCGGTACATCTCCACGATTTTCTCGGGCGGATGCTGCAGATCGCAGTCGATCACGACGCAGCAGTCGCCCCGGGCCTGCTCGAGCCCGGCGAACATGGCGGCCTCCTTGCCGAAATTGCGGCTGAAATGTACGCCGATCACCCGCCGGTCGAGCCCGGAAAGACGCTGGATCTCCGCCCAGGTCCCGTCGCGGGAGCCGTCGTCCACAAACAGCAGCTCATGCGCGATACCGGCCTCGTCCAGAATGGCGGTCACGGTTTCGGCCGCGACGGCGATCATCGGTTCTTCGTTGTAGGATGGGATGATAACGGATAGCATGAACGGCCCTTCTCTCTGTCGTCAGCGGATGAAAACCATACAGACAGTATACGACAAAACCCGCGCAAGCGCAAGCAAAAAGGGATGCCGAAGCATCCCTTTTCGCTTGGCGCCTTCAGGTCTGCGGCCCGTCGTCGGGGCCGAGCTGCGTGCCGTCGGCCTCGGTCGCATTGACGATCTGCTCAAAATCATCGATCTCGACGGAGATGTCCGGCTCGGTCCGGGCGGCTTCCACCGCGCTCTTGAGCGCGTCGATCTCTTCCTGCCTGGCGTGGATCTCCTCGGTGATGCGCTCAGCCTGGCTGAAGAGCGGGACAAAAATTCCCTGGCCGCGGCCGCGGTTCTCCTCAAAATACTGCCGGCCGATCTCGGCGTAGACGCGGCCGAGCTCGGTGTTCTGCCCGTTGAGCTCGAAACGGAGCTTCGCGATACGGGCATAGGCCTTGGCGCGCTCGGCGCCCTGGGCGTAGACGCCCGCGACGCCGCTGCTCTCCGCGGTCTCCCGGATCTTCCCGACGGCATCCTTCACCGGGCCGCTCCCGGCAAGGTCCCTGGCCTTGTCCGCGAGGGAGCTGAGCGTATCGCTGAGAATGTCCTTGATATCTGCCATGGTTTATTCTCCTCCTTTGGAAGTGTTTTCTGCTTTTTCTTTCACGCGGTTGACAAAGAGCGCCTCCGGCGGATGCGCCTTCCGGCTCTGCCGCAGGAGCAGCAGCCCCATGAGAACGACGAGCACGAGGCTCACGAGCTGCGAGACGCGGATACCGGTCGAGCCGAGATACAGGCTGTCGCTGCGCAGACCCTCGATCCAGGCGCGGCCGAGGCCGTACCAGAAGAAATAGAGCATGGCGCACTGCCCGTCGTAGCGCCGCTTTCCCTGCCGGGAAAAACGGATCAGAAACAGGAGCCCGATCAGGTTCCAAAGGCTCTCGTAGAGAAAAGTGGGGTGTACGTAGATGCTGTTCCCGGCGGGATCGGTCAGACCCATGCGGCAGAAGATCTCCGTCTCGGCGCCGAAGGCCTCGCGGTTGAAAAAGTTTCCCCAGCGGCCCAGGATCTGTCCGATCAGCAGGCCGAAAACGGCGAGGTCGAGCATCGCGGGGACGGGGATTTTTTTGTGCCGACAGACGAACACGATCACGAGCACGCCCGCGAGGATCCCGCCGTAGATGGCGAGCCCGCCCTCCCAGACCGCGAAGATCTGCCTGGGATCGGCGGCGTAGTCGGACCAGCGGAAGATCACAAAGTAGAGGCGCGCGCCGACGATGCTCAGCGGCGTAAGCCAGAGCATCAGATCTACAAAGTCGTCGCCCGCAATGCCAAAGTCCGGCGCGTGCTTCGAGCAGTAGAGGATCGCCAGCGCAAAGCCCAGCGCGATCACCACACCGTAGAGATAGATGGGCCGCCCGAACACCGTAAAACAGGACGGCGGGTTCAGGGAAAGGTTCCCGAGCAGCGGAAAGGAGATTACGGAGTCGCGCTGGATGGTCTCAAACAAAACAGGGAACATGCCTCAGCCTTCCTTCTTCGGCTCGATGACGGAGAGCGCGAAGTACTCCGGCCGCAGACTCTCCCGCACGAAGGCCTCGCATTCCGCCCGTGTGAGCTCGCCCAGCAGCGCCGGCGCGTCAAGCGGGCAAAAGCCCTCATACTGTGCCGTCGCCAGTGCGACGCAGACGCTCTCAAAATCCTCCAGACCGCGCAGCCGCGCCCCATAGGAGGCGCGCTTGGCGCGCTCGAAGGCGGCGGGATCAAAGCCCGCGGCGCAGACTTTTGCGATCTCGTCTTTCAGCGCGGCGAGGACCGCCTCCGGATCCTCACTCTCGCCCCCGAGCAGCACGAGACCGGTCCCGGCGGAGAAATCCGCCTCGTAGTCAAAGTCGCGGTTCAGCGTTCCGGCGGCGTACAGAGAGGTGTAGAAGGGGGACGAGGCGCCGACCAGCAGGCGCAGCACGAGCAGGGCAACGATACGCTGCCGGAGACCCGCCTCGCCCGGCTCGGGGCGCAGCTTGGCGCCGATAAGAAACTGCGGCGCGGAGACCGGCATGGCCTCGCGATGCACGGCCTCGACCGGCAGCAGGCCCTCCTCGGGACCGAAATCTGCCTGCGGGACGGGGGCCTTCTCTCCGGGCAGCAGCTCACGCACCAGCGCCTCGATCCGCTCCGGATCCACGTCGCCCTCGACGCAGAGACACATGTTGCTCGGCGCGTAGAAGACCTTGTGACAGGCGTAGAGCGTCTCGTGCGTGATCTCCGCGATGCTTTCCACGGTCCCGGCCACGCGGTCCCGGATGGGATGACTCGCGAAAAGCTGCCGGAGCAGGTTATAGTACACGGCGCTGTCGGGGCTGTCCTCGCCCATGCGGATCTCCTGGGCGATGATGCCCCGTTCCTTTTGTACGGTCTCCTCGGTAAAGTAGGGCGTGGAGACGAAGTGGAGCAGCAGCCGGAGGTTATCCTCAAACTTCTCGGTACACTGGAAATAATAGCAGGTGATGTTGCTCGCTGTGAAAGCGTTGGGATCGGCGCCATTGGCCGAGAGAAGGTTCAGCGCGTTGTCACCGTCCGGCAGGTCGAACATTTTGTGCTCGAGATAATGCGCCACGCCTGCGGGCGTATCCATCGCTTTTCCCTCAAGGGTGAAGCGCCGGTGGGCCCCGCCATAGTTGGCGGCGAAGACCGCGAAGCGGCTGCGGAAGCCCGGCTTCGGGAGCACGTGGAGCACAAGGCCGTTGGGCAGAACGCCGGTGTAAAGCGTCTCGCCGAGACGCGGGAATTCTTTAATCTGCATCGACATCCTCCTCATCGCCGGTCTCTCCGGTCCCGGTCAAGAAATAGATCATGTCGCAGTCCACGCTCTGCGCGACGGCGACCACATCCTCCCGCGTCACGTCCTCGCAGAGCTCCGCGAGCTCGAGCGGGGAGCAGTCCGGTCCGTCGAGCGCCTGCGCGAGATAGAAGCCCTCAAGCTCGCCCTGCCCGTCCACAAGCGCGCGCAGGTCCCCGGCCACGCAGGAGCGGGCCGCCGTGAGCTCCTCGTCGGTGATCTCGCCGCGCCGCATGGCATCCAGCTGCTCGAAGATCTCCGCCTGCGCGGCGTCCCGGTCGGCGAAGTCCACGCCTGCGGACACCAGCAGCAGGCCCTTGTGCGTGTCCACCAGGGAGCCCGCGTAGTAACAGAGCTGAAGCTTTTCCCGCACGTTCATGAAGAGCTTGGAGGTGCTTCCGCCGCCGAAGACGGCGTTGAACACATAGAGCGCGGCCGGATCCGGCTCCTCCATGCAGGCGCCCAGGCGCCAGCCGATGACGAGCTTGCCCTGCGTGACGTCGAGCGCCTCTTCCACCGTGCGCGGCCGGTCCTCCAGCGCATTCATGCGCACGTCGGTGCCGATATCGTAGTCGATCTCCCCCCGCGGCAGGGTAGCAAGCGCGTCGCGCAGCAGGGCGGCGACCCGTTTTTCCTCGGTCCGGCCGCAGTAGAACAGCTCGATCGGGCAGGTCTGGAGCAGGGTGTGGTATTGTTTGGTCAGTTTTTTATAATGGATGCTCTCGCACTCGCTCTCGCCGCCGAGGCGGCCGGCCGCGAAGTCCTCACAGCAGCACATCTCCTCGATGCAGCGGAAGAGAGCGTAGCCGCGCTTCTCGTTGATGCGGCTGCGGATCGTCTCGAGCAGCTTTTCGCGCTCGCTGTCCACATACTGCGGCAGCAGCAGGCCGCCGCGCGTGGCAGGCGTGAGCAGCAGTTCGCCCAGCAGCTCCGCCGCCTCGCGCAGCACGCCCTTCCCGTCGGGCAGATAATCGCCCTCGGGGATGCTGGCGTAGAAGCCGAGACACTGGATCTCGCCGATCCGGCGGACCACCGGCTCAATGGCCGTGCCGTAGAGCTCGTCCATCCGGGCGGAGAGCGCCTCCATGTCGCTGTAGCGCTGGGTGCCGCGGCGCAGCACATAGGGGATCAGCGCGTTGAGCGCGGCCGTCTCCCGTTTCAGCTGCGTCAGCAGGCTCAGGCTCAGACAGGCGGTCTTGAATTTGTCCGTGCGCAGATGGCTCAGCCACACGCCGGGCAGGATCTCCGTTCTGGTCACTTGCATGGAGGCAACCCCTTTCCCTCGGTTATTGAAGCCAGTATAGCATATATCGGAAAGATTTGGTAGACCCCGCGGGAAGTTTAATCCGGGTTTTCATCCGCCGCTCCGGGAGCCTCGAGCGCCTCGCGCAATACGCGCCAGAACCAGCCCGCCGAGCCCGTGTACCAGGTCCAGCCGGCCTCGCCTTCGCGCCCGGGCGCGGTACAGACGTCGGCGGGCAGCACGAAGGGCTCCGCTTCGTATCGGCTGAGATCCCGGCCTTCCGGCAGGAGCAGCGCGAGCAGATGCAGCGCCGTGTCCCGCCGTCCGCGCCGCAGGAAGGCCCGGGCGAGCCAGATCGCCGCGTGGGTGTACTGCCCGCCGTTTTCGCGGAAGCCCGCCCCGTAGCTCACCAGGTAGCCCGGACTGGGCTCGTCCGTGGTGTAGGGCGGGTCAAAGAGCCTGACAAGACGACGCTCCTCGTCTACAAGGCGGTCGAGACAGGCGTCAAGCGCGCGGTCCACCCGCTCGGGATCGGCCCAGGGCGAGAGCGCCGCCCAGGCCTGAGGGAGCGCATCGAGCCGGTCCGGCCCGCCCAAAGGCGCGCCGTTGGCGGTGTAGCCGCGGTAATACCAGCGCCCGCCCCAAGCGGCGTCGGCCGCCCGGCCGAGCTGCTCCGCCCATTCCCGATAGCGCCCGGCGCCGGGCAGTTTCAGCCGCTCGAGCAGCGCCGCAAAGCCATCGCAGCAGAGAGAGAGGAACCAGCCCAGCCACACGCTCTCGCCGTCCACGGCATCGAGGCCGTCGTTCCAGTCCCCGCTGCCGAACCAGGGCAGTCCGTGGGGTCCGAGACCGCGGCGCAGGCAGCAGTCCAGCGCTGTACGGCCGTGTTCGAGCAGGGTGGATCCCGTCGGCGTGACAGACGGGGTCTCGTAGCGATCGCGCTCGTCCTCCCGCAGGGGCGGCGAGGAGCGCCATGGCTGGGTGGAGAGCAGAAAGTCCGTCAGTCCGCAGCACGCCGCGTATTCGCAGAGCGCCCAGACCAGCCACAGCAGGTCGTCCGAGCAGCGCGTGCGCACACCCCGGTCCCCTGCCGGGTGGGGGTGCCACCAGTGCATCACGTCGCCCTCCTCGTACTGATGGCGGCAGGCGTCCTCGATCCGCTCGCGGGCGAGGGCGGGCTCGAGCGGCAGCAGGCTCACGGCGTCCTGGAGCTGGTCCCGGAAGCCGAAGGCACCGCCGCTCTGATAGAGGCTGGCGCGCGCCCACAGGCGGCAGGCGAGCGTCTGATAGACGGCCCAGCCGTTTGCGTAGCGCTCGACGGCGGCGAGCGGGCAGCGCAGCGTTTGCTGCGTCGTGAGCGCGGCCCAGAAAGTCTGCAGCTCCCGCAGCGCGCACCGGGCCGCTCCCGGCCCCCGCAGGGCGCGCAGAGCGTCCTCGTCACCGCAGCCGAGCACCAGCACAGTCTCTGCGCGGGCGGGGATATTCAGCAGCAGAGCAGGCGGCCGCCAGTCCGCGGAGACGGCGCAGCGGACGCTGCAGCCGACGAGCAGCCGAAGATCCGGGAGATAGCTCTCCGCGTTCTCAAAGGCAAAGAGGCCCTCGCTCTCTTCAAAACGCAGACAGCTTTTGTCCGGCCCGAGCAGCGGCTGGAGCCCGAAGCGCAGTGAGAGCCCGCCCGCGCCGCGGATCAGCAGCACGAGGGCGTCGGTCCCGAGGGGGATGAAGGCGGTGGTCGTCACGCTCCGCTCATCCAGCTGCTTTTCCCAACTCGCCCAGCCCCGACCGAAGAAGACCCGGCAGCGGCGGCCGTCGTTGGCCGCGAAGAGGCTCAGCGCCTCGCCGCCTGACTCGGCCCAGAGCGCGGCAGCGGGCTGAACGCCGCGGACCTCCTCCAGCGGTGCCATGAGACGCTGCTCCCGGGCGTTTTCCTGCCAGAGCGCCGCGAGCCCGACGTCCGCCGCGATCGCGCCAAAGCGGCCGTTGGAAAGCGGGAGCTGCCAGACGCGGCCGGGGAGGTCGCCGCGGACCGTGAAGGTGAAACCATCATCGTCCCAAGAGTGCGTTGGTACGGCGCCGGGACGGCGGGGACGGCTCAAAACGGGCAGTCGGAGCGGTACGCCGCCCCTCAGGTCGCGGCCTGCAGCGTATACGGCCCGACTGTATACGGCCTCTGCCGCGGACAGGGGCAAAAAATGGACGCCGCCGCGCGAGCCGATCAGCGCCTCCAGATCCTGCCCGGCAAGATAGGCGGCCACGCGCGCGGCCCAGGGCTGGCGGTACTCGCCCGTCTCCTCGCTGAGGTAGACGAGCTCCGCCCTGGCGCCTCCGCTCTTCAACAGTAGCCAGCGCCGCAGCAGCGGAAGCGCCTCCGCGGCGCCGGACTCACAGCAGAGCAGCGGATAGTCGCCAGAGACGCCGAAAGGCCAGAGCTCCCGCCGCGGCGCGGCGAGCGAGGGCTGCC
Source organism: Oscillospiraceae bacterium (assembly GCA_017535865.1). GTDB lineage: Bacteria > Bacillota > Clostridia > Oscillospirales > Oscillospiraceae > Limivicinus. The sequence continues at coordinate 11,086 of JAFXTM010000109.1, forward strand.
GTTCCAGCTCGGGCAGCAGCGCCATCGCGGCGCCTACCTCCGCGGCGCCGAGTCCGAGCTTGGCCGCGGCGGCCGAGATCAGGTTGCCCCGTCCGCCGCCGCGCAGAACGCGCCGCGCGCCGTGCAGGGCGGCCTCCCGGTCGGGACCGGCGCAGAGAGCGAAGCGGAGCGCGCACGTCTCGCCAAAGGCCAGTGCAAGCTGCAGTTCCAGTCCGACAAGCGGCAGGCGCAGATCACTCCGGCACACGGCCGGGGCGTCACAAGCCAGACAGAGCCAGAGCTCCGGCTGCCCGCCGCGCCGCAGGCGGTGGAGCAGCAGCGCCCCCTCCGCCACTTCGCTCTCAAGCCCCAGCCGCCAGAAGGCGGGGTGTGCCTCCAGATCCGCGGGCAGGGCCAGCAGCGGCCGAAAGCTCAGCCGTATCCGGCAGTCCGCGGCCTCGAGCGCCCGCAGGCGCAGGCAGCGCCGTTCGCCGAGCTCGCCTGCGGCGGTCTCGACGCTGTATTCCCAAGCGAGCTTTTCGCTCAGACCCTGCCAGAGGGCCTGGTCCTCGCCGAGCTCCCAGAGCCGCGGACGCGGCGTCGGAAAGAGCAGGCGCTTCTGTTCGCCCTCCCAGAGTTCGAGGTGAAGCCCGCCGCTTTCGGCGAGCGGGGAGCTCCCATAGAGCCGGGTCTCGCGGACGGCGGCGCGACAATGCCCGCGCTGGTCGAGCAGCAGGCTGTAGGCACCGTTGGAGAGCAGGCAGAGCCGCGCCAGACCCTCGCCGCTACCGCGCAGCCGCCAGCGCGGATCGTCTCGTCCCGGCCCCTCCTCCGGCGGCTCGCTCCGGTCCCGCCGCAGCACCTGTCCGTCCGGGAGCCGCTCCTCGAGCAGCAGCCGATGGGCGGCCATGGCGGGCAAGGAGAGAAAGCGCTGTGCGATTGCCTCGCCGCAGAGGGCGTTGTCCACGGCGAGAATGCTCATGCCGATGTGGTGCGCCATATAGCAGCGTACCGACTCGCCCTCACGCCCGCGACAGCGTGCAGGCGTGAAGTCAAGTGCCTCGATGAAGCCATAGCGGCCGCGCGCGCCAAGCTGCTCGAGGCGGCGCAGGTTTTTCACTGCACCGAGCGGATCGAGCCCCAGCGCAAGAAAACTCGAATAAGGGGAGACGACAAGATCCCGGTCCTGGTCGCGCTTGAGCGCGAGCGCCTCGCAGCCGTTAGCCTTGTAGCGATAGTTCAGGGCCGCGTCGAGCGCATAGAAGGCGCTCTCCGACACACCCCAGGGGCGGCCCGGCGGGACGCGCCGCTTCTGCGCATAGAGGCAAAAGCGGCTGCTCTCATAGAGCAGGCTCCCCCGCCGATAGGGCAGGAAAAGCGCGGGCATGCGGTATTCGAACATCGTGCCCGTCCAGCTCGCGAGGCCCCGGTAGCCGTCCTTCTGGAACTGACCGCGCCCGAGCCGCCGCCAGTGTCGCCGCGGCACATCCCCGCGGGCGAGGGCGAGATAGCTCGTGAGCATGGCCTCGCTTGCCATCAGATCATACCAGCCGCCCCTGCCGCGCCCCTGCACGGTGTCATAGCAGATATAGAAGAGACCGCGGGCCCGGTCAAAGAGAAAAGAGAAGTCCATCGGCTCGAGCAGTTCGTCGAGGCGCGCGGCGGTACCCTCCGCGCCCCATTCGCGCAGCGCTGCGCCGAGGGTCAGCAGCGCCGCGCAGAGATTGCCGCTGTCCACGGTGGAGAGATAGAGCGGGGCGAGCGGGCTGAGGCTCCGCGTGTCGTACCAGTTGTAGAAATGTCCGCGGAAGCGCGGCAGACGCTCCAGAGTGTCGAGCGTGCGGTCGACGCGCGCGAGCGCCTCGCCCCGGCCCAGCAGCTCGAGATCGACCGCCGCGGCGAGCGAGAGCAGCGCGAGGCCGATGTTGGTCGGAGAGGTCCGATGAGCCAGGCCCACGGGCGGCTGTTCCTGAAAGTTGTCGGGCGGGAGGAAGTGGTCCGCCTCGGCCATGCTGTCGAGATAATAGGCGACCGCCTCCCCGGCGGCCGCGCGCAGATAGTCCCGGTCGCGCGCGCAGAGCGCCGGCTCGCGGTAGGCGGGCAGGGAGAGCGCAAAGGCGGCCGCCGGCGCGAAGAGCCAGCTCAGTCCCGCCGCCTTGCCGAGAATGGCAGGCGAGAAGAGCAGCAGCGCCAGGCCGGGCAGCATGCCCGGCCACAGCGCCCGGAGATGGGCCCGGAGCCCGGTGGAGTCGCGTGTGCTCTGCGCGGCGGTCTGCCATTGGAGCAGATTGCGGTGGGAGACGAGCATCCGCCACAGGGAGAGCCCGATGGCGGAGAGACTGACCCAGGCCTCGCAGGGCAGCAGCCAGAGGCGCAAAAAGCCGCGCACGATCGCGCCGCCCACGCCGGTAAGGAGCCGGGTGAAGCGGCGCAGCGGCGGCGAGGGGCGGCGGCGCAGACTGCCGTCGGCCAGAGAGAGAAAAAGCTCGCTCAGCAGGGCAAGCAGCGCGGCCCAGGCCGCGGCGGCGAGCGCTTCGGGCAGGAGAAAGCCGCAGAGCAGCGCCAGCAGCGTGAGCGGCGCGACGAGGGAGCGGCGCAGGCTGTCGAAGAGCCGCCAGCGGTCCAGATCGCGCAGGTCCCGGCAGAAGATCCAGGGGAGGTTCTGCCAGTCGCCGCGTATCCAGCGATGCTGCCGCCGGAAGCAGGCGAGAGGACGGGCCGGAAAGGCATCGGCAAAGGCCGCGTCGCCGCAGAAGGCGCCATGCAGGAAGGCCCCCTCCAGCGCGTCATGGGAGAGCACGCGCTTTTCCGGGATACGCGCAGCCGTGCAGGCGAGCAGACAGCGCGCGTCCAGGAGCCCCTTCCCGGCGAAGCCGCCGTTGGCGAAGGCGTCCATATAGAGCTCCCCGCAGAGCCCGCCGTAGGGGTCGCTCCCGCGGCCTGTGGCGAAGATCAGCGAGAAGTCGGTGGCATAGGCGCTCGCGAGCGTGGTGTCGATGCGTGGGTGGATGAGCCCGCAGCCCCGCGAGACGACGCGGCGCTTCGGATCGAGCACGGGGCGGTTGAGCGGATGGAGCATCGCGCCGATCAGCTCGCCCGCCGCACCGGGATAGAGCTCCGTGTCGCTGTCGAGCATCAAAATATAGGGGACTCCCGCGAGCGCCGCGCGGTCCCCGACGACGGCGAGGCTGCTCTCCTCGCCGCAGAGGAGCCCGGCCAGCGCCAGCAGCGCTCCGCGCTTGCGCTCATACCCGCTCCAGCGTTCGCCGTCAAAGACGCGCGGACGGGTGAAGAGATAAAAGCCGCCGCCGTAACGGCGGTTGAGCGTCTCGACGACGTCCCTGGCGGCGCGCAGGAGACCCGCGTCCGCTTCGGCCTGTTCGCTGTCGGCGGCGGGCAGATCGGCCAGCAGACCGAAAAACAGGTTCCTGCCCTCGCTGCGGCAGGCGAGGCGCAGCTCCTCCAGACGCCGCGCGAGGCGGCGCGCTTCCTCCTCACTGCCGAGCAGCGCGGAGACGACGCAAAGCGTACGCCCCTCCTCCGGCACGCCCTCCGCCATATCCAGGCGCGGCAGACGGCGGGGCTTCACGAGGCGCAGCAGGATCGCGTCCAGCAGGCTTTTAACAAGCTCCGAGACCGGCAGCAGGAGCAGCGGAGCCGCCCAGACGCGGCGCAGCGCGAAGGCGGGCAGGAGCGAAAGGAAAAGCGTCAGCAGGACGTTCGCGGCAATGTAGAGCTGCCCGCGGAGAGGGCTTGGCTCCCGGAAGAGCAAAAAGCCGACGTGCCGTCCCTCCGCAGCGGCCCGCTCGAGCAGATGCGCTGCACAGGCTGTCTCCTCCACGCCCTCCCGACGGGCGAGCCGTTCGATCCGGCGAAGATAATCCTGCCGGGTCTCGCGGTCCATGCGCGGGAAGACGCCGCCCGGGTCGGCGGCGAGCAGTGCCTGGACCCGGTCTGCCTCCTGCAGGAGTGCGTCGAGCTCCAGTGTGGAAAAAAGCCGCAGCGTCCCGAACAGCGCCTCGAGCGGCGCGGTCAGGGACGCGGTGTCAGCAGCGGTGCAGAGCTCGCGGCAGTCCGCCGCGAGCTTGTCGATCACGGCCGCGCGCAGCGCCTGCGGAAAGAGGGCGAGCTCGACGCGGCGCAGGACGGTGACGGATTGGAAGCCATCCAGAAAGAGGCGGCAGCGTTCCTCGGTCACGCGGCCGCGGCCCGCCTCTACCAGCGCTTTGGCGAGCGACACGATCAGAAGCCCCTCCCCACCCACGCGCAGATGCCGCGCCGCGCGCAGATCGGCGCAGGCCGCGAGCGCCTCGCGCCGCGCCAGATAGCGGTTGTCAAGCAGCCATTCGCAGGCGGCCGGGACCGCGCTCTGCCGGGCAAAGCGGCGGCGGACCGCCTCATAGCTGCGGTCGATGCGCAGCATGCTCTGCCTGAGCGCGAGCGCGGCGGCGCGCCCGTCGGCCTCCCCCGTCGGCTGCAGCAGCCGCGCCGTGGCCGCGCCAAAAGCGGCAAGGCGTTCGTCTTCGATATACATTCCGTCCATGCGCGTCCTCCGAAATGAGCGTTTTTCCTGTAATGATTATCGGATGACGGGAACGATCGTCGATTCGATCGTTCCCGCTGCCAAACGACAAGCCTGGCAGCGCATGACTCCTGGAATCATGCGCCCGATGCTCATTGCAATGAGCATATGGCAAAACAGACATACTGTTTTGCTGCGCCGCAACGCGGCACGGCGAAACGCTTTGCGGCGTTTCGCTCTCATATAATCATTATCTTTCCCAAAAGAGGGAGGGCTATGCAAAAAGAAAAAACGCCTGTAAAGAAAAAAAGCTTGACAGCTGCGCCGGAAGGGTGTATAGTCTGTTAAGCTGATTCACTTGACAGGAGGCGTTTCCCATGGAGGACAGCCGGGTAATGCGATCCATGCTGCTGGATTTTTATGGGCAACTGCTGACTGAGAAGCAGCGCGAATGCTATGATCTTCACTACAACGAGGATCTGTCCCTCTCCGAGATCGCGGAGCAGTGCGGCATATCCCGCCAGGGCGTATGGGACAACATCCGCCGGGCGGAGGCGGCGCTGCGGGAGCTGGAGGAGAAGACCGGGCTGGTCGGCCGCGTGATGGCGCTGGAGCGGGAACTCGAGGAGACCCGTGAAGAGCTCAGGCGGCTGCGGGCCGGGTCCGGGGACACGGCAGGAGGAGCACGCGATGGCGTTTGAAAGCTTATCCGATAAACTGAACGCCGCCTTCAAGCGGCTGCGCGGCAAGGGCCGGCTCTCCGCCGGAGACGTGAAGGAGGCCATGCGCGAGGTGCGCATGGCGCTGCTTGAGGCGGACGTGAGCTACAAGGTGGTCAAGGACTTCACCAAGTCCGTGACCGAGCGTGCCGTGGGCACGGATGTGCTCGAGGCCCTGAACCCGGCCCAGATGGTCATCAAGATCGTCAACGAGGAGCTCACAAAGCTCATGGGCGGGGAGAACCAGAAGCTGAACATTTCTTCGAGATCCCCGAGCGTCGTGATGCTGGTGGGCCTGCAGGGCGCGGGCAAGACCACCAACGGGGCCAAGCTGGCCGCCCTGGTCCGCAAGAGCCAGAACAAGCGCCCCCTGCTGGCGGCCTGCGACGTGTACCGCCCCGCCGCCATAGAGCAGTTGCGCGTGCTGGGCGAGCAGGTGGGCGCAAAAGTGTATGACGCAGAGGGTGAGAAAGACCCTGTGAAGAAAG
>JAFXTM010000110.1 GCA_017535865.1 Oscillospiraceae bacterium
GAGTATAATGATTTAAAAGCGAAAAACAGCACCCGGAAATCATATACAGACAGGAGGACAACCCATGGGTAAAATCAAACGGATCGGCGTGCTGACCAGCGGCGGCGACGCTCCCGGCATGAACGCGGCCGTCCGCGCAGTCGTCCGCACCGCGCTCGACTGCGGGATCGAATGCATCGGCATCCGCCGCGGCTGGCAGGGACTTATCACCGGCGACTTCGTCCGGCTCGACGGCAACAGCGTCGGCCACATCCTCTCCCGAGGCGGTACCATTCTTTACACCGCCCGCAGCGAAGAATTCATGACCGAAAAGGGGCAGCAAAAGGCTGTTTCCACCTGCAAAATGCTTGGGCTGGACGGCATCGTCGCCATCGGCGGCGACGGCACCTTCCGCGGCGCGCTCGCGCTCTCCCGCCTCGGCATCCCGGTTGTCGGCGTGCCGGCCACGATCGACAACGACGTGGGCTGCACCAACTACACCATCGGCTTCGACACCGCCTGCAACACCGCCATCGAGTGCATCGACCGGCTGCGCGACACCATGCAGTCGCATGAGCGCTGCTCGGTGGTCGAGGTCATGGGCCGCAACGCCGGTTTCCTCGCGCTGTACGTCGGCATCGCCGTCGGTGCGACGGCCGTTCTCGTGCCGGAAAAGCCGCTGGACTTCCAGAAAGACGTGGTGGAGCGCATCCAGGACTCCCGCCTGGCGGGCAACACCCACTTTATGATCGTGGTGGCCGAGGGCGTCGGCAGCGCTGTGGATATCGGCAAACAGATCAAGGAATCCGTCGGCATCGATCCGCGCGTGACGGTGCTCGGCCATATCCAGCGCGGCGGCTCGCCCAACGCCCGTGACCGCGAGACCGCGACCCGTATGGGCTACGCCGCGGTGAGGGCCTTTGCCGAGGGACGCGGCAACGTCATCATCTGCACCCAGGAGGGCTGGGTCGTCGAGACACCGATCGAAGAGGCGCTCGAAAAGAAAAAGCATCTGCAGATGGACCGCTACAAGATCATGGAGGCCATGCAGCTCGGCGGTTCGATCTCAAGCTTTGACGATTGATCTATGGGAATACCGGGGATGCGGCAGCTTGTATCCCCGGTATTTTTCTATGCGCTCGCAGCGAAAAAAGTTAAGATTTGGCGAATTGTGCAAATCGTGCTTTTCTGCTATAATGAAACCATGATCCTGCAAGGAGGCGAAAGCATGAAATCATCGCGCCGACTTCTGGCTTTTCTGCTGGTTCTGCTCCTGCTCGCGGCTCCCGCCGCCGCTTTTGCCGATGAGCCCCCCTATTCCGTGACGCTCCATATCGGGACCGGCAGCATTCTCGTGCGAGCCCGGACAGACAGCTTTGAAAACAACATATATCTCTGTCTCTCCGATCTCTCGGCCGCGCTGAGCAGTACGGACAAGCAGTTCCGTATCGACTATGCCTCCAATCCGACGGACGGCGAGTACTTCGTCATCACGAGCGGGCAGCCCGCCGCCCTGCCGAGCGGCGCACAGGAGGGCGCCGGCCCCTTTGTGGACACGCTCTGGCCCTCGCGCAACCGGCTCTTCATGGACGGGAGGGAACTCAAGTACTACACGCACCGCTCGGGCAACGTGCTCTACATGAGCCTCATCGATATCCAGCTGCTCTTCGATCTCACGATCGAGCGCAATATTGACGGAAGCCTGCGCGTCTATCCTGACCGCCCCTTTGCGCCGAGTATCGACGCGCTGGAAAGCGAGGGCTTCTTTGACGCTTTCAACGCTGTGGTCCTCGGCGACGCCCACACCGGCGAGATCCTCTATTCCTGGCAGCCAGACCGCAGTTGCCCGATCGCGAGCCTCTCCAAGCTCATGGGGTATCTGCTGATCGCCGAGGCGGTGAACGCCGGGCAGATCCGCCTGAACGACCCCGTGCCCATCAGCGAGAAGGCCGAGGCGCTCTCCCTGTCCCCGGACGGGCAGGTGAAGCTGCACGCCGGGACGACCGTGCCGCTGACGGAACTTCTGGACGCGATGCTCCTCGCCTCGAGCAATGAGTCTGCGCTTGCGCTTGCAGAATACCTGTCCGGCTCGGAGGATGCTTTTGTGGCGGACATGAACGCCAGGGCGTTTTCGCTTGGGCTGTACAGCGCGGTTTTCCGCTCGCCGCACGGGCTTCCTGTCTATACGCAGAGCAGCGTCCCGGCCAAGCGCCAGAATACGATGTCCGCGCTGGAGTATTTCCGCCTCTGCGCCTATCTGCTCGCAAACTACCCCGCGCTGACCACGCGCACGAGTCAGCAGTTCGTCAAGCTCCCTACGCTTGAGTACACCACGGCAAACTCGAATCCCATGGTGTTCAACATGTCCGGCGTCAACGGGCTCAAGACCGGCAACACGACGCGGGCCGGCTACTGCCTCGCAGCGTCGCTTCCGCTCAGCGTGGGCGGGCAGACGCACACGATACTGCTGGTCGTGCTCGGGGCGGAGACCGCACAGATGCGCAACCAGGCCTCCCATATCCTGCTTCGCAGCGCCCAGCGCTACTATACTGATCACGGCTTTGCGGGATAAAAGAAAACAGGCGCCGGCTTCACATTCCCGGCGCCTGTTTTCAATCTTCCTCTTTAATCAGCTTGTCCAGATAGAAAAACTCCAGCAGGCCCTCTGCGCAGAGCCTGTCCTCCTCGTCAAAGACCTCCGCCCGGATCAGGCAGGTCTGTTTTCCCACCTTGATCGCCTGCGCCCTGCCGCGCATCACCGTGCCCAAAATGGGGCGAAGATAGTGCGCTTCCACACTGCGCGTCACCACATAGCGCGGCGGGTCGGCTGCTCCGCTCGCCGTCATGCCGCCGAGCGTGTCCATGACCGTGTCGATCGCGCCGCCATGAACGAAACCGTAAGGATTGAGCAGCTCGGGCCTGAGCACACAATGGCCGGTCGTCTCCCCGATCTCCACGGTATCGAGCTCCAGCCCGCAGGTGACCGCGAAGCCGATCAGGCGTTTTTTCGCCATTCTCATCCTGCTTTCTTTGTCCATGCCGCCACTCCGTTCTTTCTCTTTTTCTGCAGTATAGCAAAAATGCAGGTCGGCGTAAAGTCTTCCCGCAAAAGAAAAAAATCCTTGACAAAGTCAGAATAAAAGGTATAATAGCTCTTGCGTTTAGCGGGATTGTGTAAAGGTAGCACAGCGGACTCTGACTCCGTATGTGAGGGTTCGAATCCTTCTCCCGCTGCCAGCGGAACAGCTTGATTTCGTTATGATTTCAAGCTGTTTTCTTCTTTATGAGCAGATTTCTGTGCGTAATAGTTCAAAATGAATAACGTAAAAATCGCTTTCGCCCCCATTTTCGCCCCAACCAGCTTTTTTGCGCTGCTGTTGAGGCCTCTTTGCTCTTGTATATTCTGGCTCAAAATGGTATTATTAATTTGCCTCTTCCCATGTCCCAAACTATAGAAGTGAGCTGGAAGCTTATAACAGCAACCAGCTCATTTTGTGCTTTTTCTTGACTAATCTGTCCACCAAATTATATAGAAAATGTCTAAATAAATCCTATGAGCAAGTACAAAGGATGGGGCTTCCATTGACGGTGAATGGAAGCCTGTTTTTTTGTGGTCAATCGTTTTTCAGAAAAATATGTACAGTTATATTCAGTATAGATGGTACCTGCCTATGTGGTGATAATATCGCCGTGCTTTTCATCATGCATTTTTGTATACAAGATACAAAGAATCGCAAATGAAAAGCTTGTTTTTTTGATATAGTATTGGTATATTAGTTAGTATATAGTATAGTGTAAGATAACAAAAAAACAACTATGGAGGTATGACAATGAAAAAAGGGCTTATGTGTTTTGTATCAATGGTATGCGTAATCGCGATGCTTGTCTCTATGGGAAGTGTATCCTTTGCACAAGAGACTGAATACAAATCAACACAGCATTTCCTTGACTATATGGATGAGCTGGGGATTCCATATAACTATTACGGAATAGACGATGATAATTGGGAAGCAGTTAGTGTCATTTTTGGCCCATCCATCTCTTCAAGCTTTGAATGCTTCATTTATTTCGAACAAAACAATCATGAAGTCGAATTTCGGATTTGGGATTTAGTTAAGCCTTCTGCAGGCGAGAATTTTACTCTATCTACCATAAATGAGTTGAACGCAAATTGGAAATATGCAAAATTCGTTTTAAATGAGCGCGATTCAACGGTTCAGGCGGAAATGGATATGTATATCGACGGAGACCATTGCGCTCGTTCAGTATATGATGCCATGGATTCCCTTTTAGACATTATAGAAGACGAGTATACCTCACAAGCATTACGAAAACTCGAATAAACCTTTGAATTGTTTTTCATTTGTGCATGGTAGAGTAATACTACTACCAAAAACAACTATGGAGGTATGACAATGAAAAAAGGGCTTATGTGTTTTGTATCAATGGTATGCGTAATCGCGATGCTTGTCTCTATGGGAAGTGTATCCTTTGCACAAGAGACTAAATACAAATCAACGCACCGTTTCCTTAACTATATGGATGAGCTGGGGATTCCATATAAGTATTATGGAATAGACGATAAAAATTGGGAAGCAGTTGTAATCAATTTTGACACATTTGGCCTATCGACCTTTTCTGGGGTTGAATGCTTCATTTATTTTGAACAAGACGATGAGGAAGTCTGTTTGCGGATTTGGGATTTAGTTAAGCCTTCTGCAGGCAAGAATTATACTCTATCTACCATTAATGACTTGAACGATTATTGCCCGCATGTCGATTTTGTTTTTGATGAAAACCATTCTACTATTTTTGCGCAAATTGACATGTTTATTCATATAAACCATTGCTCTAGTTTAGTTTTTAAAGCGATGGAGGTCCTTTATAACACTTTAGAGGACGAAGAAATTTCACAAGCATTAAAAGGTCTCGAATAGGCTGGTGGATTGATTACCATCCTGGTGTTCGGGATGTTGAATTAGTGAACGTCATGGGAACATTCTATCTCGAGTTGGAGATATAAACACAAGGGCTGGGGTAATCCCGGCCCTTCTCGTGTTCTTCGGGAGTTAATCGGGGGTTTTGGTGTGTTTCACCATTCGTGCCCATGTACTAACAGCAATGACAGCAAGGCCGGAAATGTCGATTTTTTGCAGCGTCTGCTCGATAGGTCCCAGCGTTTCCCCCTGCACCTCTTTAATTGTCAAGCACGGCCGAAGCTCGGAAAGAATCTTGTCCAACTGCCAGACCATCAAGCTATCCGCCTTTTTTATGTTGGCGATTACACGCTCAGACGGCGGCTCACATTGCCGAAAAATCTCCTCGTGGATGTCTCCGACCGGAATCACGGCATATTCCATTTTCGCCATTACTCGCCCTCCGTCATTTTATCCCAAATCTCGGATGATGCTTCGCACCAATCCGCGATTCGCTCAAGGGCAGCGGCTACGCGGTCACCATTGGTGGCGGAAGGGGCCTCCGGCTCTTTCATCAGAGCGGCGGCAATTCGGATAATTGCATCCCTCTGACGGCTGTTTGGAAAATCACAGCAACAGTTCAATTTCGTTTTTCTCCTATCTGTATCAGTACCCACATCAAACCCGCTCTTGGCCGAGTTAAGCTTTGCACCCTTAATCCGCCACAAATCCAAAAGTTTGTAAACCAGCTCAGCAAGAGCGGGAGAAAGATTGTCAAAAAAGACAAAAAAACGGAAAAGAAGAAGTTTCCTTTGCTGGCCTCTCGCCCAAATCTGTCAAGAATGTGCACGGCGTTCTCTCTAAGGCCCTTAGCGTTGCCGTTGATGTTGGATTCATAAAAAGCAACCCCTCCGAGCGGGTCACACTTCCGCGCGCTGTAAAGCCCGAAATGCACCCGCTTGACAAAACGCAACTTCCCCAATTCTTGACGGCTGCCGCCGATGATGATTATAAATATCTTTTGCAAATCCTCCCGCTCACTGGCCTCCGACTCGCAGAATCAACAGGTCTCACTTGGGATTGTGTAAACTTCAAGGCCGGGACACTTACCATAAACATGCAGCTTACAAAGCGCAAGCTCTCGGACGGAGGATTTACACTTGATACGCCGAAAAACGGAAGGAGCCGTATTGTAAAACCAGCCCCCTTTGTTATGGAACTCCTGCGAAAAAGAGAGGTCGAGCAAATGCAGGAGCGCTTTACGGCTGGGGAACTGTGGCAAGGCTGGCAAAGCGATAAAGAGCGTAAAACCGGCCTTGTATTTACAACTCCGCTCGGGACTAACCTAAGCCCTCAGACAGTATATAACCATTGTAAAAAGGTTATGGCCTCAATCGGGATTGAGGCCAGTTGTGTCCACGACTTACGGCACACTTACGCTGTGTTATCCATTCAGGCGGGAGACGATATTAAAACGATAAGCACAAACCTTGGACATGCAACGGTTGCCTTTACATTGGACAGATACGGCCACGTAACCGACTCAATGCGGGACGAGTCCTCCCGGAAAATGCAGCAGCTTCTTGACGCCATATTGTAACAAAAAAAGCTTGTCGGTGAAGAAGCCGACAAGCTTTTTTTCGCCCCATTTTCGCCCCAACTCGGATTTTTCTCCCTTTTCTCTATTTGACTATAAAGTTCTATAAACGCAATAAATAAATGAATAATTGACTTGTATGTGCTTTGATTTGTTTCGTTTTTCATATTGACCATAGTTCGAATCCTTCTCCCGCTGCCAGATATCGGCTTGAATCGTTACGATTCAAGCCGATCTTCTTTTTTTTCGGTCAGATTTGGCGTTTTAAGGTACGGGACCTGATTCTTGACCCTTGCCATGGCCCTGAAATCCGGGCAAAAAGCCGCAAGTCGATCAGATATCGGGGATCTGGCGCACATACTCCTCCATCCGGCTGGCGCTGGCCGCCTTCATGGCGTCGGACACATGACCGTACACATCAAGGGTAACCGAACCATAAAGATATACCCTTTTTTGTACGCTTTCCCGCAAGGCGACCGTGCAGAAGGTTTATGATTCCGGAAAGCCCGCACGCTCAACACTCCTGCCAAAAAAGCGCGGTGGACAAGCCTCTTTTCCCGCCTGGGCGAAAGAGGTTTTCTGTTGCGTGTTTTGCGCGCATATAGTATAATCACGTTGAAAAAACGCTTCTTCTTAATCGGAAAAATCGAGAAGCCGCAAGGCTTTGACGGGTCTCCGCCTGGAGCGGAAGGAGACGGGTCGTATGAGGGAAGTCATCCAGAATCAATTGAATCGGATCGAGGCGCTTGAAAACGTAAAGATCCTGCTTGCGGTCGAGTCCGGCAGCCGGGCCTGGGGCTTTGCCTCCCCGGACAGCGACTATGACGTGCGTTTTATCTACGTACGGCCACAAAAAGACTATCTGCGCCTGGAACGAAACCGGGATGTGATCGAGCTGCCGATCGAGGACGACCTGGATATCAACGGCTGGGATCTTGACAAAGCGCTGCGGCTGCTCCGCAATTCGAATCCCACGCTGTTCGAGTGGTTCTCCTCGCCGATCGTGTACCGCGAATCCGCGTTTGCTGCCGAGCTGCGAGGCGTCATGCCGAAGTATTTTTCCACCCGGCGCGGACTCAGCCACTATCTCAGCATGGCGATCCGCAACTACCGGGATCACCTGCAAAGCGAAACCGTCAAGGCGAAGAAATACTTTTACGCGCTCCGCCCGGTCCTGGCCTGCCGATGGATCCTGGACAACGGCACTCCGCCTCCCATGCTGTTTTCGGAGCTGATGGAAGCGGAGCTCGACCCCGCACTGCTGCCGGAGGTCAACCGGCTCCTGGATCTGAAGCAAAACGCGCCCGAGGTGAAAACGATCCCCACGGTCGAGAGCATCAATCGATACCTTGAGCATAGCATCGAGGAAGTACAGACGCGTATCACGCAGCTGCCAAAAGAACCGTATCGCGGCTGGGAGGAACTGGATCAATTGTTTCTTTCCCAGCTTGAATAAGGCCATCCCACACAGACAGGCGCCCGAAAGCCAGTGAAAGCACTGGTTTTCGGGCGCCTGTTCATCAGAAGGAGCGTATACGTGTTCCCCCTGTCCGGGTATATCTCGTTTTTACTGTCTGCCGCCGGGTGTCTGAGACATCTGAATACCCGTGATGTAGGCGTGTGACAACATCTCGCAGTAATGGGACCCGTGCGAAAAGCCAAAGCGGACCTCGACGCTCTGTCCATTGCGCTTGAACACTTCCCCCGCCTTTTTCCCGTTGACCGTGACCGTGTACCGGCCGCCCTCCGTGAGAGACAGGGTCATGCTGAACCGGGAACCGACCTGGGCCACAGCCTGCCCGCCCAGGAAAAAGGAGCCGCCGTTTTGATCGATCCGGGCCGTGATGGCGCCCATTTCGATCGAGAGGCATCCGCCCGGATGCGGCTTTATCGTAGAGGTGTCGACGTCGCAGGAGATCTCGAAATCATCGTTTCCGCCGATCGTGTAGAAGACGCCTTCGTTCATTTCGCTTACGTTGTAGCCGTGGAATTCAATCTTCTCCTCATCGGCAACGATGTGGACCTTGGGCTCGTATTTGGCAAACGACTCCGCATGCGGATGATGGAGGATCCGGTCGTATTTTTCCCACTTGACGTTGCTGAAGGTGATCTTGACCTTCTTGCCCTGCACCAGCGTGATCTCCCCGGGACCCTGACCCGCATAAGACACGGACGGCTTTCCTCTGGAATAGTCCACTTCAAGATTGTGGCAGTAGACGCAGTTGAAATGATAGCCCATTCTGGGAGAGCAGGCATTCTCTTTCTCGGGGCACCGGCAGCCTCCGACGACCCGGCTGCCGCAGCGGTAGCAAGCCAGCAGATTGCCGTTGGTCTCAAAACGGGGCTGCTTGACCTCGGATGTCAGAAGGCTCCCCTGTTCGGCCGTCAGCGGGATCACATCCACGACCTTCCAGACATCCTGGATCTTTTTGACCGTGAGCCCATAATACAGTTTTGTCTTTTTGCATCTCGCCTTCACGATCTTGGTCTCGTCCATACAAACCGTCCTCCCTGCAAGCAGCATACGATAAGCGAAAAAAGGATCCTCTGCGTGGTTTACCAATTTTAAATCTAGCACAGGTCCGCCATGCTGTCAAGGAAACGGCCGGTCGGGCAGCCGCGGGCCGGCGTTGTATCAGTTGCCAGGTTAATTAACATAATTCTGTTTACATATTATCGCAGTACTTGAACAAACGGCCGATTTCGTTTACAGTAAAAGCGTTAAGTGAGGTCTTGTGCGGCCAGCTATACAGAAAGGACGTGTGATCCATGCTTTTTCTGATCGCGTTATGCCTCAGTTTTGCCGTTGCCTTTCTCTGGCAGGAGAGTCGGGAGAAATACACCGCGGCCGTGGTACTGAAGGGACTGGCCTCTTTGTGCTTCGTTGCGCTCGGCCTCCTCTGCAGCGACGGGACGCAGCTTGCCAGGCTTGTCGTGTTCGGTCTGGTTCTGGGCTGTATCGCGGACGTGCTTCTGAATCTGCGCTGGGTGTTCCCGAAGACAGGACAGCTCATCTTTCTGGTCGGGATCCTGGTGTTCCTGAGCGGCCACATCCTCTATCTCGCCGCTATTCTGCCCCTGTCTGCCCATTGGGCCGCATGTTTTGCGATCGGGGCGATCCTGACGGCGCTGCTGATGGTCTGGATCTTCAAGCGTATTACGGCGAAGAGGGCCTTCAAGATCTTTGGTGTTTTCTATATTGGCGCCATCATGCTGCTCAACTGCACCGCCGTCGGCAACCTGCTAGCCGCTCCATCCGCCTTCACCGGTCTGTTCGCCACGGGCGCGCTGCTGTTTCTGGTGAGCGACATCGTTCTCATTCTGAACACCTTCGGCGCGGAGTCACGCCAGAGCCTGCGCATCACCAACATCGGGCTCTACTATGTCGGTCAGCTGCTGATCGCGCTGAGCCTGCGCTTTCTCGCATCTGGCTGAAAAGGAAAGCAACAGCCTGCCGGAAATCCGGCAGGCTGTTTTTTATGTGCTTCTTGGAGCCGTTCCGGCCGCCGATGCGGCAGAGGATCAGCCCGCGAGGATCTGGGCGGCGGCAAAGGTGCCGGCGTCACGTCCGGAGACGAAGCAGTAGCCCTGGGCGCAGCCGCCGTAGTTGGTATAGGCCTTGTTCTCGTTAAAGAGCACGCCCATGCTGTCGGTGCCGCAGGCAAAGAGGCCGGGGATGACCTCGCCCGCGGTGTCGAGGACCTGGAAGTTCTCGTTCACATCGAGGCCGCCGCAGGTGCTGTAGATGTAGGGGCAGCCCGTGAAGGCCACATAGTACGCGGAATCCGGGGAGATCGTGCCGAGGCGCTCGAACTTGGAGGGGTCCTTGCCGAAGGCGTCGCCCTCGGGCGTGTAGCCCGCGACGGAAGCCTTCAGATTCTCGGCGGGCATACCGAGCTGTTCGGCCAGTTCATCGAGCGTGGCGGCTTTGTAGACAAAGCCTTCCTCCACACAGTGGTCGATAACCGCGTCGATATTCGCCAGCGGCGTGTCGGCCACGATGCCTCCCTGGGAGAGATAACGGCCGCTCGCATTGGCGCTCAGGCCCTGCTCGCGCAGCACGTCGATCTGCTCGGCGGAGTAGACATAGAAGAATTCGCTGCCCTGATAGAAAGCCTCCATGGAGATGGAGGACTCGTTGATGAAGCGGTTGCCCTCGCGGTTGACCGCCATGCCCTCAGACGTGCAGATCAGGCCGTAGGGGATGTCGTTGTCCGCGAAGGAGAAGCAGGTGGTGATCTGCGCGGGCGCGACGAAGTGGGACATCGGATAGATGCCGATGCTGTAGGTCGCGGCGCCGTTGTCCACCGCGGAGGCGATCATCTTGCCGTCGTTGGTGTACATGCCGTACAGCTTGTAGGCCTCGCCCTGGAAGCGCTTCTGGAGCTCCTGGCTGCCGCCGTAGCCGCCTGAGCAGCAGAGCACAGCCTTGGCGCGGATCGTCACCTCGGTGCCGTCGGCCTTGACCGCCTTGACGCCGACGCAGCGTCCGTCCTCAAAGAGAAGGTCTGTCGCCTCGGTCTCGAGCATGTACCGGCCGCCCATCTCCACATACTTCGCGTAGGCAGCGGCAAAGTAGCTTTCGGTAAGCTGCTTGTTGCCGACATAGGAGGAGAAGATCGCCCACTTGCCGCCGACAAAGCCAACGGGAGGACCGAAGGCGAAGCCGTAGCTCTCAAGCCAGTCGCAGGTCTCGCCGGACTCGTTGATCACCTTGGCGATCAGCTCGGGCTTCGCGCCCTGCACGCCGTCGACCGTGGTATATTCGCACCAGGTCTCGTACAGCGCATCGGCATCGACGAACAACTCGCCGGGCGCCTTGTCATGCTTGCCCTGGACCGGGTCGTTCCACTCCAGGACCTCCCCGGCGACCTTGCTGGGCGGGTTGACGTTCGCGGGGCCGGAAGTCGTGGCGCCGGTGCCGCCCCACTTGGCGGCCTTGTCGATCGCGAGGACGGAGACCCCGGACTCGGCAGCCGCGAGCGCGGCGGTTGTGCCGGAGGAGCCCATGCCGACGACAAGGATGTCGGTCTCATAGGTCTCGCTGGCAGTGCTCTTCTCAATGGGCGTGTAGAGCCCGGAGAGATCCATGCCTGCGTCGGTCAGCGCGTTCTCGACGCCCTGACGCACGCCGTTGCAGGTCGCGGTCGCGCCGGTGAGCGCATCGACCGCCAGGCTCTGGTTCTCGATGACACGCGGGATGTAGGTGTTGACGACCGTGTCGATAAAGCCGTTGGTCTCGCCGTTCTCGCCAACCTCGATGGCCGCGAGCATGCCGTCCTTCACCTCAACGGTGACGGGCACGCGGACCGTGAGATTGAAGCCGAAGCCCTCGGCGGAATAGCTGCCGTCGACCAGCGGAGCGGCCTCGGCGGTTTCCTCGCCCTGTGCCTGGGCAAAGCAGGCGGCGACGGCGGTCTTCACGGCCGTCGAGGTAAAGGTCGCGCCGGAAACGCCGTCCACCTCATCGGGGGACGCGATGCCGACCAGTCTGGTCCGGAACTGCTCAATGGCAGCGCCGCCGACGGTCGGGGTCTCGCCGGCCCCTTCGATGGAGACCGCCGTGACCTTGTCCGCGTCAAAGCTGAGTTTGACGGTGACCGGGCCGCCGAAGCCCTGGGCCGTGGCCTCGTACTCGCCGGGCGTGAAGCCCTCCGCGAGCACGACGCAGCTCAGCGAGAGCAGCAGGCAGGCGCAGAGGATAAGGGATAATACTTTGCGCACGGGAAATCGAACCTCCTTTTATAGTCTTTCGGGAATCTTGCTTTTTTGATTTTATCACCACATATGGGCAAACGCAAGGGCTTTGAAAAAACAGTGGTCATTTCCGGGCAAATATGATAAGATACCTTTGCTTGAAATAGGGTTCGGTCCCATTCGGATCGGATCGTTCCCACCACACTGCGGGAGGGAGGTCCTTGCCCTTATGAAAAAACGGGATATTCTGCTGATTCTTGGGATCGCCGCGCTTGCTCTCGTGCTGCTGCTGTTCGGTCTGTCGCAGCGCTCCGCCCTCCCCTCCCCGACCGTGGCCGTTACCGAGGCGCCAGCCGCCGTGACCGAAACGCCCGGCGCGGAAAGCGGAGGGGCGGCAGAGGAGAAGTCGCCCGTCGAGGCTTTCTTCGAAGAATACCCGGCGGAGTCCTATCTCCTGCTGACGACCGCGAGCGGGACCCGTATGCCGATCCCGCTCAACGAGGACAACGCCTTCCGGATCACGCAGGCGGACGGCAGCGAGAATGTGGTCCACATCGGCAAAGACTCGTTCTTTATGGAGTCCTCGAACTGCGAGAATCAAAACTGCGTGCGGCAGGGCGAGGTCACGCTCGAAAACCGGGAGACGCGCATCCTGTTCAATATGGTGATCTGTCTTCCGCACAACATCCGCCTGGAGCTGGTGACGCGCGAGGAGGCGCAGCGCTTCCTTGATGAGATCTACACGCCGGAGGAGAGCTCCGACGCCGCCGGAGGGTAAACCGCCATGATGCGATTTCGTACGCGCCGTCTCGCCGTCTCCGCGCTGCTCGTCACAGTGATGCTGATGCTGGGCTATGTGGAGAGCCTGGTGCCGACCGGGATACCGGGCGTCAAGCTCGGCCTGAGCAACAGCGTGCTGATCCTGGCGATCGTCTGGCTCGGCATCCCGACAGCCTTTGCCCTGATGGCCGCGAAGGTCCTGCTCTCCGGCTTTCTTTTCGCCGGCGTGAACGCCATGATGTACGCCTTTGCGGGCGGATTGCTGAGCATGGTCGTCATGGCCGCGCTGTACAAGACGCGCGCCTTCAGCCTCACACCGATCGCCATGGCCGGCGCCGTCTCGCACAACATGGGGCAGGTCGGGCTGGCCATGCTGATCCTGCAGACAGAGAAGCTGGTCTACTATATGGCGATCCTGATGCTGGCGGGTCTGGTGACGGGCTTTGTCACCGGGACCGTCGCCGCCATCCTTGTCAAGCGCCTCCCGCGGAGCCTGTTGCCGGAAGATCCGCGAAAAAAGTGAGGCCGTGATGAAGAACAAAAAAGTCCTCGGGAATATCCTGCTGACCCTGACCGCCGTCATCTGGGGCTGCGCCTTCGCCGCACAGCGCGCGGGCATGGAGAGCATCGAGCCCTTCACCTTCACCGCTGCCCGGATGGTGCTCGCGGCCGCCGCCGTCGGGCCGGTCGCGCTACTGGCCGGAAGGCGCGAGCGGCGGGGCTCGCCCGCCCGCCAGCCGGAGGAAGAGCGCGCCCGCCGGCGCAGCACCGTGATCGGCGGCCTTTGCTGCGGCTGCTTTCTCGCCGCAGCCAGTCTCTTCCAGCAGATGGGCGTTGTCTACACGACGGCCGGCAAAGCGGGCTTCATCACGGCGATGTATATGCTGCTCGTCCCTATCCTCCACTTTCTGCTGTTCAAAAAGAAGAATCCCTGGCATGTCTGGCTTGCGGTCCTGATCGGCGTCGCGGGGATGTATCTGCTCTGCGTCAGCGAGAGCTTTCGCCTCAGCCGCGGCGACGCGCTGGTATGCGTCTGTGCGCTGCTGTTCAGCGGGCACATCCTCAGCTGCGACCACTTCGCCAAAACGGGCGATCCCCTGCGCGTCTCCGCGATCCAGTTTGTGACCGCCGCAGTCATTTCCGCCGTCCTGGCCTTTCTCGCGGAGGAGCCCAGCCGGGAAAAACTGGCTGCGGCCGCTATCCCGATCCTGTACTGCGGGCTGCTCTCCGGCGGGCTCGGCTATACGCTGCAGATCGTCGCGCAGCGCTTCACCGACCCGACGATCGCCTCCCTGCTCATGAGCCTCGAATCGGTCTTCGCCGTGCTGGCAGGAGCGCTTCTGCTGCAGGAGCGCATGAGCGTGCGGGAGCTCGTCGGCTGTCTGGTGATGTTCGCCGCGATCGTCTTGGTGCAGCTGCCCATGCCGGGTACCACGCCAGAAAGAAAAGTCTGATAATCCATTCAACAGGAAACGCCGCCCGTCAGCCGGGGGCTCATAAGACAGTTTTTCAAGCAGGACTGCAGTAGTGGAAACTACCTCAGTCCTGCTTTCTGTCAAGTGCGCAAAAGGGTAGCCGCATAGCGGCGCAGCGGAAGAGCAGCGTCCCCTGTGTTGGAGAAAACGGCTTTTCTCCATCGAGCCCTCTGCAAGAGCCCTCGGAGAGCGCAAGGACACCACACCGGGGTCCCCGCAAAGTCATTTCGAGTTTGTGGGGAGAGGAGCCGCAACGGAATGAACGCGCTTTCCCGTCGCCACAGGGAAGCGAGCGATATGGAGTTTGCGGCGACGAGGTGTATAATTGCGCCCTTACTCTTTCGCTTCTTCCAGCATTTTCTGCAAAAGCGCTGATACCTTCGGCTGACGAAAAGCCACGGCCAGCAGCTCCATCACCTGATTATCCGTCAGCTTTTCCGGCTCTCGGATGAATGCTTCCATCATGCAGCCGCGCGTACACAAACGGTGCGTTCTCTCGTTCCGGGTCAGCCGCTTGATCTCGCTCTGCAGCATTTTGTCCTGCTGCTTATAGTAGCGGATGCGATTCGATGCGATCAGTATAGCCTTGCTCATCTTTTCCAACTGCTCTGCTCTTGATTTCATAAAACACCTCCTCCCTGAAAATGGGCATAAAAAGGGCTGTAGCTATGCGTGGTTATGCTACAGCCCTTTAGTTTGTTTTCTTTTGATTTTATTATTGCAATTTTAGAATAATCCAAGAGTAGGGTATTTGTTCTCGAAAGAACCATTGTCCATCTCAAAATAATCTCTGAACACGCTGATAAACTTGTAACTATAGAACAATGCTACGAATGCAGCCGCGCCGCCTATCTCACTTCCATTGAAAAGGCCGTAAGAAAAAGGCGACGTATGTAAACTAATGCTTCCCGCCCGGGAATAATTAGCTAAGCATTTCCCGTCAAGGATGATTCTGTTTGCATCACTGCCTTTGTAAAAATATATCAATTCACCTCCAACGAGACCAATTAACCTATTAGAAGGATAAGCAAACACTTTGGCACCGTATGGACTGCTCGGAGTAGTCTCATATGTACCAATAACTTCTTTGCCATCGCTATAGTCTATGAATATTTCCCCGTTTTCATAGTCTACATAGAACGGTTTTTCGTCTGGATCATTTTTAAACTTAATCTCATGAAGATGTTTCCCATCCTCCTCTTGTTTGAGCATAACAGTCATATAACCTTTATCTGCGGAATTGCCGATCATAGACTAACCTCCTAATGTTTTTTCCAATTTTGGACTAACAATCTTATATTTCAATCACCATATACTATTTTGAGGCTCTACCACTACGTTTACCCTGTTTTATTGGTTCCTTGTCAGGTCTTCTATCGCACCGGCTAGATGCTCATAACTATCATAAAAAGCATTGTCCACAGCTATTCTTTTGTCAACAATCTTATTGTTGAGGAATCCGCTAATGACAAGTCCAATCACGCCAAAGACGATTGCGACAATCCACTCACCTGTCGATATCCCTAGAATAACAGCAATCACAATAAAAATCCCTGCTATTATGGCTACTGCCTTTTGCCACTTATCCGTTCCTCGCCGATGCTTTTGGTAACTATCAACAACATATTGTGCTTCCCGAAGAGCGCCTTGAACATCGCCTTTGTCTAATGCCTTTGATGCACGCGTTACACCAGAATTCCATGTATCAAGATTTATCTCACCTGAAAACCCATATTCACTCATTTTTTCAGTTCCTCCAATTACTGTAGATACTTATGTTGCAGCCTTTTTACAGTTGTTCTGTAAAGATTATGTGCGCCAGCATTGTCCCCCGCCTCAATCATTTCAACGCAGGGTAATACGAGTTTTTCATAGATGGAGTCGAAAGCTGACAAAGCATCTTCTCTCTTTTTGATCGCTGCGACGATCTGCGGCGCGACAAAGTAGTATTCCGCTATTTCTGATCTTCCCTCCGGTAGAGAACGAAGGTAGCCCTCTCTGAATCGACGAAGTACCGTCAATTCATGACAGTCATCCGCCAAGCCTTTTGCTTCCACACATGCGGAAGTCAGAAAGCACCCAGATGAATCCTCCTCCTTGTAAATTGGACAGTCATCATAATCGTAGTTCCGGCAATACTTGTAATAGATATCCTCGTTTACATCTTTGCCGGACTTTCTGCACGCATAGTGATTATCGTACCAGTAATACGGGCAACTCATATCTGTATCCTCCCCAAGATGATGTTATAAGTTTACTGCAATTTGCAGTAAAAGTCAACACAACAAAATGCAGTATGTTATCATTTCTCCGAATTGAGAGGTGATGATATGTACTCCCGCTTACGGGATTTGAGAGAAGACCGGGATATGAAGCAGCGGGAGCTGGCCAGCCTATTGAATTGTTCCCAGCAGGTTTACAGCAACTATGAACTCGGTCAAAGAGATATCCCTACTGATGTTCTAATAAAGCTGTCTAAACTATATAATGTGTCTGTTGACTATATTCTTGGAATTACCAACAATCCAAAACAAAATAAATAGGAAACCAAGGGCTCCTGAGAATCGGAACACCTTGGTTTCTTATTGCTTTCTTATGGGCTGTCTTACGACCCCCGCGTTTTCGGGCGGCGTTTCCTGTTGAATATCGGTGTTCAGCCGTTTTCCATCATCAGACGGATGACCTCCTTGTCGGTGCTGCGCATGCCCTCGCGGGCGATGGTGCTCACGGCGCGGATCGTGTTCTCGACGCCTGTGACCACGATGCCGTCGCCGCCGTAGAACTGGCTGTCGTGCATGTTCATGCGCATGCCGAGCATACCCGCCTCGACCGCCGAGGCGATCTTCGCCGCACAGCTGGCCTTGGCTCCGTCGCAGATCATGCCGGAGTTGATGGCAAGTGCGTTGATGATGGTATGCGAGATCTCCTCATAGCCGCCGCCGTAAAGGTAGCAGATGCCCGCGCCCGCCCCGGCTCCGGCGCTGGTGGCGCCGCAGTAGGCCGAGAGGGAGCCGATGCCGGTCTTGAGATGGATGGTCACAAGGTTCGAGACCACCAGCGCGCGGTAGAGCATCTCCTCCGACACCCCGCACTCGCGGGCATAAACGATGACCGGCACCGAGGCGGTCAGACCCTGGTTGCCGCTGCCGGAGTTGATGACCACGGGCAGCTCGCAGCCGTCCATCCGCGCGTCAGAGCCCGCCGCCGCCCAGGCCTTGGCCCGGTTCTGCACGCTGTTGCCGTACGAGAGCAGCAGGATCTTGCCGATGGCCGCGCCGTACTTGCCGGTGAGCCCGGCGTAGACGATGGCGATATTGTCGTCGATCTGCCGCTTCAGCAGGTCTTTCACATCCTCGATCTTCACCTCGTCGGAAAAACGCACGATGTCCTCCACATTCAGGAGCCTGCGGTTCTCCGGCACCTGCACCGCGTCGTCAGTAAAGGGTTTGTCCACCAGCAGTTCGTCGTTGCGGCGGAGCGTGACAACGTTCGTGTGGTGAGAGATGATGTGCACATAGGCGCTGTCCTCTCCCGCTCCGGCCAGTACATGCAGGTCAAAAGGGCAGTTGGCGTTCGACTCCCGGATCGTGAACTGTACCTTGTTCAGCCAGGCGTCCATTCCGGCAAGCTGTTCGTCGTCGGCGTCCGAGAGGACCTGCAGCTCCTTCTCCGCATCGCCGAAGCAGACGCCCGCCGCCACTGCGGTACGCAGGCCCTTGCGTCCGCCGGTATGCGGCACGATGACGCTTTTCACATTCTTGATGATGTTGCCGCTGACCGTGAGCTCGACGCGCTCCGGCATACGTCCGAGCGTCTGCCGCGCCAGCGCCGCGGCATAGGCCACCGCGATCGGCTCCGTGCAGCCCATGGCCTCGACCAGTTCTTCCCGCAGGATATCCAGATAGGCAGCGTATTTTTCTTTATCCATGTTCGTGCCTTCCTTCTGTTTTTATACTGCTATTTTACTGAATCTCCGAGAAAAAATCAATGCTTTTTGAGCAAAATGCCGAGGGTTTTCTTTGCGGTCTGCCTATGGTATACTGGATTCGACAACAAAGGGGAGGTGTTCCGATGGAGGACAAGAAGATCCGGATCGAGGTCTGCTGCGGGAGCGCGGGCGATGTGATCGAGGCCTGGCGCGCAGGGGCGGACCGGGTCGAGCTCAACAGCGATCTCTTTCACGGCGGACTCACGCCGACGCTCGGCTCCCTGCTGGTCGCGAAACGTGAGACCGGGATGCCGATCATGGCCATGGTGCGCCCGCGCGAGGGAGGCTTCTGCTACACAGCCGCGGAGTTCGCCGTGTGCCGGGAGGATGCCCGGCTGCTGCTCGCGCATGGGGCGGACGGGCTCGTCTTCGGCTTTCTGCATGAAAACGGCACGATCGACCGGGAGCGCACGCGCATCCTCGCCGAGACCGCGCGAGAGGCCGGGAAAGAGGCCGTCTTTCACCGGGCGATCGACGTGGTCCCCGACTGGCGCGAGGCCGTCGATCTGCTCGCGGAACTGGGCGTCACGCGCATCCTGACAAGCGGCCAGGAGCCGGACGTCTCCTGGGGTACGGAGACCGTGCGGGAGATGATCGCCTATGCCGCGGGACGCATCCAGATCCTGCCCGGCGCGGGGATCACGCCGCGCAACATGGCCCGGATCCTCGCCGAAACCGGAGCCGATCAGCTCCATGTGGCGATACATCGCTCATTCGGCGATCCCTCCGCAAACAACAACCGCGCCATCTTCTACGGCGGCTGCCTTTATCCTCCCGAGGACCGCTTCCAGCTGATCGACCGCGAGGCTGTCGGCGGCATGGTGGCCGCAGTGCGGATGGGAGAGGCGCGATGAAACGCCGCCTGCCCTCTTGCCGGCGCTGTGATCACCGTATCCCTCTCCCTTTCAAAAAGATCCGCGCGCTTTGTCGACGGCAAAGCGCGCGGTTTTTTCATTCACTTGTCTGTTCCGGATCCTTTCGCCGTGCGTCGAGGCCGCGGACGGCCAGCGCGATGTACAGGGGCGCATAGATGTACAGGTAGCGCGACCGCGCTTCAAACAGCAGTTCAAAAGCACTGAGCGCGAGGATCGCAAGCATCAGGCAATCTATCCGCGCGTCACCCGCTCTCCAGGCGCAGACGAGACCAAGGAACAGGATCGCCAGCCAAAGGAGCTGCGCGAAGTTGGCCCAAAGGGGGAAAAAACGCCCCTCCCATTGGCGGGAGTAGTACAGGTCTCGGAAAAAAGCTCCAAAGCGGGAGTTCCCTCTTTCCACCGCGCCGACATAGAACTCACCCTCTCCGTCCCAGCAGAAGGTCCCGTCGCCGTAATTGGTCAGGGTCTTCTGCACGCCGAGGCGCGCCAGCCCTTTTGCCCCCAGCGTTCGAACGCGCTCGAGCGCGACGCGCAGATCTGCCTCGTTTCGCTCCTTCTGTGTGGAGAAGGATTTGGAGAATTCCACATCCTCGCGGGAGTAGACCCCCATCGTTTCGCTGTTGAGGCCCATCATGAGAAAATGGGCGGGCCCGAAAGCGGCCTCTTCATCCAATGTGAGCGGCAGGCTGTTCACCACCGCCGAGCAGGCGAGCGAAGCCGCAAGCAGCCCGGCCGCGAGGCCCGCGAGCGCCGGGAGCGCCCTTTTGCGCACAGCGCTGTCCCGCAGGGAGAACAGGCCGCGCAGCAGCACGGCGAGCAGCAGGAAGATCGCCTGAGGCTTGATACGGTAGCCGATCCAGGAGCACAGTCCGATCAGCGCCCAGCGCAGGATGCCGGCTCCCGTCTTCCCCTTCCCTTTACGCAGCGCGAGCCAGGCGGCAAGGCAGGGAAAGGGCAGACACATCGAATCGGAGTATGGGATGGAGACCCAGGGAGAGAGTCCGATCAGGAAGACATACAGGCCGTAGCCGAGGATGAGCCGGGAGCGGCTCGCGCCGAGCTCCCGTAGCAGAAGGACCAGCAGCGCGCCGGTCAGCGCATTAAAGGCGCACTGGAGCACGAGCAGCAGCCCGTATTCAAAGCGCTCCAGTCCCAGCCCGGCCGCCAGACCGCGCACCTGCGCGAAGATCCAGCCCAGGACCAGATTATTGGGATAACGGGAAAAATACTGCACAAGGCCCTCGGATTCGCCGCCGTGGACCAGCTGGTACGACAAATCGAGCAGCGCTTCCACATCCCAGTCGGTAAAAAAGTAGTACTGGACGACCGCCGCGACCTGAAAGGCAAAGAGGCACACCGTGGCGATCAGCAGCGCGAGGCGTCCGTGCCGGATAAGCGGCGCAATGCGCTCCGACAGCCAGAACAGGCAGAGGATGAAGACGAGGCCAAGGACGAGCAGCAGCCACGGGGACAGAAAGACCCGGCTGAACTCCGCGCGCGCATAGGGGACGCGCCCCCATGCAAGCAGGCAGATCAGCAGCGTCGCCGCCATAAACAGGCCGTAGAGCCAGCCGGCAAGGCTCGCGCGGGCGCTCCCGCCGGGCGGGACGGAACGTGTGAAAAGCTTCATCGCGTTTTCCTCCTGCGGTCTCACCAATTATACCCGATCTGGTCGTGCAGCAGCTTATAGCGGGGCACCATGCCGCCGCCGGGATAGTAACGCCAGGAGCCGAAGATCGGTCCGCCCGGGTCGAACTCGAAACGGATCTCGCAGTCCGGCAGGAGCTCCTTCAGATGCTCCACCTGCTCGGGCGGAACATTTTCGTCGCATTTGCCGTAGACGCGCTCCAGCTTCGTCAGGCCATAGAGCGGCGAGATATCGGTCAGCTCATGGAGACGCCCGATGTTCAGATGGACCAGATTGACGCAGTTGGCAAGCGGTGAGATATCGGTCACATGCGTCTCGCCGACCTCGAGGTATTCCAGGTTCGTGCAGCTGCCGATCGCAGTGATGTCCGAGACGTGATCGTTCTCGACGATCAGCACCTCCAGGTCCGGCATGTAATAGAGAAAGTCCAGATTTTCGATCCCGTTGTGGCCGATGTCGAGATACTTCACCTTGGTGCAGTATTTCAGCGGCGCAAGGCGCTCGTCATCATAGCCGCCGATGATCCAGAGCGAGATCGCGTCGGTCCACTGTCCGCCGCCCGGCAGCGACTCGACGCGCCAGACGATGTCCCGCTCCGGATGACGAGAACGGAACTGGTCCATCGTCTCGTCATCAAGCCCGCAGTACTCAAAGCGGAGCTCTTTCAGATTCTCGAGATAGGGCAGCATGGCCTCGATCTCCGCCAGCCCCTCTTCCCCGATCGCGGCTTTCCGGAAATGGACGCTCTCCGTATGCGTGTCCAGCTTCTGCTTGTAGAGCGTAAAGGCGTAGTCGAAATCCGCCTGAGGCGCGATATCCTTCAACGTTTTGTAATCCTCAAAGGTAAAGCTCTCCGGAAGCTGCACCGTGCGCAGCCGCGGAAGCAGGGGCAGGATTGCCGCAGCTTCCGGGAGTTCCTCCGGGTCAAGGGCGCTCAGATCGAGCTGCTCGGTGAGCCACGGCACCAGCTCGTCCTTCAGCGTCAGGTTGTAGTACAGCTGAAGCGCGGGATATCTCTCACGCAGCTCGGTGACACGCTCCACCGTGCCCAGCCCGCAATTCAGTCGAATGCTCTCCAGCTCAGGGAACAGCGGTGCTTTTTCCAGAATATCCCGATACTCCTCCTCGCTGAAAATCAGCAGGTCGCGGGTATCCGGATCGCACGTCCGCTCCCCAAGCACGACGTCCGGAGCAGGCGTCGGCGTTGGTTCCGGCGTTGGTTCCGGTTCCTCCGTCGCAGGGGGGAGCGTCGGCTCTGTCGTCCGGGCGGCACAGCCGCCCAGCATCAGCACAAAGAGCAGGCAGATGCAGAGCAAATACAGGTTTTTCGGTTTATGCTTCATAACAGCAGCCCCCCGAGGAGACATGTTCCGATCTCCCGCATCCGCAAGGCGCGGCACGGGCACATCGTATTCTTTATACTACAAAATACTACAAGCACCGTTTTTTTGCAAGTTGATGCCGGAGGGCACGACATTTTTCACGCGGCCGGGACACCCGCCCGTCTGGGCTTCAGGCTTCTGCGATGATGCGGCGGATCACCTTTTCGCAGCGCTGCCGGTCATAGACCACAGGCACCGGATAGACCGGGTTTGCCTCCGCCAGCGCCCACGTGACCATCTGCGGGATGTCCTCTTCCTTGATGAAATCAAAGCCGGTGGGGATCTCCATACGGCGGTTCATAGCGCGGATCTCGGCGATAAAGGCCTTCGCCTTTTCCTCGTCCGTGCCGGCTGTCCGCACGCCGGTCAGCTCCGCCAGATGCGCAAGCTTTTCGTAGACCGCAGCGCCGTAGTCCTCCAGCACGATGGGCAGGATGACCGCGTTGGCAAGACCATGCGGGGTATTGTACAGGCCGCCCAGCGTGTGCGCGATGGCGTGGACATTTCCCACGCCGGCGCGGGTAAAGGCAAAGCCCGCCTTATAGGCGGCGATCAGCATCTCGGTGCGCGCCTCCATGTCGCCGCCGTCGCGGTACGCCCGCTCCAGAAACCGGAAGATCCCACAGACCGCTTCCTCCGCGAGCCGGATACTCTCTTTGGTATTGTACGTCCAGCAGACGTATGCCTCGACCGCATGGGTCAGGGCGTCCATGCCGGTGGTCGACGTGATTTTCGGCGGCAGCCCGCGGGTCATTTCCGGGTCGAGCACCGCGTACTTCGGCACGAGATGCAGGTCCATCAGCGCATACTTGTGGTGCGTCTCGCCGTCGGTGATAACGGCGGCAATGGTCGTCTCCGATCCGGTCCCCGCCGTCGTGGGGACGGCGATGAAGGGCGGCAGCTTCTTGTTGACCTTCAGCAGACCGGCCATACGGCCGACCTCGACCCCGGGCCGTACCACGCAGGCGGCCGCCGCCTTTGCCGCGTCCATGGGCGATCCTCCGCCGATGGCAATAAAGCCCTCGCAGGCCTGCTCCCGATACAGATCCCGGACGCAGTTGACCGTGTTGACCGAGGGGTTGGCCTCGACCTCGGCAAACAGCGTGTAGGCGATCCCTGCGCCGTCCAGCTCCGCCAAAATCTGAGGAGCCAGCTTTTTGCCCACGGTCGGTCCGGTGACGACCATGACTTTCTTGACCTTCTCCCGCCGGAGCAGCTCCGGTATCTTTTTCACGCTGCCCGCGCCGGAGACCGGGATCGGTTTCCTCCAGTACAGAAAACGCGCCCCGATGTTGAAGACAGCCTGGAAGCTGCGACAGTACGCTTTGTTGATGGCCGCCATGGTTTTCTCCTCCTGTTTCGGTCATTGGATTCAGGGGGCTGCGCCGCCGTCTTCATGCGCTTCCCCGCTCATTTATAACAAAGATATTATAGCTTTTTTCACAGCGGCTTACAAGGGAGAGAGAACAGAAAAAACGCTCTCCAAGTCCCGCACGAGCTGCCGCCCCCTGCTTTTTGCCCCTTCAAAATGCCGTATTTCCCGGCTTCCCGGGGAAAACTTGCATTTTGTCGAGAAAAAGAGTAGAATAGCATCATCAAGAGGAGGCGTAAATGAAAAAAGCAAAGCAAATTCTGGCGCTTGCCCTCGTGTTTATTCTTCTTGCAGGCACCGCCGCTTTCGCCGACGAGCCCGTTTTCACCGAGCGGAAAGGCAAGGGCGTGGAGGCGTGGCTGTGGGAGGAACTTTCACAGTACAGTCCGTCCGACGTGGTGACAGCCGGAGTGCTGAGTTACTTCTGGCGGGAATCGCAGTATCGCTCGGACGCGGTCGCAGGCTGGGGTTCTTCCCTCGCCGGATACGGGATCGACCTCTGCGAGACCGTGACTGAGGAGACCGACAAGGGGCTTGAGGACGGATCGAGCCGCTCGTATTTTATCCGCAAGGCGCGGCGCTACGGCGGCTATGGCTTGGGGCAATGGCGCAATTCGGACTATCTCGGCGACCTGTATGACTTCGCGCAGGATTACGGGACGTCGGTCGGCGACGCGAAGATGCAGTGCGCTTATATTTTTGAATCGCTCCGGGACAACAGGAAGCTTTGGAAAAAACTGAGACGCTGCCTTGACCCGGAGCGCGCCGGCAGGCTGATCGCCATTTACTATGACGGCTCCCAAAGCGGCGCGCCGTATATGGGCTACAAGGCTGGTCGCCTGTACGAGAAGTACCATGAAGCGGACGCCTGACAGGGGGAAGGGACGCTTGTGTCCCGCCGCACGATCGCGCGATATTGTCAGCCGATTTACAGAATCACCCGATCCCTCAGGGGATCGGGTGATTCGTATTTATCTCACTCGTTCGTTTGCTTCCTCCGACACTGTTTCCGCTTTTCCTCGTCGTAATCGACCCGGATGTATTTGCTTACCCAGGCGGGATCCCCTTCTTCGCTGCCCGCTTCCGTCCCGCAGCCGGTACAGAGATCCTCTGCAATTTCTTCGATCACATCCCGCAGCTCCAAGTCCTGCAGATAGAAGTCCGGAATGGCGTCAAGACCGAGCGCCGCGCCGAGGATATTGCCGGTCACGGCCCCGGTGGAATCGCTGTCGCCGCTGTGATTGACCGAGGCGACGATGGCTTTCTCAAAGTCATGGGGATACTTCAGCGCACAGTACACCGCGATAGCCAGCGTCTCCTCCGCGACCCAGCCCCCGCCGAGGCTGCGGAAAGCGTCCGGCGGCTCCGTACCCTCCTGAGAAAGCTCGATCGCCCGCTGCATCAGCGTCTGAAAATGCTCCATGTGCTCCGCGTCGGGAAACAGCGTCTGCACGGCTGCCATGGCCTCCCGCACAGCCGACAGGATCTCGCCGTGTTCCCCTGACGCGAGGCTGCGGACGATGTGCACCAGCGCCGCGGCGGGGATATAGCCCAACTCATGGCCATGGGTAATAGCCGCCGCTTCCGCGCCGAGCATATCGATCTCCGGCTTTGTCCAACCCGCTTTGTCGCAGAAAAACAGCCCGATCGGTGCGACGCGCATCACACCGCCGCAGCCCTTGCTGTTGTTGATCGGCTTTTCGATCGTTCCCTTGCCGCCGCTTTCCAGCGCGGACAAACAGGTTATGCCGGGCGCCCGGCGGTGATAGAAGGCCGGTAGATTGGCAAGCCAGGATATACGTGTTCTCTCTGACTGGCAGGGCAGTATTCTTGTCTGGGTGTCGAGCCAGTCCAGATAGGCAAGGCGGATATACTCGCTTTCGGGAGCACCGATCCCACGCCGCCCGCCGCGCGTCCGGCCATAGAGCAGACCGACGGCTGTGAACAGCGTCATCTGCGTGTCGTCGGAGATCTGTGCTTTCCCTGCACGCGGCTCATAGCGTGTGATCCCCTGCGGGCCATAGGCGCAGACGATCTCCGACTTACTCATAAACTCCACGGCATACCCCAGCGCATCTCCGACCGCGCCGCCGAGCAGACAGCCTTTGAATCTGCTGCAATCACGCATGGAATGTGATTTCTCCTTTCACTGCCTGTATGGGCACTCCGTCCGGCATATACGGCCGGCATCGCAAAAGCCAGCGCCGCCGGACAGGGGCACGATCATGCCGGTCATGTCTGTCATGCTGCGCCTGGATCTATTTCGGATCAGCGTCGGCGCTTCTGCCGGCGTTTTGACCTCCGGCATCTCTTAGACCTCCGCAGAGCAAAAAGGATCGGATCCTCGATCCCTTTCGCCATCCGATGATCCTTTCGATGTGGAGGGAGATCCCGGAAACGCCCGGCCTCTCAAGGCCCGCACTTAATACGTGCCTATAACAGTGCGGTTTCTGCAACGGTCAGGGCTTTCTCCCCCGGTTATCCCGCCGCATTGTTGTTGAATTCCGGATTGTAAACGCAGTTTTCCGAATCCGAATGGTCTGCGCGGAGGCGCTGGTAAACACATGCGGGATGATTCCGCACCTTCGCTGTTGTCAAACGGTCGGTATCACTCTTCTTATCAGATCCGCGATCGCGCTGTCGTTATGAGAACGCAGGGTATATCTGCAAGCCGCCTTTATCTCGTCTATGGCATTCTCAGGCGCACAGGGCACATCGACAGTATTGAGCATCTCCCAATCGTTCCAATAGTCGCCGACAGCAAACAACGTGCGGGACCTGTATGCCTGGATCTGCCGCAGGAACGCAACAGCCGTGCCCTTGTTCACGCCCGGAGGCAAAAGCTCCTGGTATTTGCCGATCTTTACGACATCGGTCGTGCCTTCTATCAGGCTGAGCCGTTTTTCATACCCTTTTTCTCTCAGGAACGCTCTCATGGGCGCGAGCGCATCCACTTCGCGCTCCAGCATCACGATTTTGATCCAGTCCTTTTCCATCAGCTGTTCCATCGGCAGGAAGGACGTCGGCTGGTGGATCCGCAAATAACCGGGATCTGCTTCTTCAAGAGGGCTGGCATAGAAGATCCCCTCTGTCGTGTAGATCCGGATATCCAGAGGCAGGCCAGTGTCCCGGCAATGGACCGCCACATCCGCTCCCGCTTCCTTATCCATGAGAACGGTCTTCAGGTATTGATGATTCACAAAATCGTACACAGCCGCACCGTTAAGAACGATAGACGGTCCGTTGATGGGCAGGTCCGGAAGATGGCGTCTCGCGTTATGCGGTTCGCGTCCGGATGCGATAGCAAAGAGGCCGCCGGCGGCAATGTAGTCTTCGATCGCTTTGCGGTCCGATTCGGAAACAAGGCCATTGGAATTAAACAGGGTCCCGTCCAGATCGGTCAGAATGGCTGTATGGTTGTATAGCATATCGGCACTCCTTCGGGCTGATTCTGTCTTGATTTGCGTGCTGTTATCCCGTGCGAAGCGGCATCGGTTTTTTCTGTGCGCTCAGAATTTTCTGTGCGCTCAGAAAGGGTATGTAAGAGACTGCGTTTTTTCTGTGTATCGCTCATGCTGCAGCAGAACAACGAATGCGGCAAAGCGTGCACCTATCCGGTCTTCGAACAAATCATCCCAGTCAAACTCTCGAGTTGGGAGCAGTTTCTTTATGCTTTCACCTGTGCCGAAGCCCGGCCCCCTGGTCGATTCGCGCAAAACAGGCGCGGCAGCCGCGAGGGCCTCCTCTGGTCACTCAACAGAAAAACAGGCTCCCCCATAAGGGAGAGCCCGTTCCTGGTCCGAGTGGGGCGATTTGAACGCCCGGCCTCTTGAACCCCATTCAAGCGCGCTACCATCTGCGCTACACCCGGATAGCTCAAGACCGGCACACCGGTTCTTGTATATAAAAGCGAGGCTCCTGGCCTTGCCGCCCGATTATATTAGCACAAGCGTGCGGCAAGGTCAAGTCTTTTTTTCAGTTTTTTGCTTTTTTCCGCACTTACTCGGTAAAGTGGATATGGTTGTTGATGTGATCCTGGCAGAAGCAGTGATATCCGGCGCAGCGGGAACAATAGCGGAATTCAAGCTCCGGATAGTCCGTGTCCGTACGGCCGCAGACCGCACACTTATGCGTGTACAGCTGCTCCCGCTGTTCCCGGCGAATCTTTGCGGAGGCGCGGCGGAAGTTCACGGTGCCCGCCGTCGGGCGGCGCGGGATCGCGCGCAGCAGCTCACCGCCGCAGAACACGAAGAAGTTCAGCACCGCCACGATGGGCAGAAGGTTCTCGGGGAAGGAGGCCGTGAGGATGCTCATCAGGAAGAAGGCGGCGTCCACCAGCGCGAGCCACTTCATTTTTATGGGAATCAGGAAGAAGAGCAGCACCTGCATGTCCGGAAACATGGCCGCAAAGGAAAAGAACATGGACAGATACACATATTCCGCATTGAGCTGGATGGATCTTTTTGTGATGAAATGGATCGCGAAGCCGTAAAGCAGCGTCAGAAGGATCCCGGAAAAGAAATAAATATTGAATTTCGGCGTGCCCCAATACTGCTCCAGCGTACTGCCGATCCAGTAATAGAAATAAAACGCAATAAAAGCCAGCAGCCCCGTGCTGGGCGGATACAGGGCGAAGGTGACGATCCGCCACACCTGCCCTCTCAGGACCAGCTCGGGATCAAAGCTCAGGTAGCTCAACAGCACATTGTTCACCGCGCCGAGCAGCCAGAAAGCCACGTTCGCGATACACACGTATTTCATCAGATTCGGGATGCCGAAGTTCGGATGCTTCCGACAGAATCGGTCGATATAGGTCATGGGATCTTTCATGTGTTCCACTCCTTTGCGGGTGCTACCATCATAAGCTTTTTGCCGGACAAAGTCTATAAGAAATTGTAAAATCTGCGCCGCTGTGATAAAATGATCGATAACAATGCGCAAAGGAGCGATATGCCGTGTCTTACGATTTTTCCACGATACTGGAACGTGAGGGAAAGGATTCCATCGCCGCAGATCGCATCCCCATCCCCGGCGCCGCGGTTCGGAACGGCTTCTCCCGCATCCCCATGTGGATCGCGGACATGAGCTTTCCGACCGCCCCGGAGATCCTCGCCGCCATGCACGAGCGGCTCGACTTTCCCTCCTTCGGCTACTATGCCCTGCCGGACGCCTATTACGGGAGCATCATCGCATGGCACCGACGCCGCCACGGGACGGAGGGTCTGCTGCCCGAACACATCGGCTACGAAAACGGCGTGCTCGGCGGCGTCAGCACCGCGATCCAGATGCTGAGCTGCCCGGGAGAAAAGCTGCTGCTCCACTCTCCCACCTACGTCGGCTTCACACACGTGCTGCACGATATCGGCAGAGTTCCGGTGCACAGCGAGCTCAAGCGGGACCCCGAGGGGATCTGGCGTATGGATTATGCGGACATGGAACAAAAGCTCCGCGAGGAAAAGATCCATCTCGCCATCCTCTGCTCTCCGCACAATCCCTGCGGGCGCGTCTGGGAACGCTGGGAGCTCGAGCAGGCCATGGAGCTGTTCCGGCGGTATGACGTCACCGTTATCTCCGACGAGATCTGGTCGGACATCATCATGCCCGGCCACACCCATATCCCGACGCAGAATCTCTCCGAGGACGCGCGGAACCGCACGCTGAGCTTCTACGCGCCCAGCAAGACCTTCTCCCTGGCGGGCCTGGTGGGCTCCTACCACATCGTCTACGATCCCGCCCTGCGGGACCGGCTCCGCCGCCGCAGTGCGATGAGCCATTACAACGCCGGAAACGTGCTGTCCATGCACGCGCTGATCGCCGCCTATGACCGGGCCGAGGGTTGGGCCGATGAGATGATCCGCGTGGTGGACGAAAATCTCCGCTTCACCTGTGCGTTCATCAATGCGCATTTCCCCGGCGTTCGCGTTATGCGCGCCGAGGGCACCTATATGCTCTTTCTGGATTGTGCGGACTGGCTGCGGGAACACGGTGACACGCTGGATGCGCTGCTGCGCCGCGGGGCCGAGGTGGGCGTCCTCTGGCAAAACGGCGAGGATTTTTTGTTCCCCGATTCGATCCGCCTCAATCTCGCCCTGCCGCGTTCGCTGCTCGAGGAAGCGCTGCGGAGACTGCAGGCCTACGTTTTCCTCTAAAATCCGTAATTTTTTCCAAAACTTGAGCGTTTCGGCATTGCGTTGACATAACTTCCGTGTTATACTGGTGTCAAATATCATGGAGGAGGCGTTCCCATGCGTGTTTTTCTGTTGATCGTCGTCGGCCTTGCGATCCTTGCGCTCGACTTTTTTGTAGCCAAGGAATTTTATCTGGCGGCTGCGACGAAAGGCTGGGCCTCGAAAAAGTACTTTTTCTTCGCCTTCTTTTTAACCGTGATCGGTTATCTGATGATCATCGCTCTCCCGGATCGCGGAAGCGTTTCCGCCGGCAGTTTTGAGAGCCGTGATCTTCCGCAGCTGTGAGAGGTGCCGGTATGTCAGAACGATTCACAAAGATCTATGAGCTTCCGGGCGGCGTTTTCGCCGAAAGCTCGCCGGTGCTGATCCGCGCCGGGGTCCTGCTGCGGGATGCCGTCTCCAAAAACGTGATCGCCCAGTTGAAGCTCTATAATCTGGATACCCGCACGATCAAGAGCGTCAAGATCGCGCTCATGCTCTGGGACGCGGAGGGCAACTGTCTCGGCGAGGAGCTCGAACGTTCCTATACGAATCTGAAGGCCGTGCGGGACGATGAATTCGGTCATCGCACCGCGCTGGTCATCCCCTATCGCGAGGTCTGTCGTTTTTCTGTCCGTGTCACCCGCGTCGTCTTTGCCGATGGCACAAAATGGGCGGATCACGGCGAGGAATGGGAACCCGTCGAGAAGCAGATCACCCTGAAAGAGGCTTACGACAGCGAGGAGATGGCCGCACAGTTCCGCATCCGCTACGGGACCGACTGCCGCTACGCGCCGTTGGACGGAAGCCTGCTGTGGCAGTGCACCTGCGGGGCCGTCAACCGCAAGGATGAGAAGAGCTGTCACCGTTGCCACCGGGTCCGCCGGGCGCAGCTGAACGTGAACGAGGATTCGCTGCGCAACGAGTGCGAACAGCGGCTGAAGGAGGAAGCGCTCCAGAGAAAGCAGGAGGAAGCTGCCGAACCGGATGAGCAGACGCTGCGCAAACGACGGCTGCTTAAGCACGCTGCCGTTATCATCCCGCTGCTGCTGGCGCTGGTTGCCGTCATCCATTTCGGGCCGCGTCTGCTGAACCGCGTCGTGCCGCTGCCTGTGTCCGCACCTGCACCTTCCATGGACCTTGTGCTCCCCTCCCTGCCGCCGACGCCCGCTCCCAGCCCCACGCCCGTCCCCACGCCCACGCTCTCCCCGGAGGAACAGCGGCAGGCGGATTACGATGCGGCCGTTACGCTGCTGGAGAACGGCAGTTACAGCGCCGCACGCGCCGCTTTTCTGAAGCTGGACAGCTATGAGTCCAGCGAAGAGTTCGCGCAGGAGGCCGTGTACCGCAAAGCGGTCGCGCTCTATTCGTTCATCGAGCAGCACGATGTGGAGGATATCTACGCCGTGCTGAGCATGGACCCGAACGGGACGAACCGTTTCTCCCTGTCGACCGCCAAGGCGCTCGAACTGGGGAGCAAGGTCGTGGATACGCTCGGAGAGGCCTGCGGTCAGGACAAGGTGGACTTCTCGCTCACCGATACGCCGTCGCAGGGACTCAAGCCGCTGGCCGCATGCGTCAAGGATCTCTTCGCCTTGCTCGGCGACTACAAGGACAGCCCCGTCTATCTCAGCGCGCTGATCGACCTCACGGATTACACCCGGGATTTCTACATGCTCTGCAAGGCCGGCGACATATTCGGCGCCTATGAATGGCTGCAGAACTACACCGGCGAGTTCTCCGGGCGTGATCACTGGCTGCAGCTGCTGGATCTCTACAAGCCCTTCTGCAGCGACTGGCGTCTCTATGCCGGTGACATCACGCTGCTGCCGCTTACCGTCGGACACGAGTTCCCCTGCACCTATTACAATTCCCGCATCATAATCGACGGCGATTACGCGACGCTGCGCCTGCTCATCTGGGAGGGTGAATCGGAGTACAACGTCGACCTCGTCGCCGACACGGGCTCCACCAGCTTCGCCTGCACCGTCGGGAACGCTGTCTACGCCGCCGCGATCAACAACGTCGGCCACATGGCCTACATGAAATTCGCAAACGGCAAGATGCTGAGCAGCTGCGAGTATCAGCGCGCCGATTGAGCCGCCTTGAAAAAACCGGGCAGTTTGTGTTATACTGGATTTTGACCATACAGAAGCTTTTGTGATTCGGGGAGGAACATTTCATGCTGGCTATCGGAAGCGATCACGGCGGGTTTGCGCTCAAGCAGGCGATCATGAAGCATCTGGAGGAACGCGGGCTGGCTTACCGGGACTACGGCACCTACAGCGAGGCGAGCTGCGATTACCCGGATTTCGGCCGGGCGGTCGCGCAGGCTGTCGCCGCGGGCGAAGCGGAGTACGGGATCATCATCTGCGGCACCGGCATCGGCATCTCCATCACAGCGAACAAGGTGCCCGGCATCCGCGCCGCGCTCTGCGGGGACTGCTTTTCCGCGGAAGCCACGCGCTCGCACAACGACGCCAATATTCTGGCGCTCGGCGCGCGGGTCGTGGGCGAGGGACTTGCGATCAAGATCGTGGACACCTTCCTGGACACCCCTTTCTCCAACGATGAACGGCATATCCGCCGGATCCGGAAAATCGAAGGCTTATACCGAAACGACTGATATATGGCAAAAAAACGTGAATTCTACAAGGGACGAAGGAAACGGCGCAACTACGCGCTGATTCCCTTTGCGATCTTTCTGGCGCTGATCGCGCTGGTCGTCGTGCTTTTCTACAGTATGCAGAAATACGCGGTCATCAGCAAGGAGGGCGTCACCATGGTCATGCCGGGCGACGAACCGGCCGAGAACACCGTGGTCGACAGCAGCGGCAACGAGATCCGGGTCTTTGACAAGGTGGATACCGAGCTCGTCTTTGATCCTCCCGACTACTCCCGCGTGGAGGCGGTAGCCGGACGGGACGCCAAGCCCATGCGCGCTATCTACATTCCCGCCGAGGAGGTCAACACCGATCATCTGATGGAGATGGCGGCGCGTCTATCGAGCGGCAACGCCCTGCTGCTGGAAATGAAACCGCGGGCCGGGGCGCTTGTCTGGAACTCCCAGGCCGTTCTCGCGCAGCGCTACGGGCTGTACTATCAGTCGGCGCTGGAGACGGACATGGCCAAGATACTTCAGGATCTGCGCGATTACGCGAAGGAACACGACAAAACGATCTATCTCGTCGCGCAGATAAGCTGCTGTGTAGACGATCTGCTGCCTGTACGCACCACGAACTACACGCTGCGGACAGAGGCCGGCTTTGACTACCGCGACGACAACGGGACCTATCTCGACCCGTACAGCGTCGATGTGCGCACCTATATCGTGGAGCTCTGCAGGGAGCTCTATGCGCTCGGGTTTGACGAGGTCGTGCTGGCCGACGTCATGTTCCCCGTCCCGACAGGCAACGACGGGAACAGCCGTTTCCTGTACTCTGCGGAGATGTCCACCACGCCCTCCCCCGAAAATGCCGTCTGCGGCTTTGCCCTGTATGTGGCCTCCCAGCTGGAGGATGAGAATGGGCTCCTGTCCATCTATCTGGACTCGGCCCGCGCGCTGGTCAAGCTGGATGAGAGCACGGGGCAGAACGGCGTGCTCTTCTCCAAAGTCTATGACCGTCTGTACTACCGGACGGACAAGTGGACCTACACCTATAACCTGCAGGATATGGAGGGGACCATCACCATCGGCACGCTGACCGACCGACTGGTCCCGGTCGTCATCAACTACCTGCCAGACAACAGCTCCTGGGTCTACATCGAAAAACTGGCGGAAACAGATTAAGAAAAAACAAGGCCTCGGGCTGTGCCCGAGGCCTTGTTTTTTGATGCTTGTGTCTATTCGCGGATCGCTTCCAGGATCGTCCCGCCGCCGAGGACCAGGTCCCCGTCGTAGAGGACCACAGCCTGGCCGGCGGTGACGGCCCGCTTCGGCTCGTCGAACACGAGTCTCATCCGTCCGCCCGGCAGGGGCGTCGCGGTAGCGGGCGTCTCGGTCTGGCGGTAGCGGGTACGGGCGCTTACCCGGATGGGGCCGGACGGCTCCGGGATCGAGAGCCAGTTCATACGGCCGGCCAGCAGCGCGGGGCTGTAAAGCGCGCTCTCCGGACCTACCGTCACGGTATTGTGCTCCATATCCTTGGCGCAGACGTAGACCCGCTCCCCCATCGGCAGATCCAGTCCCCGGCGCTGGCCGACGGTATAGCGCAGTGCGCCGCGGTGGCGGCCCAGCACCTTCCCCTGAATGTCCAGAATATCCCCCTCGGGCCAGATCTTGCCGCTCCAGCGTTCAAGGAAGGCCGCATAGTCCCCGTCGGGCACGAAGCAGATGTCCTGGCTTTCGCGCTTTCGGGCGTTGATAAAGCACTGCTCCTCCGCGACCGCGCGGATCTCCGTCTTGTGCCGCTCGCCCAGCGGCAGCAGCAGATGCGCCAGCTGCTCCTGCGTCAGCATATAGAGCACGTAGCTCTGATCTTTGCTCT
Source organism: Oscillospiraceae bacterium (assembly GCA_017535865.1). GTDB lineage: Bacteria > Bacillota > Clostridia > Oscillospirales > Oscillospiraceae > Limivicinus. The sequence goes on from JAFXTM010000110.1 coordinate 34,364, forward strand.
CGTCAAGCGCCTTTTTGAGCTGCCAGCGGCCGCTGCTCTCTTCACAAACGACGCGGGCATAGTGACCGGTGGCGATGGCATCGAAGCCATGCTGCAGCGCATAGTCGAGCATGGCCTCAAATTTCAGATAACGGTTGCAGTCGATGCAGGGGTTGGGCGTGAGGCCCTGCTCGTAGGCCAGCAAGAAGCTGCGGATGACCCTCTCCCGAAAAAGCGGCGTATAGTCCAGCACTTCAAAAGGGATGCCGAGGCGAAAGGCCACGTCGCCAGCGTCCTCGATGTCCGTCTCGGTGCAGCAGGTCTTATGACAGGCCTCGCCCAGATCCGTACTGCGATAGAGCCGCATCGTGGCCCCGGCACAGTCATAGCCCGCCTGCTGCAGCAGCCACGCCGTGACGGAGCTGTCCACCCCTCCGCTCATGGCGACCAGTACACGCCTCATAGTCTCGCCCGCCTTTCTTTCCGTTGTCCGGATTATAGCACAGTTTTCTCCGCGCGTAAAGAAATCGCAGCGGCAAATACAACGCGAACGAGCGCACCTCCTCCGCCGAGAACGGCGTCAAGTTCAGCTGCGAACACGTCGACGTCCACATCGTGGAAAAGCAAAGAAAAGCCTTATCGAAACAAAACCTCCGCGGAGCATGGCTCCGCGGAGGTTTTTCCTTTATCCGCAAGTCTGTGATTGACGCTTTTATGCGGGAGGTCAGCCGCCGAAGCCGATCTGTTCCAGGGCCTCGGCCACCGCCGCCTTGATCGCGTTCGAGGTCATCGTCGCGCCGGAGACCCCGTCGACCTCCGCGCTCTGTGCCTCTACGATCTTCCCGGGCAGCTGCTCCACCGCGATGGAGCCGATGCCCTGCGTTTCGTTGTTCTTCACGACCGTCACGGAGTAGATCGTGCCCGCGTCGGCTACGACCTCGACCACCACGTCTTCCCCGAAGACGCCCGGCTTCGTCACCGTCACGGTCTGCGCCTCGCCGGCAGCAGCTTCCTCAGCGGGAGCCTCCTCAGCGGGAGCCTCCTCAGCGGGAGCCTCCTCGGCGGGAGCTTCCTCAGCAGGAGCCTCCGCCGGAGCCGCGCCGAAGCCGATCTGTTCCAGGGCCTCGGCCACCGCCGCCTTGATCGCGTTCGAGGTCATCGTCGCGCCGGAGACCCCGTCGACCTCCGCGCTCTGTGCCTCCACGATCTTCCCGGGCAGCTGGTCCACCGCGATGGACCCGATGCCCTGCGTCTCGTTGTTCTTCACGACCGTCACGGAGTAGATCGTACCCGCGTCGGCCACGACCTCGACCTCCACCGGATCGCCGATCACGCCCGGCTTCGACACCGTCACGGTCTGCGCCTCGCCGGCAGCAGCTTCCTCAGCGGGAGCTTCCTCGGCAGCTTCTTCTGCTACAAGCTCCGCTCCGCCGGCATAGGCCGCGGCGTTGCCGCCCGCGATGCGCCCGAAGATCGTGAAGTCCGCCACGGCGTTGCCGCCCACGCGGTTCCCGCCGTGGATGCCGCCCGTCGTCTCACCGCAGGCGAACAGGCCCGGAATGACCTCGCCCTCGGTGCTGATCACCTGCGCCAGCGTATTGATCTTGATGCCGCCCATCGTGTGGTGGATGCCCGGCGCGATCTTGATCGCGTAGTACGGCGCCACCGACAGATCCTGATCCACGCCCTTGCGTCCGAAGTCTTTGTCCTCGCCTTCCGCGACGGACGCGTTCCAGGTCTCCATCTGCTGCACGAAGTTCTGAACGGCCTCGCCCTCCAGGCCCATCGCCTGGCCGAGTTCCTCATAGGTTTCGCCCGTGATCGTATAACCGCCCGCGATAAACTTGTGCGTCAGCGCAACCTCATCCACCAGCTTCTGGTCGAAGATGATGTACGCATAGGCGCCGGGCTGCTTGAGCTCCGCCTGCGACACCACGTCGCGGCCGTCCATGTCGTTCACAAAGCGCTTGCCTTCCGCATTCACCAGGATCGCGCCATGGCTGCGCAGGGACTCGGACACCAGCAGGCCGTTCGACTGGATGACCGTCGGATGGAGCTGGATCTGCTCCATGTCCACCGTCGCCGCGCCAACCGCTTCCGCCAGCGCAATGCCGTCGCCCGTCGCGCCCGCGTGGTTCGTCGTCACTGCGTTCGCCAGGCTCGGATCGTAGCTCGCCATCAGCTCGAAGTTCGCGCCGAAGCCGCCCGTCGCCAAGACGACAGCCTTTGCTCTCACCGTGTAGATGTGCTCCGCATCCTCCGCGATCACACCCACTGCCTGGCCGTTCTCCATCAGGATCTCGGTCGCGCGGGTCTTCAGCATGACCTCGATGCCCAGAGTCTCCACCTGCTGTTTCAGCTTGTCCACAAGGTACTCGCCCACGGGCAGTCCGCCTTCCGGCTTGTGCAGGTACTTGCGGCCCTGCGCGCCGCCGGTCGCCTCGACTTCCGGCAGCGGAGCGCCGATGGAGTCGAGCCATTCAACAGCTTCCGCCCCGTTCTCCGCCAGCGTACGTACCAGCTCGGGGTCCGCCAGATAGTGGCCCAGCCGCAGCGTATCCTCGATGTAGTTCTCGACCGTGCTGTCGGTGAGGCCGAGCTCCGCCTCATAATGCGTATTCGCGGCGTTCATGCCGCCCTCCGCACGCAGGCTGTTGCCGCCCACCATGCCCATCTTCTCCAGCACGAGGACCTTCGCGCCTTCCTGGGTGGCACGCACAGCCGAGGTCAGGCCTGCGCCGCCCGCGCCCACGACCACCACGTCGACTCCAGCTCGACAGGCGTCTTCTCCACCTCGACTTCCTCGGCCGGGGCCGCCGCAGCGCCGCCGCCGACAAAGCCGATCTGCTCCAGAGCCTCGGCCACCGCCGCCTTGATCGCGTTCGAGGTCATCGTCGCGCCGGAGGTACCGTCGACTTCCGCGCTCTGCGCCGCCACGATCTTGCCCGGCAGCTCGTCCACCGCGATGGACCCGATGCCCTGCGTCTCATTGTTCTTGACCACCGTTACGGAGTAGATCGTGCCCGCGTCAGCCACGACCTCCACCACCACGTCTTCGCCGAAGACGCCCGGCTTCGTCACCGTTACGGTCTGCGCCTCGCCGGCGGCGGCTTCCTCCGTGCCGCCGACAAAGCCGATCTGCTCCAGAGCCTCGGCCACCGCCGCCTTGATCGCGTTCGAGGTCATCGTCGCGCCGGAGGTACCGTCGACTTCCGCGCTCTGCGCCGCCACGATCTTGC
>JAFXTM010000111.1 GCA_017535865.1 Oscillospiraceae bacterium
AGCGGCAAACGCAGGCAATCTATTCAGATCTGCTACGATCTGGTAGGGTTTATCCCTTTGGATGAACTGATGAAACAGGAAACGGCATGACCCGAAAGTCATGCCGTCCCTGCAAAACAATATAAAACTGTCTTACGACCCTCGCCCTTTGCGCGGTCTGTTTTTTTCTGCTTTTCGTGGAGCGAATCAGAATCGCATTCCAAAGTGCGGTATTCGTCAGCCGGTACAGATCCCGGCAGTAACGCTTAGTCCGGAGTTTGGAGCAACCGCTCTGCCATTTCCGCAATCTGCGGATCCATTTCGGTTTCCCTGCTCCAGTCGCGTATGCTCTGAATCAGCTCCCGATTCAACGGAAAGCGTTCGGCTGCATGGAGATACAGTGGGAGCAGCCGGTCCCCGTCCGAGACGCCGCGGCAAGGCCCCGGCTTTTCCAGTGCGGCCTCCAGAAGCGCGCCGATCGCTGCGAATTCCGCTTCGGTGATCTCTTCATTCAGGCGGTCCGCCGCACCGGATTTCAAGAGACAGAGATCCGCCGAATACTGGGGAACGATCGTATTCTTTGCGCCTTCATACAGAAGCCAGTTGCTGATCTCCCTGGTTTCGGGCCGCAGATAGTTCACCGCGTGGATCCGCCCCCAGCCGTGAACGTGCCGGGCAAGCTCGAACAGCGCAGCATTCCCGTCCCTGCATGCGCCGGAAGACAGGTATCTTGCCGCAAACCAGGTAAACTCATCATATGCGCCGAATGTCAGGTTGACTTCTTTTACGAAAGGAATCTGATCGGCAACAAAGATGGAAAGCAAAGTGAGACCCAGCTTTACCGCCAGGAATGATGTGCCGTATGTAATCAGATAATCCCCGAACTTCAGCAGGTTTTCCACACCCAGAGACTGGATATTGTCCAGCATGACGCGGACGATGGTATCATGCAGCCTTACGATGGCCGTCTTGCTCTGCAGCTGTTCAAAAATACCCAGAATCTGAGAAATGTTTTTCGCGTTATCCTCTTCACTGACCAGCCGCAGCGCCCGCAGGATCTGCTGCTTCGTCTCTTCATCGGCGGTGTATGGCGTCATGTGATAGAGCAGCATACCGTCCAGGGCGCCGGGAGCGAATCTGATATCGGATTGTCTGTCGTCCGCTCCTTCAATGATGAAGTCCTGCGGCAGCTCTCCATCCTGCAGGTGCTTTTGGATGGTTTCATAGATCGGTCTGCGAGAAGGCTTTGTGCTCTCCGCCGGCTGCTCCGCTGCTGGTTCCTGCTTCATTTTCTTTTCCTCCTGCTCCTTCAAGCTGTCATCCGTACCCTCCCGTGCGGCCGATCGAGACTGTGCTTTTCTCGTTGCTTTCCAAATCGTCAGGGGCGTGACGATCAGCACTTCGATCAGCAGGAGGCAGGTCCATGCATTCAGGCGCACTCCGCTTGAACGCCAGTCGGCAAATGCCATGAGCGCAAAAAGGAGCAGGCTGAGTAAAACGGATGCGATCCATGACCGCTTTTTGTCCGGCTTGTCCGGCTGCAGATATGTCGTGCCGTTCTTTTGCTCTTTCACATCGACAGCGACCGGTTCCGGTCTCCCGCTTTGCTTGTTGATCACGAACGCACAGCGTATATCGTGATTGTTCTCGTCGATCACAACGCTGGTCTTATATGACGGAGCCAGCGGTGCCTTCAGCCTCACGCTGTGCGTGCCGTAAGGCAGGGAGACAGTCAGCTTCTGCCGCTCTGCGAGTTCGCCGACGGTCTTGTCGTCAACGATGATTTTTGTTTTGACCGCCTTGGCCGCAATGCTGCTCAGTCTGGCAAATGAGATCCTGCCCACGCCGAAGGTCTCCGTATCCGAATGCGCCCCCGCCTCCCGGGCGCAGTTGGGGCAGACAGACGAACCTGCCGGAAGCTCTTTTCCGCATTTTGCGCAATACGCCATAGACCGTCTCTCCTTAAAGAAACCATGCTTGTTCATGATTCTTCCTTGATATAGAGAATATTAGCATAGCTTGAAACGATTGGCAAGCACGTCGCCAGAACAAAGCAGCACTGGCCTCTCCCGCTTTCGTTTGCGTGTTTTTCCTGCTTTTTGCTTCTGTACACTCCGATCTGCGAAAAAGGAGGCCGGAGCTTATTCTTCTGATATGGCACAGAGCGCGAACGCGCGGATACGCTTGCCTCTCGATACGCGTTTTCCTTTTTGACATCTGCGCATACGACTAGTATAATACTTCTCGACAAGTCTCGCACATTCTGGAGCCGGAGGCAGGGACCATGAGCAGATGGAATCCGTTTCGAGACGAAACCCTCACAAAAAGGCAGACGATCCTCGCCGCCGCACTCGTTTTTGTCGTTGCCGGCATCTCGGGCTGGGTCTATGAGGAACTGTTTTATCGCTTGAACGACGGGGTTTTTTCCTGGCGGGGGCACGGGATCGGTCCCTGGTTACCGATCTACGCCTTCGGCATGGTCATCCTCCTTTTTGCCACAGCGCCCGTAAGGGACACAAAATGGAAAGTCGTCCTGCTGTGCGCGCTCATCAGCGGCGGATTTGAGTTTCTGGTCGGGTGGGCGCTCTATCGGTTTCACGGCGGGCTGCGCCTGTGGGACTACAACACGGAGCGTTGGAACTGGGGAAATATCGGCGGCTTCGTCTGCTTCCGGTCGGTGCTGGTGTTCGCGCTTGCCGCGCCGCTGCTGATCTACACGCTGGTCCCTCTGATCGGAAAGCTGGCAAAAAAGCTGCCCGGCCGGGCGTATACGCTGCTCTGCGTGCTTCCCTTTGCGCTGTTCGTTCTCGACATCATCAATGGTTATCTGATCCGGGGACTGTGACGAAGGTTTTCAGCAACAGGAAGTGGACCGGAAGCCGGGCCAGGCGGCCAGTCTGCATAATAAGGTGAACAGATCATGTCTGAATATCCGGGGTTCAAGCCAACGCAAGAAAAACGGTATTTCTTTGTCAGTTACAACAGTGAAGACTGTGAGACTTTGCAGCCGATCATAAAGAGTCTGAGTCGCGAACTTCCGCTTTGGTACGATTACGGTATAAGCTACAATGATAGATGGAGCAAACAGATCGCAGACAGGATCGAAGCGGCCGAGGCTGTCATTTTGTTTTTCACCGGGCGGATTCTCGGGAAAAGAACAGATTCCTTTGTATACAAAGAGTATGAGATGGCCAGGACCTTCTTCCATAAGACGATCTATGTCATTATCATTGACGAGATCGCAAAGACGAAATCCCCAACAGTCTGCTGAGCTGGTGGATCGAACTGACAGGGTATCAGTGTCTGTTCCGCAGCAAATATGATTCCGATGATTCGCTGGTCCCTGCGGTCGTGGCAGCAGTGGACTACAACCCGGCAAGGGATTACGCGCTGGCCGATAAAAACGGGAGACGTCCTCCTGCTTGGCGATTTTGAACTGGCCGTCGTCGGAGAAGAGGATGCTCTCTCCGGTAAAAGCAAAAAAGCCCTGTGAATCTCCGCCATGCCGCGCAGGCGGAACCGCAGGAAGCAGCTCCTCGCCGCATATTTTCCGAGAGAAAGAAGCGATCTCCGTGCAGTTGACCCTGAAGATGCTACTGATCGTCTGCCCCCTGCTGTTTCTGACCGGCTTTGTGGATTCCATCGCCGGGGGCGGCGGGCTCATCTCCCTGCCCGCCTATGTGCTCGCGGGGCTCCCGATCCATACGGCCATCGGCACAAACAAGCTCTCCTCCGCCTGCGGAACAACGCTCACCACCGTGCGCTTTATCCGCCGCGGTCTCGTCAACTGGAAGCTCGGGATCCCAGGCGCCGCGGCGGCGCTGGTCGGCTCTGCGCTAGGTTCGCGGCTGTCGCTGGTGACAGACGAACGGGTGATGCGCACGATCCTCTTCATCATCCTCCCCCTCGCCGCTTTCGTTGTGCTCAACCGCCGCCTGTTTCCCGAAAATGACAGCGAGACGGTCACGGCAGACCGGAGGACCCTGCTCGTCTGTGTGACGGCTGCGCTGACCATCGGGTTTTACGACGGCTTCTACGGCCCGGGTACCGGCACCTTTCTTATCATCGCCTTTTCGGTCTTTGCCCGCCTCGGCGTAAAGCCCGCCAACGCGCACGCCAAAGTCATCAATCTCACCACGAACCTGACCTCGCTCGTAGTTTTCCTGCGCGGCGGCACCGTCCTCGTCTCCCTCGGGCTCGTCGGAGCCGCCTGCAACATGCTGGGAAACTGGGTCGGTTCCGGGCTCGCGCTCGAAAAGGGGGCGAAGATCACGCGGCCGATCATCCTTGCTGTGCTGCTGCTTTTGTTTATCAAGCTCCTCACGGAATAAGTTAACATAATTTTGTTTTCATAATATCAGACCGCCCCCGAACGGAGTTCTCTCTCCGACCGGGGGCGGCCATATTTATTTCGCAGAGCGGGCGGAGCTCATCCGCCCTTGGCGTCAGCCTTGTTCTTAATATGGCTGAACAGCTTGCCGATCGAGGGACTGAAGAGCGAGATGATGGCGGCGGCGAAAAAGCAGACGGCAATGGGCCGCTTGAGGATCTGGGAGAAGTTCCCGCCGCTGACCAGGACGAAGCGCCGGAAATTCGATTCGGTCATGGTTCCGAGGATGAAGCCGATGATGATTGAGGACAGGGTAAACTCATTCTTGACCAGGAAATAGCCGACAAAGCCCGCCGTGAGCATCACGATCAGGTCTTCATAGGTGTGGTTGAACGAATAGGTCCCGACAAAGCACAGGGCGACGATGATAGGCACGAGATGCTTCTTCTGGATGCGGACGATGTTGACCGCGAACTTGAGGATGATGAAACCCGCCACCAGCATGATAAGGTTGGACAGGATCATCCCGGAGAAGACCTCGTACGCTTTTTCCACGTTCGTCGAAAACAGCGTCGGCCCCGGCGAGATGTTTTTCACCATCAGAGCGCCGAGCAGCATGGCGGTGCAGCTGTCGCCGGGGATGCCCAGAGACAGCATGGGGATCATCGCGCCGCCGCTGACCGAGTTGTTGCCGGCTTCCGGAGCGGCGACGCCCTCCGGGACGCCGGTCCCAAATTCGTTTTTCCGCCGTGAGGTCCGTTTGGCGAAGTTGTAGGATACAAAGCTGGAGATATCGCCGCCCGTTCCGGGGATGGCCCCGATCAGGGTCCCGATGGTCGAGGACATGACCATGACGGGAAAACAGCGCTTGATATCGCTCCAGGATGGGAGCACCTTGGTCACCTTCTGGGACATGATGCGCTTCCGTTCGAGCAGCTCCGGATTGTCCTCGCGCACGTTTTTCTCTTTTACGATCTCCTCGACGGAGATCAGTACCTGCGAGAACGCGAACAGGCCGATCAGCAGCGGGATCAGCGGCAGCCCGCCCATCAGATAGACGGTCCCGAAGTTGAAGCGGATCGTTCCCGCCATGGAATCGACCCCGATGCAGGCCATCATCAGACCGAGGACACCGCCGATCAGTCCCTTCGTGATGGACTGGGAGGCCAGAGAAGAGATGATACTGATCCCGAAAATTGCGAACGAGCAGTACTCGAGAGACGTGAACTTCAGGGACACCTTGGCCAGCAGGGTGGAAAAGAAGATCAGGCAGACGGCGCTGAACAGCCCGCCGAACGAGGAGGCCATCGTGGATATGCCGAGCGCGCGCCCGGCCTCCCCTTTCCTCGCCATCGGGTACCCGTCAAGAAGCGTCGCCGCGTTGGCCGGTGTCCCGGGCGTGTTCAGAAGGATGGCGGAGATGGAGCCGCCGTAAATGCCGCCGCAGTAGACGCCCAGGAGCATAATGACACCCGCCGTTCCCTTGATCGTATAACAAAAAGAGAACAGCAGAGAAATAGCCATATTGGTAGAGATGCCGGGGAGCGCGCCGAGAATAATGCCGGAGACGACGCCCACGACGAGCCATCCGAGGCATTGCCATGAGAACACATTGGAAAACGCGGTCATCAAAGCTTCAACATTCATCAGCTGCTCCCTCCTTACAGGAAGAATGGCGGAGCCAGGCGGGATCTGAGAACGACCTGGAACAGATAATAGATGATGATAAGCGCCCCGACGTCATAGAGGACGATAAACCACCAGCGTCTCTCGCCGAAGCAGATCAGCAGGATGGGGAGGAAAACGGCGTTCGTGATCAGACAGCCGAGGTATCGGAAGGACAGATAATACGCGATCAGGCCGAGCATCATCAGCAGCACGGCGCGAAATTCCCTGCTGTCGACGCGGACCTCGGAGGTGGGGAGGTCTTTCCTCACGACCGTGTGGATAAACAGAAGAACGGAAAGGCCGATCATCGCCCAGGAGAGCATCGTCGGCCAGGTAGCGGCAGAGGTGAAGCCGCCGTCAACGGTCGCCCGGGTGTAGTTCCGCGATATATACAGATATACGCAGCCAACGAGGACCCCGACGACGCTGATGATATAGTTGGCAAGTTTCTCACGTTTCATAGGCGACTCCCTGTCAGAATACAGCCGGATTATTGCTCACGTGCGTGGACACGTGAGCAATAATCCGCATCCGTGATCGAATCTTCTAAGGGTTTTGCGCGGCGTCGCTTACTCGATCCCGAGCTCGGCGATCAGTTCCTTGTAGAAGTTGTACTGGCTCTCGACATATTCGCGGGCCTCATCGCCGCAGCGGGAAGCCGTCGTGATGTAGAGCTTCGCCATATCGGCGCTCCAGTCCTCATTGGTCGTGCCCTTGCGGAACATCTCGACGAGGAAATTGTACTCTTCATCGGGCGTATCGTCGGGAACGGTCACGACGCACCAGGTGGTGAAGTCGATGTCGACGGCATAGTCGCCCTCAAGCTCGGAGACGACAGGCGCGTCGTAGGAAGTCCCCTTGCCGAAGCTGCACAGGACCTTCAGCTTGCCGGCCTCGATCTGGGCGTCGAGCGTGGAGGACGGGCAGCAGACAACGGCGTCGATCTCGGGATTATCGGCGGCCAGAGCGGTGATCGCAGCGGAGTCGCCATCGGCATAGGGAACGCTGGTGTACTCCTTCCCCCAGCCCTGGGAGGCGGCGATGATCGCCATGTCGCCCATGCCGAAGGTGCCGGAATGGCCGACCTTCACGTCCTTGGAGAGATTGTCGACGAAGGCATAGACGTCGTCGATCCCGGAATCCGTGCGGACGATCAGCATCATCGGGACAGCGGAGATGACAGACACATAGCGATAGTCGTCAAGGGTGACGGCGCAGTTGTAGGACGGGATGTTGGACAGCTGGCAGATCTCGGCGGGAACGAGGCAGATGGTGTAACCGTTCGGCTTGGCAAGCGCGCATTTGGTCATGCCGACGATGCCGGACGCGCCGGTGATGTTCTCGCATACGAACTCAACGTCCGGATAATCCTGCTCGATGTAGCTGAGCAGAGAGCGGGTGAGCGTGTCGGTGATGCCGCCGGCACCCTTCGGGATAATGGTGGTGATGGGCTCGCTCGGATAATCGTTGGCAGCAAATGCCGAAATCCCGAACGACATCACCAGAGCGAATGCGAGCAGAAGTGACAATGCTTTTTTCATCGTGGAGTCCTCCTATGTTTTCGTTTTATTTGTATAGGCGCAAGCCTCTACATACCCTGGTCAGGATTCGAAGGTATCCGTGCGGAACGCGCGGACCTCTCCGTCCCGGAGCCTGCATTTGACAAGATAGGCTTTGCTCTCGGTCTCCGGGTAATCGCTCCGGAAATGACCGCCCCGGCTCTCCGTGCGTTCTCTGGCGGAGGACACGATCGCCTCGCTTGCGAGGATCGTGCTCTTCAGCTCATAATAATGCCAGAGATGCTCGTCCCTCGGGACGCCGGCATCCAGGATCGCCTGCTGCGCGCGGATCGTCTCCAGGGCCTGACTCAGCCCCTCCTCGCTGCGCGCCACGTTCGCCTTCTCCCAGAGCGTGTCGGCGATGAGCCTCTTGGCCTCGACGTAGTCGCGGCTGATCAGGCCGCAGCGGTCCCCGGGCAGATCGAACTCCGGAGAGACATCCGGCGCTTGGACGCGCCCGGCGTACGCGGCGGCGTTCTTTCCCGCTCTTGTGCCGAACACCTGGCAGGCGGCGTGCATGTTGCCGCCGAGGCGGTTGGCACCGTGAGGCCCCGTGATCATCTCGCCCGCCGCGAACAGGCCGTCGACGCCCGTTTCGGCGTTTTCGCTGATCGCCACGCCGCCGTTGCAGGCATGTGCGAAGGTCGTGATCCAGAGCTCGTTGTCATAGGGATTCTTGTCTGCGTCAAAGTAGCTGTAGTAGAGATCCCACACGGGGATCTCCTGCAGCTTCTCAAGCGGGATCACCGAGAGATCGACCGCCACGCCCTTCCCCCCGTTCCGGAGCGTTTCCTCGAACACGGCGACGTCGAAAAGATAGCTCTCGTCGATGGTCGAGAAGGGGAAGTGCTTGGAATGCACCGTGAGCATATCCTGGATCGAGCACGGGAAGTGATGGTCGTAGGTGAATTTGACCTTCGGCTGCAGATACATGAGCCGGTCGAGGAACAGCGCGCGGTACTTGGGCTCGAGCAGGCCCAGGCCGAACTGCATGAACTCCATGTTCGCCAGCGTGCATCCGGCGCGGAGCGCCAGCGCGTAGCCGTCGCCGCACATGCCGGGAGAGGCGAAATTGTGCTTGAACATCCCGGTGGCCCCGCCGCAGGCGAGGACCGTCGCCCTGGCCGGAAAGACGAAGGGCTGTCCATCGCTCGAGATCCCGCGCGCCCCGAGACAGCGGCCGTCGCGGATGACCAGCTCTGTGATCATGATCCCGTCGCGCAGCATGACGCCGTATTTCTCAATCCCGCCCGCGACCTTCTTCTTGATCTGGTCGGGGTGGGTAAACTGATAGCCCCTGTCCTTGGTGGAGAAGCAGCCGTACACCTGACGAGGCGTACCGTCCGGTTTCTTGTACACCTCCATGTCAAAAAGCGTTTCCAGATCATGCAGCCTGTCGGGCGCTTCCTCCGTCAGGATGCCCGCCAGCTTCTCGCTGCAGGTGCCCTGCGCGGCGTTCAGGATATCCGCCAGGTGCTCCCGCTTGTTGTCGGTGGGATCGTTTTCCCCGGTGGCGGCCTGCATGTCCCAGCCATAGGTGATCTCGGAGAACATGACGCCTGCGCTGCCGAACTTTCCCTTCGTCACAAGAAGGACCGTGCCGGCGCCGGTGCGCTTTGCCTCGATCGCCGCGCGGATCCCGGTTTCTCCGCCCCCGATGACCAGCACGTCGCTCGGGATGCTGATGGTTTCTTTCATAGTTCTCTCCTTATTTATGAAGCGGATTTGTCTGCAAAATGGTCAAACGTAAAACTGTAATACAATCCAACATAAATCTGTAATACAATTATAGCGCTATATTTACAATTGTCAAGTGAGTTTCCAATAGTGCATGTTACAAAAAGGCGGGTGCAAAATTGTATATAGTACACAATTTTAAGAGAGTATTGGTAGACATATCTTGATATTTTTCTATATACATGTTATTATATGCCATTATATATAAAGAAGCTTTTGGGCGAGCTTCCCCACTCCGCGATCCCGGCGATGGTCTTCGCCCGCTTAACCGGGCGCAAAGCCCATTCGCCGATATTGTCATACAGATTTATCCATTTTCGTCAGAGAGCTGTTGAGATCCTCCCCCCAAAAAATACAATACGCCGCAGGAAAGCTGGTGCGATGTGAACGCTAACAACGAAGGAAAACGACTGTTATACATAACCGTGGCGAATGCCATGGAGCACGATATTCTGGTGGAGCGGAAGTTTGGCGAACGGCTGCCCTCTGAGCAGAATCTCGCCCAGCGCTACAACGTGAGCCGGACCGTGATCCGGGAGGCGCTGAAGCTTCTGTCGGAGAGAGGCTTGATCGACTCCAAGGTCGGCAGCGGCGCGTTCATCACCAAACCCGAGACACACAATCTGTCGAACTTTTTCTACCGCATCATCAGCATGAATGATATCGAGAGCACCAGCGTGTATGACGTCCGCTGCATCCTGGAAGTCGCCGCGGCGAAAAAGGCGGCACGGCTCGTCACGGAGGAAGAGCTGGATAAGATGGACGCCATCCTGAACCGGCTGCGCGACCTCAGCCTCCCCCAGAGCGAGCGGAACGAACTGGACTACCTGTTTCACAGCTCGGTCGCCCGGGCTTCGGGGAACCCGCTGCTGGCCATGCTGATCGACGCGATGCGCTCCGTCATCACCGAAATGATCGAACGGAGCAGCCGCCCGGCCGGCTCGATCCCCGACGGCGTCATGCGCCACGACAACATCATGTCCGCGCTCAGGCAGCACGACGTCGAGCTTGCGGAGCTTTATATGATGGATCATATCCTGATGTCGAAAAATTTTTATATGACGGAATACCAGGACCCTCCGAAGTTAGTAGACGTAATTTAATTTACATAACATTTTTACATGATATGGAAATACCGCCCCCGAGCGGAGCTCTCTTCGCTCGGGGGCGGCTATCTGTCTTGTTTTACAGCAGGATCACGCCCGCTTCGGCGCAGGCGGCCAACGTCTCGTCGTCCCAGATCGAGGCCTGGACCTCGCCGATGTGCGCCTTGCCCAGCAGCAGCATGGAGAGACGGCTCTGTCCGATGCCGCCGCCGATGGTCAGCGGCAGCTCGCCGTTCAGCAGGGCCTTGTGATAAGGCAGTTTCCGCCGCTCGTCGCAGCCGGACAGACGAAGCTGCCGGTCCAGCGAGGCGGGGTCCACGCGGATGCCCATGGAGGAGAGCTCGAACGCGCAGCCGAGCAGATCGTTATAGACCATGATATCCCCGTTGAGCGCCCAGTCGTCGTAGTCTGGCGCGCGGCCGTCGTGAGGCTTTCCGGAGCGGAGCGCCCCGCCGATGCCGATCAGAAAAGCGGTCTTGTGCTCCTTGAGCCAGGCGTCTTCCCGCTGCTTCGGCGTGAGCTCCGGATACATGTCCTCCAGCTCCTGCGTCGTGATGAAGCTGACGCGGCGCTCCAGCTTGCCGAGGCACTGGAGCTGCGGATAGATAGCCTGCATGGTGTCCTGTGTGTCGCAGATGGCCTCGACGATATCCATGACCGTGAGCTTGAGGTAGTCCAGATTGCGGTTCTCGGGGAGGATGACCTTCTCCCAGTCCCACTGGTCCACATAGACCGAGTGCAGGTTGTCCAGCACCTCCTCGTCGCGGCGGATAGCGTTCATGTCGGTGTAGAGGCCCTTGCCGGGATAGAAGCCGTAGCGTTTGAGCGCGAGACGCTTCCATTTGGCCAGGGACTGCACCACCTGCGCGTGGTGCTGGGGCGAGCGGAGGATGTCGAAGTCGACCGGCCGCTCGACACCGTTGAGGTTGTCGTTGAGGCCCGAGGCCTCGTCCACAAAGAGCGGCGCCGAAACGCGGTGCAGATTCAGCAGCGCGCCGAGACGATCCTCAAACAGCCGCTTGAGCAGGCTGATCGCCTTCTGTGTGTCATAGATGTCCAGCAGGCTCTTGTAGCCGGCGGGAATGATGGTCTCCTGCATGCCGTCTCCTCCTTTATTCGCTCAGCAGCTGCACGATCTTCTGGTAATAGCCCTCCGCGTCGCGGCGGAAATGCTTCTCGATCTGCCGGGCCTGTTCCTCGTCCGCGCAGAGCATCGTCATCCGGATGACCTCGCCCTTGCCGTCGCCCATGGCGAGTTCGACCGTACAGCCGCTCTCGTCCTGCGTATGGCGGGCGGTGATCATCGCCGCGCGGCGCAGACGCTCCTCCACCGGAGCCAGCAGACGCATCGCCTTGCTGCGCACGGAATAGGGCAGACTGCTCTCCACCGTGTCGGCGTTGCGCGCCCCCTTCTCGGTGATCGCATAGCCCTCCTCGCTCTCGGTGACATGCCCCGTCTCGACCAGCTCGTGCAGGCAGTCGCTGTAATCGAAATAGCTGATCCCCTCGTCGCACTGACAGAGCTCCAGCAGCGTCTCCGGGTCCACCGTGCCGGGGAGGCGGCGGAGGATAAACAGGATCAGGATCTTGATATCCAGTTTTTCGTGAATGAAGCCGCGAGTATAGCCGTAGTTATCCATGGTCTCCTCCTGTCGGTTCCCGAAGCAGCCTTAAAAATACGCTAATATTATACGTCAAGCAGGATTTTTTTCAAGAGGGAATCGCAGTGTGAGGGGTCAGGACATGGAGGCGCGCCGTCGTTTTCCGTACTCGGCAAGCTTTTTCCTTTCCGCGCACCGCACATTTGCGGCGCGGACGCATAGACTGTAATGAATGCAGACGCAAGGAGGTATGACTATGACAGTCAGAGCTGCGGCCGCCCCCTCCGAGACCGCCGCCATCCGCGAGGCGGTGTCCATTCATACAAGGATGATATTCGACAGTTGTCGCGACAAGGACTGCGTGGACGATCTGCGGGTTTTTCCCACCGTCTCCTCTCAGACCTACATAGACAACGCCCTGAGCATTCGCCCGAGATCCGCGGAGCTGCTGTACATCGCCGTCAGCGTCGAGCCCATCAGCTTCAACCGCGGCTACTACACCGTGGATTGTACCCACTTCTACCGCGTCACCGGAGAGGCCTTCCCCTCCGGTGAGACCCTGCAGGGCCTGGCGATCTTCGACAAGCGCGTCATGCTCTTCGGCAGCGAGGGCAGCTCCAAGAGTTTCGCTTCCGATACCGCCGTGCCGGCGCTTGTCATGGACGATCTGCCCATCGCGGTGGTCAACTCCGTGAACCCCATCGCCCTGCACATGAAGCTCGCCGAGTCCGACGCGCTGCCGCCCACCGACTCCGAACAGCGGCAGATCCCGGACTTCATCGCCGACGCTTTTCCGGAAGCTCTGGTGTTGACCGAAACGGCGCGCCGCTGGTACGCGACGATCGGGCAGTTCAGCATCATCCGGCTCGAACGGCCCACCCAGCTCGTGATCCCCGTCTATGATTACGGCCTGCCGGAGAAGGAGTGTCCGGGCAACTCCGAGGGGGATCCCTGCGAATTGTTCAGCCGCATCCCCTTCCCCATCGAGGAATTCTTCCCGCCCAACAGCGTCGATTCCTCCGAGGCTTACCGCGACATGGTATAACAGAAGCCACGCAAGGCCGCCGGTCGAACCGGCGGCCTTGTCGCTGCGCTTTTTGCGGTTTATCTGCTCTTATCTGTGCTTGTTGCGGCCCCAGAAGGTGTTGTAGCGGTCCGGCTCCCAGCCGGGCTTGACATCCTTGACTGCCTCGGCGGCAGTGATGACCGCGTCGCCGTTGTCGATATCGATCAGCGTGTAGCGGTCGTTGCCCATGCCGAGCTCTTTCATATAGCTCAGCTGCCGCAGGCCGTGCCTGGTCTCGACCCGCTCGACGATCGCCTTTCCGCCGCCGTCCGGCAGATGGTAGATCAGGTCCACGCAGGCGTTGTCAACGGCCAGGATATCCAGCGAGGCCAGGATGCCGATATCCGGCGTGACGACAGGCTCGGCCTCAGGGCCCGCGCAGTCGCAGTCCACGGACATGTTGCGCATGGTGTTGATATAGCAGACATGCGGCGCGAAGTAATCGATCGTCGCCTTGGTGCTCTCGGAGATGCGCTCCATCAGCTCCTCCTGCGAAATGCTCCACATGTTCTCGGAGCCGGCAGCGGTGTGGATCTCCCCTTTTCCGATGCGCCCATCCGCGCAGCCGATGCCGATGTTCTTGTTGCTGCCGCCGAAGCCGCCCATCATATGCCCCTTAAAATGTGTGAGCACAAGCAGGGAGTCATAGTTCAGCATGCTCTTGCCGACGTGCATCTCGTCGAACCACTTGCCGCCCTTGACCGGCAGCGCGGCTACGCCCTCCGCGTCCGTGATGTCCACGGGGCAGAAGATCCAGCCGTTGATCTCCAGCGTCCTGCGATGGGACTCA
>JAFXTM010000112.1 GCA_017535865.1 Oscillospiraceae bacterium
AACTGGAAGAACGCGATCCGCAACGCCAGGACGATGTCCACCGGGGCGCAGAACGCCGGAAGGCTGGACGCGCTGAAACGGGCAGAGAGCAAAGGCGCGAAGCTCAAACAGACCTGGCTTGCCACGCTGGATATGCGGACCCGCCATGAACACCGCGAGCTGGACGGCCAGACCGTGGCCGTGGGCGAGACCTTCAAGGTCGCCGGTGCGGAGCTGCGCTATCCCGGAGATCCGGCTGCACCGGGATTCCTGGTCTACAACTGCCGCTGCAGGCTGCAGGGCCAGGTGATCGGCTTTGAGCACGACTTCCAGAACTTCGACCTGCGCAATGATCCTGATGTGGAGGGCATGACCTACGAACAGTGGAAGGCAAGCAAGGTCGAAAAGCCAAGGCCGATCACGCATCAAGCCGATACGCAGAAGAAGATGCACGACTACTACTACTCGAGGTACGCCAAGAAATGAGCCTTACATTTGAGCTGAAAGATTTCTCCCCGGCTGTCCTGGCCGAGTTGGAGGACCGGGTGGGGATCGGCCTGGAAGAGTGCGGCGTGGAAGGAGAACTCTATGCTGTTGCCGCGCTGGAAGGAAGCCCGCGGCGTGTCGACACAGGCCTTCTCAAAAACTCCATCACGCATGCGCTGGCCGGTCAGGCACCGGCTAAGGGGACCTACACTTCCGATGACGGATCGAAAACCGGAAGCTATGAAGGATCTGCACCCGGTGGCGGTAAATCCGTCTACATCGGGACGAACGTGGACTATGCGGGCTACGTGCATGACGGCACCCGCAAAATGGCTGCAAATCCGTTTATTGCAGCTGCGATGGGGCACGGAGATCGGTACAAACAGATCATTGAACGAGCCCTGAAGGGCTGATAACAGGAACTGTTCGGAATAGCCGAACGGTTCCTTTTTACATCGGTAAAACCCGCGAAGCACTGCGGTTTTTATATCAATCTAAGGCCGAAGCACCGGCCCCAAAGAAAAGGAGATTGTGTCATGGCACTTTCCAGGAAGTTTCTTGCTGCTCTTGGCATCGAAGAGAGCAAGATCGAATCTATCATCGATGCCCACACTGAGACGGTCGACGCGCTGAAGAAAGAGCGCGACGGCTACAAGGCCGAAGCTGACAAGATCCCCGATCTGCAGAAGGATCTCGAAAAGGCCAAGGCCGCCGCGAAGGACAGCGGCGAGTTCGACAAGCTCAAGAAAGAGTACGAGGACTTCAAGGCCGAGGTCGCCAACAAGGAAACGCTGGCGAACAAGAAGGCCGCGCTGAAAAAGCTGTGCGAGGCCAAAGAGGGCGCATACCTCTCCGAGACCGGCGTTGCCAAAGCGCTGAAGTACAGCGATTACAGCAAGATCGAGCTCGACGAAAAGGGCGAGATCAAAGACGCGAAGGAGCTGGCAAAGTCCCTCCGTGAGGAGTGGAAAGAGCACGCCCAGAGCGATTTCCAGAATGGCGTCAGGACGCCCACGCCGCCTGTTGGCGGTTCCGGCTCGGGCGGTGGTGAGACCTCCCGCGCCGCACAGCTGTATGCACAGCACAGAGCTGCCCTCTACGGGCAGACTGATTCGAAAGGAGAAAGCAAATGAGCTTCATCAAGACTCCGGCCATGACTGGCCACCCCTACGCTCCCGGCTGGTTCCTCGTGGATGACGAGGACTGCACCCGCGTGACCCGTGAAATCAGCGCCACCGGCATCACTGCTGATGCGAACGGCGGCAAGCACGTCCCCATGGGCAGCGTCTATCCCTCTAACGATGCCAACGCCATCGGCATCCTGTATGAGGACGTGGATGTGACCAACGGCAATATGCCTGGCTCCGTGGTGACCAAGGGCGTCGTGTATCTCAACCGCCTGCCCGTTGCCCCTGCCGCTGCCGCGAAGACCGCGCTGGAAGGCCTGGGCTTCAAGTTCGTCACTGCCGCGCCTGTCACTACACGCCCCGCCGATGGGACGGAATCCTGATCCAATAACAGAAGGAGGAAACGAAAATGAAGTGGGAAGACAATGTTCTCGGCTTTGTGCCGAAGACCGACTGGCTGAGCGTTCCCTTTAATCCTACCCGCCCCGGCGATCCTGCCGATCTGCTGATCGACGATATGCGCACCGACAACCTGGTTGCCGAGTGGCAGTCCATCGCCGCTGCGCACCAGATCCCCGCTATGGCCATGTTCCATAGCTTCGACGTGGAGGCCCAGAAGACCGTCCGCGTCCCCATCGACACCCACAACATCGAGAAGGGCCTGATCAAGGTCAAGATCAACCAGAGCGAGCGGCTGCGCGCTCTGACCCGGTCCGGCGTCCAGGGTGACGATGCCATGTACCGCTACGTGATGAACGACGGCTTCAACCTGGCCGAGCAGGTCATCACCCGCGCTCATGTGGCGAAGAACGAGCTGCTGTCTGCCGGCCAGATCACCATCAAGGAGAACGATCTGAATCTGACCGTGGACTACGGCGTTCCCGCAGCGCAGAAGACTCTGCAGCTGGACCTCTCCGCCAACGCGGACGTGGCCGGCCAGATCCAGGGCTTTGTTGACCAGGCAAAGGCCGCTGGCGTCGTGCTGACCGGCATGTACACCAGCGGTGCCATCCTGACCAAGATGCGTAAGAACACCAGCCTGCAGAAGATCATCGGCGGCAACAACGCTGCCGGCGCTCTGCTGCGCAAGGGTGCTCTCCGCGACTTCCTGGCTGAGGAGTTCGGCCTGAACAACATCGTCGAAAACGATCTGACCTACGCCTACGACCGGAAGCTCAACGCTGCCGGCGCCATCACCCAGCAGACCAAGCGCTACTACCCCGTGAACAAGGTGACCTTCTTCGGCACCGTGAACGGCGGCAAGCTGGCTACCGGCCTGTGGGGCGATTCCCCCGAGTCTGATCTTCCCGAGCTGCTGAACATCGAGCCCAGCCAGCGCCCCTATGTGACGATCACCCAGTGGGCCGAGAAGGATCCCGCCGTGCTGTGGACCAAGGCTTCTGCCCTGTTCATGCCGGTGCTCTACAATCCCGCCTCCCTGTGGATCGCCACCGAGACCGCAGCCAACGGCTGATGGCCGGGCGCAAGAACTACACCGTTGACTCGGAACCCGGGCTGAACGTGAGGGAAAGCCCCTCGCGTTCTTCCCGGATCCTCCGGGTTCTGAAACACGGTGAAAAGATCGTCGTCGACAACGCCGCCGAGACCCCGGAAGGCTGGAAAGCTCTCCGTGACGGCGGCTTTGTTATGTCCGAATATCTGAAATGAGAAAGGGGCGGTGTGAATGCTGTCCAATTTAACTGAGCTTTGCCAGGAGATTCGAAACTATTTCGACCGGGAGCATTATTCCGGCTCCTTTGAGATCTCGAACGGCAGGATCACCGCCGCTGGAAACTCTGATCTCTACACGGTGCCGGAATTCCTGACGGGCCAGTATTTCCTCATCCGGGGGAGCTGGTTCAACGATGGGATCCATGTGTTTCCAGATGAGGAAATGCGTGACGAGGTGTTCTCCGGTTCGATCTGGCTGCTTGCCATTCCCGAACCCGTCATTAAGCTCGCGGACGAGATCCGTGCATGGCGGGACAAGAACGAGGCCGCGGACAGCTCCAACATGTCGCCGTACGTGTCCGAGAGCTTTGGAGGCTACTCCTATACCAAGGGCAGCGGCGGCAGGTCCGGCTCCTCCAGCGCAGGAGCAATCAGCTGGAAAGAGATGTTCCGTTCTCGCCTGAACGCATGGAGGAAACTGTGATGAGCCTGCTGACAGAATCTTTTGAGCCTTGCGTGATGCTGAATAAGCGCACCACCAAGGACAGCTACGGCGCCTACATCACAACCTGGGAAGAAGGTGCGGAGTTCGACGCTGCTATCTCCTTTGATACCTCCATCGAGGCCAGAACAGCCGGAGCGCAGGGCGTTATGAATCTGTTTACCGTGCTGACTGATAAGGAAATCATTCTCCAGTTTCACGATGTATTCCAACGTATCAAGGACGGTAAGATTTTCCGCGTTGGAAAATCAGATGGGTACGATAAGAAAACGCCAAAAAGCGCTGGTCTACAGTTGCGGCTTGTGACCGCCGAGGAATGGGAGCTGACGGACGATGGATAAAGGCCAGGCACTACAGGCGTTTTGGGAAAGTTTTGATATCCCTGCCATCGACGAGCAGAGTTCCTACGATCAGGCGACCCTGGACGCGCTGGGGATCGGGAAACGGTACATCACCTACGAGGTGAGCGCCGGACGCCTGGCAGAAACAAACCTGATGCTGACCGGGAGCCTGTGGTACCGGGAGACCTCCTGGGGACCGATCACCCGAAAGGCTGAGGAGATCGCCGCTTTTGTCGGCGAGGACGGCTGGACGCAGAAGATCGACGGCGGCTACATCCACATCATGCTCCCGCGCGGTCAGGTTTACCGCCGCGCGCTGGATCCTGACACCAGCTACCGGCGCATCATTTTCAACATCGAGGTCATGTTTCTGACCTCACACTGAAAGGAGTAACCCACAATGGGAAGATTTACGAAAGTTTCCGAAGATGCGTTCGACGCGATGCAGCTGGAAGCCGGCGTTATCCTGTCTGACTTCGATCCCACGAATCCCGTCGAACCCGATTCCGAGGACATCATCGCCGTCACCACGGGCGGCATCGCCGTCGCATGCGAGGCGGAGTATGAGGACTACGGCGCGGACGTGGACAACGTGCCCAACAGCATGATGGAGTTCAAGCGCATCACCGGCTGGAACTGCACCATGGGCTTTTCCGACCTCAAATTCAACGCTGCCAACACCAAGCTGGAGCTGGGCGCGGCTGACATCACCAACGGCACCGGCTACAAGAAGATCGTTCCCCGCCGCGACCTGAAGCTCACCGACTTCACGGACGCCATCTGGTGAGTGGGCGACAAGGCCAACGGCGGCGCTTACGCGGTCAAGCTGATGCATGCGCTGTCCAACGGCGGTCTCAGCATCCAGAGCACCAAAAACGGCAAGGGCCAGAACGCCGTCACGCTGATGGGCCATGTGTCCATCCACGCGCAGGACGTGGTGCCCATGGAGTTCTACGAGCTGGATCCTGTAGCTGAACCCGGGACCGGTACCGGGACCGGTACCGGTCACTGATCGGAGGTAGAGGAGAATGAAACTGTCTGACTTCAAGGGCGACGAGGGCATGAAGGTCGTAGGCAAGCTGCTGATCCCCGCCGGGAAACTGGTGGCCAACAAAGCAGTGGTGAAAGCCTACAGTAAGGGCCTGGTGCATTTCCTCTCCGCTGCGCTGGAAAACTGCCCGAACGAAATGCGGGAGATCTTTGCCATCGTCAACGGCAAAGCGCCGGAAGAGTACGAGGTCAACGGCGAAACGGTCCTGATCGACGCGCTGGAGCTGTTTGAGGACACGGCCCTCCTCCGGCTTTTCGGCTTGCAGAGTTAGACAGTGACCTCCTCTGGCTCTGCTATAACGACTACAGAGGGCCGAGCGATATAGCAGCATTTTTGCGGTATGTTACCGCCCGATGGAATACACAACAGCGGGAGGAAACATACCGCATTTATGTTACTGACGCTCTGTACGCCCTCACTCACAGAGGTCTAAGCCTCAGTAAGAGGTATCAGGAAATCCTGCATCCCGTCCAGGAGCAGCCAAAGGACAACAGGTCTGTGCAGGAGATCGTGTCCCAGGTCTGGTCCGGGATCAAGGGGGGAAAAGCATGACACTATTTGAACTGGCCGGCAAGATCACGCTGGACTCCAGCGAATACGAATCCAAGATGAAAGGCGCCCTCGGCACCGCAAGCAAGTTTGCCAAGGGCCTTGATACCGGCATCTCCAAGCTGACGAAGATCGGCATGACAGCCGGCGGCGCAGCCGTCGCTGCTGTTGTGGCATTCGGCAAAGCCTCGGTAAAGACCGGCATGCAGTTCGACACCGCCATGAGCCAGGTCGCGGCTACGATGGGAGTTACCACGGACCAAATCGCCGAGCTGCGGGACTTTGCCATGGAGATGGGCGCGAATACGGCCTTCTCGGCGACTCAGGCAGCAGAGGCTTTGAACTACATGGCCCTTGCGGGCTACGATGCCGACACCAGCATGCAGATGCTGCCGAACGTGTTGAACCTGGCCGCTGCCGGTGCTATGGATCTGGGACGGGCATCCGATATGCTGACGGACAGCCAGAGCGCCCTTGGCCTCACCATCGAAGAGACGAACACCCTGGTCGACCAGATGGCGAAGACGGCATCCAAGTCCAACACCAGCGTCTCCCAGTTGGGCGACGCGATCCTGACGGTTGGCGGCACCGCAAGAAACCTGCGGGGCGGCACGACCGAGCTTGCCACGGCTCTGGGCATCCTGGCTGATAATGGCGTGAAGGGCGCGGAGGGAGGCACTGCTCTCCGGAACATCCTGCTCTCGCTTTCTGCTCCCACAGACGTAGCAGCAAAGAAGATGCAGGAGCTTGGCGTCAGCGTGTTTGACGCCGAGGGCAACATGCGCGGCCTCAATGACATCTTCGGGGATCTGGACTCCTCCCTGGGCGCTTTGACTCAGGAGCAGCGCATGGACGCCCTGGCGACGATCTTCAATAACCGCGACTTGAAGAGCGCGACCGCTCTGATGTCCAACTACGGAACACGCTGGGATGAACTCTCCGGCTATATCGACGATGCCGCCGGCGCAGCCCAGCAGATGGCAGACACCCAGCTCGACAACCTGAACGGCGATATCACGCTGATGAAGTCCGCGCTGGAAGGGGTCAAGATCGAGTTCTCCGATGGGATCAACCCTGCGCTGCGGGACTCCACCCAGCGGATGACCGCACTGCTGTCCAAAAACACAACGCAGAAGTTCTTCCGGGAATTTGGCGAAGCTGCCGGTGAAGCGGTGACAACGCTGACGAAGTGGGGTTCCAATGCACTGCCCCGCGTCATCAAGGAGTTTGAAAACGGCGCTCCCAGAGTTAAGGCGTTTGGAATCGCCTTTGCCGGGCTTGCGCTTGCGGTCAAGGCCACGGTGAACCCGGTGGGTACACTGCTGACGGCGCTCGGTCTGCTGACCGGTGGCATGGCGCTTGCCGCTCTTGGCGCTGATGACATGGGGAAGAAGTTCTCCAAGCTCACGGACGAAGAGTACGACCAAATTGATGCCGTCCAGTCTACCGGGGAAGCCTACGAGGAGACCAAGAGTGCAAGAGACAAGAACCTGGCTGCGATCTCTGCTGAAACCGAGCGCACTCAGGAGCTGTGGAACGAGCTACAGGGTCTTGTTGGGGCTAATGGTGAAGTAGCGGAATCTGACCAGGCACGGGCCGAGTACATCATGGGCGAACTCAATTCCGCCCTCGGTACCGAACTGGAGATGAACAACGGCATCATCGCCAGCTACAACGAACAGGCCGCTGCCATCGACAACCTGATCAAAAAGCGTCAGGCAGAACGGATGCTGGCCGCTGGGGAAGACGCATACAACGCAGCCCGGGAGAACCTGGGGGAAGTCCGGTCCGCTATCTTCTCGCAGCAGCAGGATATCGATGATCTGAACAGCCAGCTATCCGAGCTGCAGGGTAGAAAAGCAGAGATCGAATCTGTTTCCTATTTTGACCGCACAGCGGCTCAAGGCGCGGAACTCGCTGAGATCAACCAGAACATCAAAGACCTGACTCCGGTGATCGGCGAGAGAACCGCAGCGCTTCAGGAAAGCCTTGCCTATGAAAAAGACTACATTCAGACGATCCAGGCGTTTAACGACGCTGAGACCGCCATGATGGAGGGCAATTACGAGGCGGTAACTGAGATCTATGAGCGGGACACCATCAACCGGGCAAAGCATCTTGCCGACAACAAGGTTCTCAACGAGCAAGAGTTGAAAGACCTGAAGCGCAACGCCGATATCGCAAAAGCAACGGCGGAGCGGTATGCCGAGGAGTTGGCAAAAGGCACAGAGGGGTACACCGAGGAAGGAGCTGCATCGCTGCAGGCTGCATCCGACGAGTGGCAGAGCATCCTTGAATCCGCTGCGTCCGCAGCGAGTGCCGCTGGTGATGAATTCGCCCAGGCATTTGCGGCGGGCATCCTCTCCGGGCTTGGCGCGATCTCCGGCGCTGCTGCCGCTGCAAGTGCAGCCGCAGCCGGTGGGCTGGTAGGTCCTGGTGGGAGGGCGGCGTTCTCCAGCGCGGTCGGTCGGGAGTACGTTCCATACGATGACTTCCCGGCGAACCTGCACAGAGGCGAAATGGTGCTGACCCGTGAGGAAGCGAAGGACTACCGCGAGGGCCACGACAACAGCAGAATGATCGCGCCGGTGTTCAACTTCTACGGCGTTTCCGAGTCTGACATGGACATGATCGGAGACTATCTGGATCGGAGGTTTGGCTGATGGGTTACACATCGCAATACGTCCTGGAAAATGAAAAGGGCGAGCGCTTCAACCTGACGGCTCCGGCTCCGCTGTTCCTGGTCAATGTCCAGGGCCTGGGGATCACCACCAAGCGCAGCTATGCTTCCCTCGGCGGCGGTTTCTTCCGCCGGATCGAGGACGAGATCCCGCAAGACCCTATCACCGGGGATGTGATCTACTCGGATGCGGCCTACAGCAATTACCAGGCGCTGGTCAGCTTCATCCTGCAGGCGAAGCTTTTGTACTTTTGCTACACGCCGCTGGACACGGAATATCGCTGCCGTGTAGAGCTCAACAGGATCGCCAAGGGCGCGAGAGACGGCGCAGGGGGTATGAGGGCCAACCTTTCCTTCCATGCGCTCACGCCGCTTTATGAGCCCGTTGCAACGGAAGTGGCGATCGACACAGGCGGTCCGCATGCAAAAGCCTATCTGGAACACAGCGGTGAATACTACTACACCTACGATGACGATCTGGTCTACGGCCCGGAGATCACCGGGGACCTGTCCCGGCAGATCTACCCCGCAGGGCATATCCCCAGCGGATGGCTGCTGCGCTACACCGGCTTTGCCGAGCATCCTGTTGTAAGGCTGGTCGGCGCTTCCGGCACGGTATATGGAGAATGTCATGTGCTGGAGGACTTCGACACGGGCGAGACGCTGGAGATCAGCACCGCCATCGACGATTGCCACGTCTACAAGATCGTCAACGGCGTTACCGAGGATCTGGTGTACAACAACAAGGTCCTCATGAGCATCGACCCTTATCCGAGAGCACCGGTGGACGAAATGTCCGTGCTGACCATTGACGCGGAGGAGACGCTGGGCGGCGCTGCCAGCCTGACACTCTATCGCTACTACAGGAGCGTGTAAAGATGAAGTGCTACATCCGAAAAAAAGATGACTTCTATCACGTGATCCAGCGGGACGAGCTGGATTTCGACCTGGTGCCGGACAGCATGAACGGCGACGGCGGCAGGATCACGCTCCTGGGCGAGTACGGCCCGGAGCTGACAGGTGCATGGCTCACCATCAACAGCGAGACCTACCTGGTGGACAAGGCCAGCCCAGGCAAGGGAAAGACCGACGTCAGGCTGCTGCCGCCCGACACGTTATTCGACCGGGATCTTCATTTCACCGGGACGGAGGAAAGCACCATCGGCGGCTACATCGCGGAGCAGATTACCGTCGGGTGGATCGACCAGGAGGACGCGGTCTATGCCGCGCCCTACCTCTCCTGTATCAGCACGGATGACACGCCATTTGAAGAGCCGGAACAGGACGAAAACAAGGTTTTCAACTTTCTGGAATACATCCGCTGGGCACGATCCACCTACAACATCGCAGTCCGTATCGGCATGACGGATGCGGACAACGACCTGAAAATCACCATCTCCCGCGAGGAAGTGCGGGAGCGGACGATTGCCGACAACGACGGACACACGCAGCTGATCTCGGCAGACTTCGACGCATCGGCTCTTGCGAAGCTCACCGTCTTTCAGCCCTACGACACCGGCGAGAAGGACGAGGATGACAAGCCCATCATGGATGTGACCGAGACTGTCTGGTATCTGGCAGCTGACGGCAGTATCAGCCAGGAAGTCCCGGAAGAGCGGGCGAGCGGCGAGTGGGGTACGCTCCTGATCGGCAAGGATGACGAACCGGAAGAAAAGACTAAGGAAGAGTTCGACAAGAATGAATCCGCCCACAAGATCGAATTCTACAGCGACTTTGAGCTGCATGTAGGCGACACTGCCCACTTCCGTTTCCATGACGCTGTGTTTGACGGCACGATCACCGCCATCAAGCGCAAGCGCAGCGACAACCGGAAGCGCTATGCCATCGGCGACATGATCACCACGCTCTCGGAGCGGCTTGAAAGGAGCAAAACATGAGCGTTTATATCACCCCCGTTACCTTCGAGGGGAAACACATCACGCCGAGCGACGATGCGGCTATGATCGCATCCAGCAACACGGACGGCATCACCGGCGGCTGTGCACTCACCAAGAGCGGCACCACCCTGACGCTGGCGGCGGGCAAGATCCTTGCCTGCGGACGCATCTGCCGCGTGGACGAGCCGAAGACCTTCACGGTCGGCAGCTCCGGCTTTTCCCGCCTGATCCTCACCATCGACCGCAGCAAGGAAAACGTGGACGAACAGGTGGCCCTGGATGTGGAGACCGCGCAGACGGTTTCCGGCTTCCCTGCGCTGGTGCAGAACGACATCAACAACGGCGGCGCGAAGTATCAGTTCGTGATCGCCCTGATGAACGATGGCGGCATCATCTGGAAGTGCGGCAGAAGCCACAGCAGAGGCTACGATACTCAGGTGACCCTCGCTGCCAACGGATGGGCGAACAATCAGCAGACGGTCTATGTGGACGGTTTGCTGGCTACCTCTCCCGCCATCGTGGCCTACGCACCGGAAAGCCAGGCGGCTTACGAAGCTGCCGGCGTTAGGCCGGTTTTGCAGGGCGATGGGACGATCACCTTCCAATGCACCACCGTCCCGACCGTGGCGGTCAAGGCTAACATCCTGCTCTACTAAGGGGGCCTGGAGATGCTGTTTCATATTCGACCCTCTACAAGGCCCGGCGTGGTCACGGAGGGCAGCTTCGATTTCAAAGGCTCCTATGACTTCAAAACAGAGGGAGGGGACTGGGAGCTGATCCTCTACGAGAGCGGCACCCTTACCTGGCTCATTGACCCCGGCGATGTGGACATCTGCCTGGTGGCTGGCGGCATGGCGGGAAGTCAGAATCCTGGAGAGTATGGCGACGACACCGGCGGCAATGGCGGTGAGGTCGTGAACATCACGAACCAGCGGTTATCCGCCGGGGCATACACAGCAACCGTCGGCGGCTCCGGCGAGGACAGCAGCCTGACCGGTCCTGACGGCGCGTGGACGGCTCGCTCCGGCGAAGGCTCTTCTTACGGAAGGCCCGGCAGCGACGGTGTGCCCGCCTGGGGCGACAGAAACACGCTGCTGCGTCCCGGTGTCCTTTACGGCCCAGGCGGCGGCAACGGGTCTGTGTTGGACTATCAGTATGTTTCCACGGATGCGTCCCCCGGCGGCTCCGTGGGCACCGCAGATGACGGCGCGCCAAACGGCCACGGCGGCACACCGGATCACAAAGCAGGTTATGACGGCCTGGACGGCACCGGCCAGGGAGGCGGCGGCGGACGCCGGGAGTGGACGGTGTACAAAGGATCATACTACTATGCCCAATCTGCGGGCGGCAAGGGCGGC
>JAFXTM010000113.1 GCA_017535865.1 Oscillospiraceae bacterium
AGGGCAAAAGAGCTTTCTTGTTTTCACCGACGTTGTATAGTATAATCATCCCGACAAATCGGGATTTATGGAGAAAACAGAAATGAGATTCGAAATGATACCTTGCTCAGGAGACGATAGGGAGTTTATCGAAGAACAGGCGGACAATGCTTTCAACGCAATGGCACAACCGGAAGAGGACGCAGAGGAAGAAGAGTTTGTTTATATAGTCACCGACGAAAGCGGAAAGCTCCTCGGCGGATGCATTTTGTCTGTAGACGGTCTGAGGACGGCGTCGATCTATGACCTGTGGGTGGAAGAAGCGTTTCGCAGACAGGGGATGGCCTCTGCACTCATCCGGGAGGCTGAGTGTGAAGCAAGGGAACACGGTTGCTATCTCGCAATGGTCGGAACCTTTGACTGGCAGGCAAAGCCGTTCTACATGAAACACGGTTATATGCTCAACGACACGATGTCGGGTGCACCGAAGGGGCATGAACACTATTTTTTGACAAAACGGCTTGACTGTTCTTCCGCGGAATATATCCCATCGAATTACCAAGAATATGAGATCATGCGCGGTGACGAAAAGGACGCAGAAATCCTTTCCGGCAAATTGCGCGGATATGACAGCGCCATTGCACCTCGCGAGCATGAATACATCCCTCTGAGCAAAAAACTCGTGGACGAAAACGGAAGGATCATTGCCGGATTTGTCGGTGGTGTTGACGGCTGGAACGGCACAGATATAGATGCGCTCTGGGTGGAAGAAAAGTACCGTAATCAAGGGATCGGCTCTCAGCTCCTTGTCGAGCTGGAGCGGGAGGTAAAGGAAAACGGCGCTGACGTTATGTTTATTGAAGCATTTGATTGGAATATGGGATTTTTCAAAAAGAACGGCTATGAAAGAATAACCGGCATGCTTGAAGATTATCCGAAAGGGCACATCATGTATTGCATGCAGAAGTCTCTTTGATATGGACTTAAGCAAATTCCGGTTTGTCGAGGCGAAGGTGTACTTTTAGGCGCACTTAGCTTGGTTTCGTACCTTTTTGGCGTACTTACACATAATTGCACGCTAATTTTGATAGAATTAATATGATTTACCTTCGGCAGTTACAGTAGATAGTGTTGTGATATGGGAGGTCCATGCCTCATGAAAAGGAAAGGTCCTACGACAGTCGTGCACACCAACCAGGTGTATGATGAAGCGGGTAACTGAGCGGTGGGAGGAAAGATGAAAAATATGCAGAAGAATATACTTTGCTTTGGCGATTCCAACACCTGGGGCTACATCCCGGGCACCGGAGAGCGCTATGCGCCGGAGGTCCGCTGGCCCGGCGTGATGGCCGCTGCGTTGGGCACAGGGTATCACATCAGCGAGGACGGGCTGAACGGCCGCACCACGGGTTTTGACTTTCCGTGGGCGGACTGCCGCAACGGACAGAGCGGGCTGGCTTATGCGCTTCTGTCACAGCGTCCGCTCGACCTGCTGATAATCTCCCTGGGGATCAACGACCTGACTGTGGTCGATTCGGCCTTCTCGGCCAAGAGTGCAGCAGGACTCATTCGTAGGGCACGAATGCTCCAGGCTGTGCCTGACGCGGGTACGCGCATCTTCAGAGGTGACGTAAAGATTCTGATCGTTGCCCCTGCACCGGTGCACCCGGACTATGATCACATGTTCAATGCGGAATACTATGCCGATTCCTGTCGCCTGGCGGAGCGCTATCAGGAGATGGCGCAGGAAAATGGGGTCGAATACCTGAAAGCCGGAGACTATGCCGAGGCTTCCCCTGTGGACTGTGTCCATTATACTCCGGAGTCCCACCGGAACCTGGGACTCGCCATAGCCCAGAAGGTCCGGGAGATGCTGGACGACTGATTGAGTAACGGCAAGAGACGGAGACGTATTGTGGATTAAGAATTCGTCAAAGAAAACCAAAGGCAGTCAACAATAATAAAGTTAACATAATATATGAAATCTGCATCAAGGTGTACTTTTGGTAGCAAAACCCTTCTCTAGACACCGTTTGGTAGTAGATAGACAATGCAAAAGCAGCTCGGCCTTGTGCCGGGCTGCATTTGCATTATCCGGGCAGGAATCAAACGGGAGCGGGAGTGAATGAGGCGCCGGGGGCGCCTCAGAGCCGCGACCCGGCCTGCCCCGCAGGGCAGGTCGAATCCTGCACCCTCCGCTGCCACTTTGCTGTCGTTGACATGGAGAATTGTTGATAAAAACAGTATCTCCAGTAACATCCTGAGGTCCTTTCAGTTTTCCTTGTTGTTTGGCGCGCACAACTGTGATATTATCAGTTCAGCAAATTGGTGTTAATGTACGAGGAAACTATTATCAAAGCCATTGGAGACGATTCTTATAGACTCATTTCTCCTGCGGTGAAATGTCAGCGCCGGCCCCGACGGCGTCGGGGAAGACGATTTTCCAAAAAAAGGAGGATAAAATGAGCGACGGCGAAAGAACCTTTGTGAAGGCTTGCAAGGGCTTCGATCAGGACTATCTGTTCATCAGTTACGCGAGAGTTGACAAAACAACGGTCGAGAGCATTTTGAATATTCTTTACCGCAGAGGCTTCAGGATCTGGTACGATCAGGGCGGCGCCGGTATTCCCGGGGGTGAAGACTGGTATCCCACCATCATGAAAAGAGTCGCGAAGAGTGCGTCCTTTATTGCATTCATATCCAGAGCAACGGTACATCGACCGGTTGCTGTCGAAGAAATCAGCAGGGCACTGAAAAAGAAACGCGAGGATCCGAGCTATAAGGTCGTGTTTGTCTTTCTCGAAATTGTATCCTCAGAGGGCTTCCCCGATGAAATAAAGGAGGAAATACACAAATGCCAGGTCATCGACTTCAAAAAAAGAGGAGGGATCACCGAGGAATTCATAGGGGCTCTTTGTGATGTGCACTGGCCGGAATCCATCGTCGATCAGGAATACAGGATTAAACACGGCCTGAAACACTGGGCTCCCGATGTGAGTGAGGATGTGGGAGTACACGACAGTATTTTATGGTTTGACGGGACATCACCGCTCACGGTCAGCAGCCGTAAAAAGGTTACGACAGATACAGAACATGGCCGCATTGACTTTTACACTCTGTCGCCCGACCAAATCGACCCCAACACCGTCTATCCGACGGTGATGGATAATCAGTGGGTCCCGGAGGAGCTTTACGGATCAGAGGATTTCATCCGGGAAGGGCTCCGCTGCGAGGCCATCGCTCCACGCATCACGCACAGACAGCGCCAGGAGATATTGAGGAGCCTTATCCACAATTGGCAGATCATCGTCAACCGGGCGTCTATCCTCAACAGCAAGGTTTTTTCCGACTGGTATGATCCGAAAAATGCGGAGTATCCGGCGTTTCTCAACCTGCTGAAAAGCAGCGCGGTCTTAGTGTATCTATATAAGGAAAAAAGCCCTGTGGATTTCCCATCGTGTTTTCATATTCCGGAGAGAAACAAGCGCCTTTGGCTGAACACCTGCCGGGAAGCTGAGGTTTGCTGTCTGAAGTTCGATTGGGACAACGAGGAGAGCAACGCCTATGAGACAGATCTGCTCTCCTACGCGTTCGGAAACTTTTGCCTGCTGATGGCGGACGATCTCTACGGACTGGACGCGCTGGAAACCGTCTTTCGTATCCCCAAAAGAGACGCGAGCGACAGGAAACGAAATCACACCAGCTTTGTCAGGACTTGGCAGCAGGTGCAGATGGATGTGATCCGCTGCAGAGACAAGGCCGGGAAGGCGGGAGAGCAGGAGAACTACACAAGAGAGCAGTTCTATAAAAGCTTCCTGATCGATGCGGAAAAGACTACCGTGGACAGCGGGATTCTGGATTTAAGGAAGAACCCTTTTGTAAAGGAACTCAAGCAGACCGTTGACTTTTTTTACACGATTAATCTTCCGCTGGCTCTGGGGGTCCGGCCTCTGCTGCCTTCCGATTCACCGCTGACACCCAAAATGTTCAGCTCTATGGTTCACATCCGGCATCTCCGGGAAATCGATGTGGATGAGCTGCTGTTTTCTGTGTCCGAATTTTCCACGGCATTCCTGACTGACAGCATCCGGCTTCCCCAATGCCAATCATTTTCCTTGGGCGAGATCGTCGGGTTGAGAGACATGCGGGAATGGCGCGGATATATGCGCATTGTCTCCGAGGGCAGGAAGCGGTCCAGCCTGAACCAGTTGGATTTTTACGATACAAAAAGGGTCTGGGACCGGTTCCTGCTGTTTCTTTCCGCCGCAGAGAAGCTGTTGCCCGAGAAAGCATGGGCGGAAAGACCGGCGGCTATCTCCATCATCTATCATTTTGAAGGCATCAAACTGATTACCGTTTACCAACGCGGCAGGATTCGATATCGGATTCTGACCCCCGTACGGGAAGCAGAAAAAACGCTGAACCGGAAATCCAGATTGTTTGTGGACTATTCCTGCTGTGATGTGCTTTCTCACGACAGAGACAACCTGTTGGTGACAGAGTTGAGGCTGTTTGAAGGAATCAGCCACGGGACAGGCAGTACGGCCTATTCGGCGCTGATCGGCAAATTCAAAGAACTGGGATTTCAGGAGGATAGGGAACTCCCATGAAAGAACAAACACTGTTTGACGAATCGTATTTTGAATCTTCGCCATGGTTGGACTACATGAAACTCCGGGAGGAACGCCCTGAGATGTTCTCCCAGAGCGATCAGCTGATGATTTGCCTTGATCGAAATACGGTGCTGTCCTTTATGAACAGAACCGGCCGCGCCATAGGTGTCCAGTACAAAAGCCCTTTTTCCATGATGGTCGTGGATCTGGTCATGGACGCAGGGAAAAACCTGTTTGCCTACGAGAGACTCCTTCCCACCGTACCCAAAAGTGCGGTTGTTGCGATTACAAAATGCGGAGAGAAATTTGTCCTTATCAAGCAGTATCGCCACTCACTGCGCAGCGACCAGATCGCGTTTCCGCGAGGCTTCGGCGAGACCGACCTCACCGCTCTGGAGAATGCAGAAAAGGAGCTGCGCGAGGAACTCGGCGCATCGGCGGGAAATATACGGATAATCGGCTTTGTTGAGCCAGACAGCGGACTCATCGGCAGCAGGGTGGCCGTCGTTTGCTGCAGTGTTGACCGTACAGAATTGAAATCCGGATATGAAGGCATAAAGGAAGTGCTGATATTGTCAAGAGAAGAACTGGAGAATAGAATAAAAGACGGCACTATATCCGATGGTTTTACTCTCGCTGCTTATGCATTGATGTCGGTGAAAGGGGAAGACAGATCGGAAGAATAAGACGGCATAACAAACTGCGATCTGTCTCATTCCATTGGTGTTCTTTTAGGCGTACTTAGCTTGGCTTTGTACCTTTTGGAATACATGGAAATCAAAAAAACCTCTTTTGTCTGTCAAAGACAAGGGAGGTTTTCTTGTTTTCATAGTCGGCGTGTGGTATGATCCATTCAACGAATCGCGATCTGCGGAGGTGATGTAAGATGCTTGAAAAAATGGGAGAATTCTTTGATGCTCGATTATGCGGATACGAAGAGCATCAGCTGACCTGTATTGATTCCGCACAGGAATTCTACCCATTTACCGCGAGCTGCCTGCCTCAAGTCAACGGTACGCGTCTTCTTGATTTAGGCTGCGGTACAGGTCTGGAGCTTGGTTATTATTTTGAGATGGTACCCTCAGCAGAGATTACAGGAGTTGACCTTGCGCCGGGCATGCTGGAAAAGCTTCGCAGCAAGTTTCCCGATAAGCTGTTGACATTGGTTTTGGGCTCGTATTTTGATGTGCCGTTTGACGAAGAATCCTATGATGCTGCGGTGTCTGTTGAATCGCTTCATCACTTCACCAAGGAGGAAAAAACACTTCTGTACAAAAAGCTGCGAAAAGCGCTGAAGCCCGGAGGCTGCTTCATTCTGACAGATTATTTCGCAGCGTCTGAGGAAGAAGAGAGATTTTATTTTGCGGAGTTGCTTCGACTTAAAAAAGAACAGAATATTACTGAAGAAGACTTTTATCACTTCGATACGCCGCTGACCGTGGAACATGAAAAAGAAGCGCTGACCGAGGCGGGCTTTGCCTGTGTCGAAGTATTGAAAAACTGGGGCGCTACGTATACACTGAAAGCAATCAAATAAATCGGTTTTTGGAGGCTGCGGATGAGATTAGACGGTTTTGGCTTGTTTGTAAACGATATGGCAAAGATGATCCGCTTTTACCGGGATGTGCTCGGATTCGAAATCAAAGAGGCGGAAGATGCCGGAAATGTGTATCTCATAAAAGACGGTACGCTTTTCCTGCTGTACGGCAGGAAAGACTTTGAGCGGATGACAGGCCGCCGATACGATTACATACAGGGGCTCAACGGACATTTTGAGATCACGCTCTATGTGGATACCTTTGACGAGGTGGACGCCGCATTCCGCCGTGCCGTGGAAAAGGGAGCGGTACCGGTGCTGGCTCCGGAACTGGAACCTTGGGGACAGAGGACCTGTTATATAGCGGATCCCGAGGGAAATCTGATCGAGATCGGCTCGTGGAACAAGCCGTTTGAAGCGAAAGACATGGAATAAAGAGCGTGTTTCTTTCAGGCTGTCGACCAAGTGCCGACAGCCTGAAAAGCAAAAACGGGTCTTTCGGAAAAGCCTCCCATTTTACTGAAATCGAACGCGAGAGGGAATACCCGATTCCCTCTCGCGCTCTCTCATGCGCGCCCCAATATGGCGCACAGGGTTTGGCTGCCGTGTGAGACGGACATCACATGATGTTCGTCTCTTTTGCGCAGCCCACGATCTTCCGGTAATTATCCGGGTCGGTATCGCCTTCCGTACTGATGAAAAGAAGAACGGAATCGGAGCTCAGCTTCATGGCTGAGCGGGCGTCGGCGAGACGCGCGTCGGTCAGAATGCACACGGCGGCTCCGAATGTGGCGGCGCCGGATTCCCCGGAAACAAGCGCGGGGTCGCCGTCAAGCCCCGCGGCATAAGCGCGCATCCCCAGCGCGGCGACAGGATCCGCGCAGGAGACGTAGTAATCCGCGTGATCCCGCAGGATCGGCCAGGTGATCGAACAGGGCGTCCCGCAGTTCAGCCCCGCCATCATGGTCGCGGCGATCCCTTCCACAGAGTGCGCTTTGCCGTCCCCGGCTTTTGCCGACGCATATATGCAGTTGGCGGCGTCTGGCTCCACGATGACGGCGACGGGCCGCTTTTCCCCATAATAGTCGGCGAAACAAGCCAGCACGCCTCCGGCCATCGCGCCGACCCCGGCCTGCAGGAACACATGCGTCGGCCGGACCGAGCGCCGCTTCAACTGTTCGGTCGTCTCCATGGCCAGGGTGAGATAACCCTGGATGATCCAGGCAGGGATCTTCTCGTATCCGTCCCAGGAGGTATCCTGGATCAGGATCCACCCGTTCCGCTCGCTCGTTTCCTTCGCGAGCCGCACGGTATCGTCATAGCTGAGCTCGGTCACGACGACCTCGGCCGGGCCGACCCGGCGGATCGCTTCCGCCCGGACCTCCCGGGTACCGGCGGGCATGTAGATATGCGCGCGGCAGCCGAAGAGACCGGCTGCCCAGGAGACGCCGCGTCCGTGATTGCCGTCGGTGCAGGTCACAAACTCGAACTTCCGGATCCGCTCGCGGATTTCGCCGCTCGTGAGATCGTGCAGCGTTGTTTCGGAGGGATCCAGCGAGAGCTTTTCGCACAGGATGCGGAACATGGCATAGCTTCCGACGAGGCCCTTGAACGCGTTCAGGGAGAAACGCTTGGATTCATCCTTGGCATAGACGCCCCTGACCTTGAGCTGCCGTGCCAGCGCGGGAAAGGCGAGTAGGGGCGTCTCGGCATAGCCGGGCATCCTCTGGTGAAAACGGCGGACCGGGGCCGCCGAAGAAACGCGAAATGCCGCGGGGATCTCCTCCGAAGACGATGCCGTCCGCTCGAGGATACGGATGTCTTTCCCGCTCCACTCCCTCATGCAGTCTGTTCCTTTCTGCTCCATGGGACCGCTTCCTTTCCTGCTGTTGCTGAAAGATATTATACTGTATCTGCCTTGGACTGACAAGCCGGGTACACGGTTCTGCCGTTGCGCATTCAATAAAACTGTGGTATGGTGTAGCCGAATAAAGAGAGAAAGAACGGTCAAGCCGGGAATGAACTGCGGATCGCAGAAAAAGCACCCCGGACGCATCCTGGTCCCGACGGGAGGGGAAGACATGAAAAACGCATCAAGGATCCTCGCGGCGGCGCTGGCGCTTGTCCTTTTGTTCGGCGCTTTCGGCAGCCCGGTCCCGGCGAGCGGCGAAACGGCGGAGCAGGCGACGCTGCCGGTCCTGATTATCGAGACGGTGCGCCGGGACGCCGACGTGACGGACTTTTTTACCGAACCCGTCGCGCCGCACGTCGCCACGGCGATCGCCTCCTGGACGCCGGGCTACGTGATGCCGCCCGCCCCGTACTACGAAACGTGCACGATATCGCTGGAGAGCGGGGAGGGCGAACCCCTTCTCGCCCCCTGTGACGCACAGGTAAAGGTGCGCGGGAACTGGACGACGACATATCCGAAGAAACCGCTTCGGATCAGGTTTGACGAAAAGCAGAGCCTGCTGGGCCTCAACGGGGGAGCCGCGCAGAAAAACTGGCTGCTTCTCGCGGAATACAAGGACGCCTCCATGCTCCGGAACAAGGCCGCTCTCTATGTCAGCCGCGAGATCCTGGGCCCGGACGGCCTGTATGCGGCCGACGCGGACTTCGTCCGGGTCGAGCTGAACGGCGAATATCTGGGCTTGTATCTGCTGGCCGACATGCAGCAGGTCAGCTCCTGCCGTGTCCGCATCACGGAGCCGGAGAAAGGCTATACCGGGACCGACATCGGATATTTCCTCGAGTACGACGGCTATTATACTGACGAGGACGCGCTGCACCGTTTCCCGCTCGATTTCGCGGGCAACGCGCCGCTGCGGGTATATACCGGCGATCCGCAGAGCGAGAAGACGATGCGGGCTCTCCCCACGACGAGATTCGACGCCAAGCAGCCCGTCGGCATCAGCATCAAAAGTGCGGTCTACTCCCGGGAGCAGCATGATTTCATCGAGAACTTTGTCAACAAGACGTATCGGATCATGTACGAGGCGGCCTGCAACGGCAGGGCTTTTGTGTTCGATGAGGCATACGGGGACATCCATGAGACGGATGCGCTGACACCCCGGCAGGCGGTGGAACAGGTCGTGGACCTCCGGTCGCTGGCGGATATCTACATCATCAGCGAGCTGACCTGCGATGCGGATATCTACTGGTCCAGCTTTTACATGGATGTGGATTTCGGTCCGGGCGGCAGCAGAAAGCTTCGCTTCGAGGCACCCTGGGACTTCGATTCCGCCATGGGGAACAAGGACCGCTGCCTGGACGGTATCGGCTTTTACGCGTGCAATATCGTCCCCGACGTCAACGGCGGCAAGAACGGCGGCGGAGCGTACGACACGATCAATCCCTGGCTCGTTGTGCTCGCCCATGAGGACTGGTATCAGGCGCTCGTCCGGGAGACCTGGACGCGGGCTTATGAGGACGGCGTTTTTGAGCGCTGCTTTGAGATGATCGCGTCGGACAGCGCCCGGCTGCGGGACGAGTTTGAAGAGAACTATGCCAGATGGGACAACATCCGGCACCGGGAGAGCTTCGAGACGGAGCTCTCGGAACCGGCAAAAAACTGTCAGACCGAGGCTGAGGCCGCGGACTTCCTGCTGCAGTGGCTGACCGCCCGGGTCGCGTTTCTCAACAGTCAGTGGCATACGTGAAAAAGCAGAAAACGGCAGCAGTCATACAAAAAAAGCGTTCATCCTGCACCCCCGGCTCCGTGAGCCGGGGGTTTCCGCGCGGCGCGAGACCGCCGTGCGGGAGCACGTTTTTCGCGGTCACGCCGACGGCGGCGTATAAAACCGTTGACCGCACAGATGCTTCGTGTTAAAATACCATGAATAACTATGTACGGAGCGGAAAAAGCCTATGTGGATCGCGGACCGATGGAAAGACTTCGAGCTGCTGGACTGCTCGAAGGGAGAGAAGCTCGAGCGATGGGGGGACTATTACCTCGTGCGCCCGGACCCGCAGGCCATCTGGGATACGCCCCGCCGCAACGAGCACTGGTTCGACCGCGATGGGCGCTATCGCCGCAGCGAGAGCGGCGGCGGGAGCTGGGACAAAGGCGCGCTGCCCGCGTCCTGGACGATCCGTTACGGAGAGCTGTGCTTCAACGTCAAGCCCATGAACTTCAAACACACCGGTCTCTTTCCCGAGCAGGCCGCCAACTGGGACTGGGCGATGCAAAAGATACGCGGGGCCGGACGGCCGATCAGCGCGCTGAACCTCTTTGCCTACACCGGCGCGGCGACGCTCGCCTGCGCAAAGGCCGGCGCTCAGGTCTGCCATGTGGACGCGGCGAAGGGCATGGTCGCCTGGGGCAAGGAAAACGCCGCTTCTTCCGGCCTGCAGGAGGCCCCGATCCGCTGGATCGTGGACGACTGCGCAAAGTTCGTTGAGCGGGAGATCCGCCGCGGACGACGCTACGACGCGCTCATCATGGACCCGCCCTCTTATGGGCGCGGCCCGGGGGGCGAGGTCTGGAAGCTGGAGACGAATCTCTGGCCCTTTGTGTCCCTCTGCGCGGGCGTACTGTCCGAGGAGCCGCTGTTCGTGCTGATCAATTCCTACACCACGGGGCTTTCGCCCTCAGTGCTCAGCTATGTGACCGAGAGTGTCTTCACCCGGAAATTCGGCGGCCGTTCCGAGAGCCGGGAGCTCGGTCTCCCCGTGACCGACACCGGCCTGGTCCTGCCCTGCGGCGCCAGCTGCAGGTGGGAAAGCTGACTTCCGCTGCCGGGGGCAGAGGAAGGAAGTCAGCTTTCACCGCAGCGGTCGAAAAACCGGAGGGAGAGCGAAAGCCCGAAGGGTTTTTCGGGAACCGCAAGGCGGCGGGGGCTGACTTCCGCTGCCGGGGATAATAAGTTTACATAATCATAGAACGGATCGAGGACAGATCATTGAGCGCTATTGTTGAGTTTATAGACGTGCATTATCGCTACCCCGACGATGAGATGGAGAGCCTGTGCGGGATCGATCTCGCAATCGAGGAGGGGAGCTTCGTGGCGGTGCTGGGGCACAACGGTTCCGGCAAATCCACGCTGGCAAAGCACATGAACGCTATCCTGACGCCGACCTCCGGGAAGGTACGGATCGCGGGCATCGACACCGCCGACGAGGACCGCCTGCTCGAGGTGCGCGGCACCGTGGGCATGGTCTTCCAGAACCCGGATAACCAGATCGTCGCGAACGTCGTTGAGGAGGACGTGGCTTTCGCCCCGGAGAACCTCGGCGTGCCGCCCGCGGAGATCCGCGAGCGGGTGGACAGCGCCCTGCGCACAGTCGGGATGTACGAGCTGAGGCAGCATGCGCCGCACCTGCTCTCCGGCGGACAGAAGCAGCGCGTCGCCATCGCGGGCGTGATCGCCATGCAGCCGCGTGTCATCGTGC
Source organism: Oscillospiraceae bacterium (assembly GCA_017535865.1). Lineage (GTDB taxonomy): Bacteria > Bacillota > Clostridia > Oscillospirales > Oscillospiraceae > Limivicinus. Next base: position 11,521 of record JAFXTM010000113.1, read on the forward strand.
TGGACGAACCGACCGCCATGCTCGATCCCCAGGGCCGCGCCGAGGTCATCACGACGGTGACACGCCTCTGCCGGGAGAAAGGGATGACCGTCGTTCTCATCACGCATCACATGGAGGAGTGCGTCGGCGCCGACCGGCTCCTCGTCATGTCGAACGGCCGGATCGTGGGCGACGGCTGCCCGGCAGAGATATTCGCCCGCGTGGAGCTCATGGAGCGCGAGGGCCTGAGCGTGCCGGAGACCGTCCGCCTCGCCTGGGACCTTGACCGGAACGGGTTTGAGCTTCCCGTTGGCACGCTCGACATCGGCGCCTGCGCCGACAACATCCTGCAGGCCATCCGCTCCTGAGCGCCGCACAGCGAAAACGATCGGACCCTCGATGGCTTTCGCTATCCTTTCGTCACAACAAGGGGACAGACAGTATATGGCAGAGATCATCGTGGAGGACCTGAGCCACGTCTACAGCGCGGGGACTCCGTTTGAAAAAACCGCGATCGAGCACATCGATCTGCGCATACCGCAAGGGCAGTTCATCGGCGTGCTGGGCCATACCGGCTCCGGCAAGTCGACCTTTATCCAGCATCTGAACGCCCTGCTTCAGCCCAGCACCGGCCGCGTTCTGGTCGGGGGAGAGGATATCAACAAGGACAAAAAGTCCCGCCATAATGTCAAATGGCAGGTGGGGCTCGTTTTCCTGTACCCGGCGTACCAGCTCTTGGATGAGACGGACTACGCCGATATCGCGTTCGGACCGAAGAACATGGGGCTCGGCAAGGAAGAGATCGACGAGCGGGTGCGCGAGGCGGCGGGCTTCGTCGGCGTGGACGAGGCGCTTTTC
>JAFXTM010000114.1 GCA_017535865.1 Oscillospiraceae bacterium
CCTTTGAAGACTTCCAGAAGCAGCTTGCTGTCTGGAACAGAAAATACAACGATTTCCCCATGCGTCCCCTCGGCTGGCTCTCACCTAAACAGGCCCTTTCTTCTTTTCCTTACTCTGTCACACATCATTGACAAACCTACATTTATGTACAGCACCGCAAAAAAGCCCGCTTGCTCACGCGCTTTCTTTTTGGTATACTTCTTTTATCCGAAAAGGGGAGGGACGAATGGGTGAGAAGGATCATACTGGGACTGCTCTTGATCGCGCTGTCGCTGCTGCTCTTCGCGCGCGCCGGGGTCCTGGGCCGTCGGACACAGCTGCCGGAGCCGGCCCTTTCGCCTGCGGTTTCCGAGCCCGCCGCACCGTCTCCGACTCCGGAGCCCACGCAGCCGCCGTCTCCGACCCCGGAGCCCACGCCGGAGCCGACCCCGACGCCCCGCCCGCTGCGCAAGCCGATCCTCTGCGACTTCCGTATCGACGCGGGCTTCTTTGAGCCTGCCGCGGAGCGGGGGACGCTGCTCACCGACGTCGCCTATTCCACGCCGAACTTTGTATCCGGCGCAGAGGAGCCCGTCAACAAGACCATGCAGGTCTACCTGCCCTACGGCTACGACGAGAACGGGCAGTACGACGTGCTGTTCTTGATCCACCCACGAGGCTGCGACGATCGCTTCTGGCTGGAACAGACCCACAACTACGCGTGGCCCGAGCTCGACGCTCCGGTCGACGCCGTCTGCATGCTTGACAACCTTATCGAGCGCGGGCTCGCCAGGCCGATGCTGGTCGTCTCGATCCGGGGCTACCTGGACGAGCAGGCCATGCGCGTGCATGACTCGGCGCAGATCTACCCGCAGATGGAAAAGGAATTCGCGCAGGTCATCCTGCCCTTCGTCGTCGAGCACTTCGCCACCTACGCCGAAGGCGGCAGCCGCGAGCAGCTCAGCGCCGCGCGGGAGCACTTCGGCGTGCTCGGCGCGAGCTTCGGCGCTTTCATGGAGGAGCTGAGCGTGCTTGCGCCGAACCTTGATCTGGTCTCGTGGTATGCCATGACAGGCGGGGGGAGCGTCACCAGGAACTATCTGGAGCCCATCTGGAAGAGCAGCGGTACCACGGGCCTGCCGATCTCCCTGCTGTACTTCATCGAGGGAGAATTCGACGACATGGGCCCGATCGTCAGCTCTGTCCGGGATCTCGCCGCCTGGGAGGGGGTTTTCAAGGCGGACGGAAATCTGCGCTTCATCCAGATCAACGGGATCGGCCACAACGAGACCGAATGGGTCACCGCCCTCTATGACGCCGCGCAGCTCTTCTTCCGCGAGTGAGCAGCACATAAAAACAAAACGGACGGCCTCCGATGAGAAGGCCGTCCGTTTTGCGCCTGCGCGTTACAGCACGATCAATTCGTGCTTCGGCGCTTTTGTGATGACCTCGGCGCCGTCGGCGCGCAGGATCATCACATCCTCGATGCGCACGCCGAACTTCCCGGGCAGATAGATGCCGGGCTCGGCGGAGCAGAGATCGTTTTCCGCCATCAGCGCCTCGCCGGTCGGTCCGGCGATGGGCGGCTCGTGGATGTCCAGGCCAAGCGAGTGGCCGAAGCCATGACCGAAATAAGGGCCGTAGCCCGCGTCGGTGATGACCTTGCGGGCCGCCGCGTCGATCGCTTTGCCGGGGATGCCGGCGCGGGCCGCGGCAATGCCGGCAAGCTGCGCGCGCAGCACGATGTCGTAGACGTTGCGCATCTCCTCGGTGGCGTAGCCCACGGCCACGGTGCGGGTCATGTCGGAGCAGTAGCCGTCCTTGAGGGAACCGAAATCCATCGTGATGAAATCGCCCTCCCGGATCACCTCGTCGCCGGGAACGCCGTGGGGCATGCTGGTCTTTTTGCCGGTGACCACGATGGGGTCGAAGGAGTTGCCCTCGCTGCCGTTTTTCAGCATGTGATAGACCAGCTCCGCCATGACTTCGCGCTCGGTCATGCCCGGCCGGATGATCGGCAGGACCTCCTCCAGCGCTTTTTCGCTGATGCGCTGGGCCTGGATCATGCTTTGGATCTCCTCGTCGGTCTTCGAGGCGCGCAGCGTGCGCAGGATGCCCTGGGCGGGTCTCAGCCGCAGACCGAGCTGCCTCTCCAGCGCGGCCCAGCGGGCGTGACTCAAACCTTCCTCCTCCGCGCCGATCTTCTCGGCTTTCGCCTCGGCGAGCGCGCCGCGGATAAGACTCATAAGCGGATGCTCCCGGTCAAAGAGCTGTACCGCGGCGCAGCCTCCGGCGGCCTTTTCGGCAGCCTCGATGTAGCGCGAGTCGGTCAGCAGCCAGGCCTTCTCCCGCCCGACGACGACGGCGCCGTCCGTAAAGGGAAAGCCCGCGGCAAAGCGCTGGTTCTTCTCGTCGAAGATGAGCAGCGCGTCCAGATCGTTCTCGACCAGTCTGGCCTGGATCCGTGCGATGTTGTTCATATACCTGTCTCCTCCGATGTCGGCCGCGGGAATCGGACGGTAAAGACCGTTCCCTGCGGTTTATTTTGTCCGACGGTGATGCTGCCGCCGTGGGCGAGCACCGCGTCGTGCACAATGCTGAGTCCGAGACCGCTGCCCCCGGCCTCCCGGGACCGGGCCTTGTCCACCCGGTAGAAGCGGTCGAAAATATAGGGGCGGTCGGCCTCCGGGATGCCGATGCCCGTGTCCTCCACGCAGAGCGTCACCTGTGTTTCCCCGGCGGAGAGGCGCACGGTCACGCTGCCCTCCGGGACGTTGTATTTGATGGCGTTCTCAATGAGGTTGTACAGGATGTGGCCCGTGTCGTCGCGGGAACCCATGACCACACAGCCGTCCGCAAGCTCGGAGCGCAGGCGGACCCGCTTCTCCTGCGCGAGCGGACTCAGCAGCGTCAGCGTGTCCAGCGCGGTCTGCTTGAGATCTACCGGCTCGGGGACGAAGCTCACCTTGTCGTCAAAGCGCGAGAGGGTGAGCAGCTTTTCGGTCGTGCGCTGCAGTCGTTTTGCCTCTTCCCCGATGTCGGACACAAATTCCCGCATCGTGTCGGCGTCCATCCCCTCGCTCTGCACGATGCTGTCCGAGAGCAGACGGATGGCGGCCAGCGGGGTCTTCAACTCGTGCGAGGCGTCCGCCACGAAGCGGCGGCGCTCGTTCTCATTGCTCTCGAGCCGCTCGGTGAGCTGGTTGAGCTCCTCCCCGAGCTCGCTGATCTCATCCCGACCGCGGATCGTGTGGCGATAGCGGTAATCGCCGCCGGCCACGGTACGCATGGAGCTGACCAGCGTCGCGATGCGGCGCGTGACCAGACGCGCGAAGAGGCCCGAGATCACCAGCGCGGCGGCGCCGATCGCGAGCGAAAGCGTGCGAAGATGCCGCTGCACGGTCCAGATGCCCTCGGCGCGCTCGGTATCCCGCTCCTGCAGGAACACGGCCCCGGCCAGCTCGCCCTGGTCGCTCATCGGCATGGCGAGACTGCTGAAAAAGGCAGCCTCAGAGAAACGGGAGCGGAACACGGTCCTGCCCTCCAGCGCGCGCCGGATGTCTCCCATGTCCAGCTGAGAACCGGAGCTGTCGTAGAGCAGCGCGCCGCGCTCGTCGACGACGGCCACCCGCTCGTAGCCGGAGAGGTCAAGGAAGGTCAGCACCTCCGCGATCGCAGCCTCGTTCAGCTGTTCCAGACCGGCGAGCGAGGAGGCCAGGAGCGCTGCCTGCGTGTTCATGGAGCTGCGTTTTTCCTCGAAAACCGCGTCCCGGCTGAAGATGACGGGATAGGTGTTCAGCAGCAGGAGGAGCAGCACCAGCAGCAGCGCAAGAAAGACCATATAGCGAAAACGGATCGAATGCATGGCGGCTCCCTCAATCGGCAAAATAGTAGCCCACGCCCCATTTGGTCAGGATGCAGCGGGGATTGGCCGGATCGGGTTCCAGCTTTTCCCGCAGGCGGCGCACATGCACGTCCACCGTGCGCGTGTCACCCTGATAGTCATAGCCCCAGACCAGATCCAGCAGCGCCTCGCGGCTGTAGACTTTGCCCGGGTTTTTCATCAGGAACAGGATCAGATCGAATTCCTTCATCGTCAGCTCCACCGCCTCCCCGTCGCGCCAGGCGGCACGGCGCGCCTCGTCCAGACGGATGGGGCCGCGCTCGAGACGGCCGGCCTCCGGCGTCTCCGCGCCTGCGCTGCGCCCGGCGCGGCGCAGCAGCGCCCGCACGCGTGCCTTGAGCTCGAGGATGTCGAAGGGCTTGGTCACGTAGTCGTCCGCGCCGGACTCGAAGCCCAGCAGCAGATCGGAACGCTCGCCGCGCGCGGTGAGCATGATGATGGGCACGGTGGAGAAACCGCGGATCTCCTGACAGGCCTGGAGCCCGTCCTTGCGGGGCATCATCAGATCGAGGATGATGAGGTCATAGTTTCCCGTACGGGCCAGACTGACCGCATCCTCGCCGTCGTAGCCTGCGTCCACGGTATAGCCCTCGTTTTCGAGATTGAACTTGATTCCCTTTACCAACAGCTTTTCATCGTCAACGACCAGTATTTTCATGCCGATGCCCTCATCAATTTTAAGTTGCAAATACCCGGCGGAACCGATATAATAGCGCTGATATATTTGATCACCTGCTATCATACCACATTCCGGAGAAAACGGGAGCAAAAAATGAAAAAAATCAAGATTTTTCCCCTGCTCGTCGCTCTGGTGCTGCTGTTCGCCTCCCTGACGCCCGCGGCTGCGGCCGACGCGGCGCCCGCGCTGGACGGCCAGGCCGCGCTGGTGGTAGACCTCGACTCGGGAAACATCCTCTATGAACTCAACCGGGATCAGGTGCGCGCCCCGGCCAGCCTGACCAAGGTGATGACCACGCTGCTTGCGCTCGAGGCGCTGGAGGCGGGGCGCGTCGGCCTCAACGACCGCGTCACCGCACAGAACGACTGCCGCCAGGGCATGGACGAATCCAGCAGCACCGCCGGCATCACGCCGGGGATCGTCGTCTCCTTCCGGGAACTGCTGTACGTCACGATGGTAGGCTCGGCCAACGAGGCCTGCAACGTCATCGGCTCGTATCTCGCCGGCTCCGTGGATAAATTCGTGGAGCAGATGAACGAGCGCGCCGCGCAGCTCGGCTGCACGCAGACCCACTTTGTGAACACGAACGGCCTGCCCGCCGAGGGCCACGTCAGCACGGCCTGGGATCTCTATCTGATCACCCGCGAGGCCATGCAGCATCCGCTGTTTATGGAGCTGGCCAATACCGCGAGCTATGAGCCCGAGTCGATCGACGTCAACGGCGGCGCCGTCATGTACAATTCCAACGCCCTCCTCACCCCCTACGGCCATTACGGCGCGGGCTATGAGTATCCCTACGCCTCCGGCATCAAGACAGGCTTTACCCAGGCCGCCGGCTACTGCCTCATCTCTACCGCCGAAAAGGAAGGCGTGCGCGCGCTGGTCATCGTGATGGGCTGCCGGGGCCTGCTGAACGCGCAGATCAACGAGTACCGCAACTTTTCCGACACGATCCATCTCTACGAGTGGGTCTTCTCCAATTTCTCTTATCAGAACGTGCTGGCCGCCTCGGAGACCGTGACCAAGGTCCCGGTGGAGTTCGCGCAGGACAATGGCCAGGTCATCCTCCACGCGATCCGGGACGTGTCGCTTCTTCTGCCGAACGACGTGGATCTTACGGACCGGCAGACGGTCGTGACGCTCTATGAGCAGAAGCTGCGCGCGCCGATCGAAAAAGACACCGTGCTCGGCGAGGCGCGCATCTACGTCGGCGGGAAGGATTACGGCATCGTGAAGCTCGTGAACGCCGTCCCGGTCGAGCTCGCCCGCGGCCAGTACATGCTGCAGCAGCTTCGGGCGGTCTTCTCGAAGGGCTGGGTCATCGCGCTGCTCGCGGTCCTGCTGGCGCTCTTCCTGGCCTATCTCGTGCTGGTGACGCGCTATCGCCGTCTGCGCCGCAAGCACCTCCAGGCGCGCAGGCGCGCCGAGCGGCGCCGAGAAGCGCAGCGGGAGGCCATGCGCCGGGCGGCCGAAGACGCGGCCGAGCTCGACGGCAAGTGGAAGGATCTGTACTGACATCCGCACATAAGAAAAGGTCCGCGGCAAAGCCGCGGACCTTTTCTTATGCTGTTCAGCCGACCGTCACGCCGATGGTCTTGATGCCGTTGGAGAGCTGGTAGCTCGCGCCGTGTTCGAGCGTGCCGCTGTACAGGACCATCTGGAACGCGCGCTCGGATTCGGGTACCAGTTCCTCGCCGTTGAGCAGGAGCCGCTCGCCGGCGGCGCCGGGGAAAGCGGTGAACAGGCAGGCGGCCGAGCCGCCGGGGGCCGTTTGCTTCGTGCTGCCGATGTAGGCGAGGACGGTCCCGCCGTCGATGACGAAACTGCCGCGCGCGTTCAGGCCGCGCCGCATGGCGTGGATGGAGAGCTTGCCGCCGCTGATCGTGATGTCGCCCGCGCCGCTGCCCTTCTCACCGGCCTGCACGCCGTCGCCCTTCGTGCTGATGCTCAGCACACCGCCGCTGATGAGCACGCTCCCGTCGCAGGAGATCGCGTCCTCCACGGAGGTGACCGACAGCATTCCCTCGCTGATCTCCACGGAGGTCCTGGCCTTCAGCGCGTGGCTGCTCTGGCCCTCGCCGTCGCCCTGCGCCTCCACCGTGACCGTGCCGCCGCTCACCGTCAGAACGGTCTCGGCCGCGATGCCGTCGCCCTGCGCCTCCACCATGACCGTGCCGCCGCTGATTTCGATATAGCCCTTGCCCTCCTTGGCGGCGGAGCTCGACTTCACGCCGTCGTTGCCGGCGACGATGCTCAGCTCGCCGCCCTTGATCTCCACGGACTCGGAGCCGCGGAAGCCGTTGCCTGCCGCGAGGATCTGCACGCTGCCGCTCTTGAGCTTCAGATCGTCCTTGCAGGCGATGCCGTTGTTGATGTAGCCGCGGACCTCCAGTTCGCCCTCACCCTCGATGGTCAGGTCGTCCTCGGCAAAGACCGCGGCGCCGGTCTGGGTGCCGTCAAAGGCGGCCAGATCAGCCTCCGTACCGGAGACGAACAGGTTTTTCGCGCCCGCCGCCAGGATCAGGTGGACGTTCTTGGCCTGCTTGACCCAGAGCGCCGCACCGGTCCTGTTGGTCACGGAAGCGACATCGAGCGTCAGGTAGACGTTCATCGCTTCGTCCCCGGTGTCGATCACGATCTGCCCGTCGTCCAGCGTGCCGCTGAGGACATACTCGCCGCCGGAGGCGATGGTGATGATGTTCCCGTCGACGCGTGCGCCGCCTCCGCTGGCCGTCGCGGTCCCGTCGGCGAGTGTGATGCGGACCGTCGGATCCGGCTCCGCCGTCGGCGCGGCGGGTTCGGCGGTGTTGGAGGAGCAGGCGCTGAGCAGGAGCAGCGCGCAGAGTACGGCGAGCAAAAGAAGTTTTTTCATCACATCACGTCCCTCTCTGCCTCGCGGCCGCAGACGATGTTCAGATTCCCGTTGCGGCAGCGGATGGCGTCGATGAATTCCTTGGTCTTTTGGGGGTCTTTCAGTTCGATGGCATAGACGAGTTCATAGAGCGTGCCCATGTTGGTGGTGCGCACGCGCGTGAGTTCATGGGAGCGGGTGTACCGGGCAAAGAGATCGTCGAACAGACTCTCGTAGTTCAGGTTCTCCGGGATCGTGATCTTGAGCTGCCGGTGGCTGCCGGCCGGTTCGCCGAAGCGCAGCCGTTCGAGCGCGAGCGTCGCCGCTGCCAGGATCAGAAAGAACACCGCCGCGTAGCCGACGTAGCCCATGCCGCAGGCGAGGCCGATGGCCACGGTGAAGAAGATGCCGGTGATCTCCTTGGCGGAGCCGGGCGCGCTGCGGAAGCGCACCAGCGCAAAGGTGCCCGCCACGGCGAGACCCGCGCCGATGTTGCCGTTGACCATCATAATGACCAGCGCCACGACCGGCGGCAGGAGCGCGAGCGTCTGGGCGTAGGCCCCGGAATGATGCTCGCCCCGCGTGAAGACCAGCGCCGCGAGAAGGCCGAGCACAAGCGCGGTCAGCTCGCAGATCAGAAAGGCGGTCAGCGTCATGGGGCTCGCGATCACAGAGTTAAACACAATACATCTCTCCCTTGCTGTACTCCTGCAGATATTCCCGCAGGAGATGGTTTTTATAGCATACGCCGTATTTGGAAAAGCTGGTCGGAAAGAGCGCCTGCTCGCTGAGCAGATGTGCCAGCCAGAGGGGCGCCGCGCCCGGGATCTTGAGCTCCATCAGGACTTCGCCGTCCGGCAGCAGCAGCTCGCCGGCGTCGCCCGCCTCGAAGCTCAGCTCCCGGTCCCGCCAGCGGATATGTTCGTCAAAGGTGATGCGCAGCTCGGGGTTTTCCCGGGCGCGCCAGGAGGTCCGGTCGCAGGCGATCATCACCTTGGGATGCGGCTCGTTCTCGTGCAGGAACCACTGGATCTCCCGCACCATCTGGCTGTCCTCGGGCGGCTCGGCCGCGCCGGAGAGCCAGGCCGCCGCCTGCCGCCCGGTCATGGCGATCCGGCGCTTGTAGACGATGCCCTTGTATTTCTTTTTGAGTTCCACGAAGGCCTGGCAGTCCGGCCCGCTCGGGTTGTAGCTGCGCACGCGCAGCTTCTCTTTATAAATCGGCGCGTCGATGGAGTGACGGATCAGGCGATAATCATCCCGGTCGTAGTAGATGCTGCAGACCGTGCTGCGGTGGTACTCGTCCGGCTCTATGTAGTCCGCCATACGTTCCGTCAGCCGCGCATAGCCATCCGCGGAGAGGAGATATTTTTTTTCATAGCGCTTGAAGGTAAGCTTGGTCTCTCCCATAGGTCTTCTACTCTCCAAAATACTGCGCGCGTTCCTCCGCCCCGACGCCGAGATAGCGGCAGAGTCGGTCCACGCAGCTGTCATGCCAGTGCCCGTCGATAATGGCGCTGCGCAGATACCCGACGTTCCGCGTCCACTTGGCCGGCTCGCGGTTGATAAAGGCGTGGTTGCGCGCGACCTCCGGCTCCAGCTGCGCGCAGAGGCGATCGATCTCCGCCAGCGTCGCCTCGTCGCTGAGCGGGCCGCTCAAAAGCTCCGCCGCCCGCCTGAGGAGCTGGGCGCGAAAGTGCTCATTCTTCAGCAGTGCGCGGATGATCTGCCCGATCTGCCGTCCCTCCAGGGAGTAGGACGCGAGAATGTCGAAGCACTCCGAGGAATTGGAGAACACGGCGTCCAGATCATAGAGCATGAGCCGCCAGCGGCCGTCATTCTCGGTGGAGCGGCCGTAGCGCAGATTGCCCGACTGGATGTCCTGGTTGCCGCACCAGCCCTCGATGATGATCCAGTCGATGAGGCTGTCGATATCCAGCTGCGCGCTGATGGCGCGATAGTTCTCCTCGCTGCTCATGTCCATGCGCAGGAGCGGCTCGATGACATTCTGATAGAACGCGGTGTATTCCCGCACCGAGGCCTCATGCACCGTGACGCTGTCCCGGCTGACGCCGCTGTGGTCGGCGAACATCTGCTCGTTCGCCTTTTCCTCCAGCGCGTAGATGCCGCTGTAAGTCCCGTTTATGTACAGCACGCCGTAGCGGAAGCGCTGGACCAGCACGTTGTCTGTGGCTTTCGCGGCCATGCTGCAGACGAGCTCGTTGCGGATCAGGCTGCCCTGATAGTCCTGCCCGCTGCGCAGCAGCAGGTTCGTAAAGCTGGTCACGCCGCCGCCGAAGCAGTCATACTCGAGCGTCCCCGCCCCGTAGGCGTCGCGGAAACGCACACTCAGGTTCTTTTTCGGCAGGATCAGACTGGTCTCGCCGTTGAGCTTGATTTCACAGGGGATCCGGAAGCTGCCGCCCTCCTCGTAGAAGGCGAGCGCGCCGCGCTCTTTCCGGTCCTTCATGACGTTGGTGTACATCACGCGGAAATCGTGGGGGTCGTCCGTCACCAGGCTGATCACCGGCAGGCTGTGCCCCTCGTTCATAAAGAAGCTCAGGTTCAGCGCCGCGCTGGGGACCGCCCCGTCTTCCACGGCGATCGCGCGCAGTACCGTGGTCTGCAGGATCACGAGAGGCTCCGTGTACGGCAGGCTGTCCGCAGTGGGCAGGGAGCCGTCCGTCGTATAAAAGATCTTACCCGCGGCCTGCAGCTCGACCGTCACGCTCTCGACGCCCTCGAACACGCCGTCCGCCCCGAGGCTCACCGGCGCGTCGGAGATGCGGCGGCAGCCCTCCGCGTTCGCTTTTCCGGGCGTCCGCTCGTCAAAGAAGAACCAGCCGGGGCGGTCGTCGAGCCGGCCATAACTGACGTTATAGGGGATGCCGCGCAGCGCGGCGTAGTCGATCAAATTCCCCTTGGGATCGGTCAGATAGAGCTGCTCCGATTTGGAATCGAGCGAGAAACCGGTGCAGAGGACGCTCTTGTCTCCGTGGTAGGCCGGGATCTCGCTGCAGCGGATCAGCAGCCGCTTGCCCGGCTCAAGCTTGCGGGCAGGAAAGGTCCAGAGACCGCGCTCGCTCTCCTTGTCTGAGAGCTTCCAGCCGCTCAGGTTCACCGTCTTGTCGGAGATGTTCCGGATCTCTACCCAGTCGCAGTTGCCGTAATAGGCGTCAAAGCGCGCCCGGGTCTCAAAGGTCGCGACCTCGGCGATCACCAGCGGCCCCGCGGGCAGCGCCTGGCTCTCCTGCCAGAGCTCATAGGCCGCGGCGGTATTGGGGAGGCCGGGCGTTGGCCAGGCGCTCTCAAAAAAGCTCCCGTCATCGCCGCGCACGAGAGAATAGTCCGCCTCGCCGCTGCAGAGCACGCGCTCGGCGATCTCCCCGTCGGGACGGCGCAGGAAGAGCGTCTCGCCCTCAGAAAGGGAAAAATCGGTGTGCGCTTCGCCCTCAGCCCGGTCCTTGCCGTCCGCGTAGACGAGCAGAAACGCGCCGCTCTCGAGGGTGATCGCCGGCAGCGCCCAGCCATCCTTGCCGGCACGGTCGCTCAGGCGCCAGCCCGTCAGGTCCAGCGCGGCGCCGGAGGCGTTTTCAAGCTCGATCCAGTCGGAGAAATCCCCGTCCTCGTCCCGCAGGCTCGCTTTATTCTTATACATCAGCTCGGAGATGCGCAGACCCGCCGTCTCCTCGGCGGCGGCGCTTCCCGGCTGAAACTGCAGAACAGAGACGCTCAGCAGCAGCGCCAGCGCGAGGGCCAAGCCCCGCAGGCTTTGTTTTTTCATAGCATGCCTCAATGTTTGCCGCATAGGAAATCAGGTTATTATACCCCAAAAACGCCGGGTATGTCAATGTAAACCGAGGCCGGTATTTTTTTGACGAAAGAACTTGCGCTCCCCTTCAATAAGCGTTTCCGGAGCCTCTATGTACAGCCGCCCCCGGCGGGGCGGGCCCCGCCCCGCCGTGAATCCGCTGCGGCGCCCTGTCTTCAGGCAGCCCGCTCCGCGATCTCCGCGTCGGCGAGCATATCCTGGATGGAGATGGCGTAACCGCGCGTCGGGTCGTTGACAAACACATGCGTCACCGCATGATGGCTACACCTTGGGGAGCCTCGGATACAGGTCAATCGACACGATCCCGTCCTCTCCCCGGTAGTATTCGATCTTGTAAAGGATGGTCTTCAAGAGCTCGTTGCGCTCCTGTACGGTCAACTCGTCGTAGCTGGCCAGAAGCGTCTCCGTCTGCGGAATGATCTCCTGCTGGCTGCTCTCGTCGGCTTCAAACTGCGCGATACTCTGCTCGGCGGCGTCCTGCTGCTCCTGCAGCTCATTGAGCTCGCGGGTCAGCTTGTCGCGCCGTTCCCCGAAGACCTCCAGACTGTAGACTCCCTGCTCCACCAGCGTATAGGCCCGGTCAAGCTGCGCATTCAGCTTCTCTCGCTCCGCTGCGATCCGTTCCAGCTGCCGCCGACAGTCCGCAATATCCTCCGCAAAGCCCACGGTATCCAGCTTGATCCTGTAGCCGTCCAGCCAGCTGCGCAGCGCGTTCAGAATCTCCGTTTCCACCAGCGCGAAGCTCGCGGAGCGGTTGTGACAGTGGTGCGGATTGGTGCAGGCCACGCGGGGCGGGTTGGGGTGGTTCTTCGAGGACACCTTACGGCCGATGGGCTTCCCGCACTCGGCGCAGACCATCACCCCGGCAAAGGGGTTGACAAGCTCGTACTGCTTTTTCACCTTCGGCCCCACGTAGTTTTCCTTGCGGATCTTCTGCGCCTTCTCAAAGAGCACGTCGTCGATCAGCGCGGGGTGGCGGCCCTCGTACAGATCGTAGTCCTCCACGTCCTTGCAGTGCCGGTAGCTGGACACCACATTGCCCCGCTCGTCCAGACGCTTGGTCTCCTTGACATAGCCGCGCTTAATCTTGCCGAGATAGACGGGGTTGACG
>JAFXTM010000115.1 GCA_017535865.1 Oscillospiraceae bacterium
AGGTGGGTGTAACGTTCGTCCGCGGGATTGACGGCCACGCCCGTATCGCCCAGCATGGTCTCGGGCCGCGTGGTGGCGATGGTCAGGACCTCGTCGGAATCCTCGATCGGGTAGCGGATATACCAGAAGCTGCCCGGGATGTCTTTATACTCCACCTCCGCGTCGCTCAGAGCGGTGCGGCAGTGCGGGCACCAGTTGATGATGCGGCTGCCCTTGTAGATCAGGCCCTTCTCATACAGGTCGCAGAAGGTCTCGCGCACGGCCTTGGCGCAGACCTCGTCCATCGTAAAGCGGTTGCGTTCCCAGTCGCAGGAGACGCCCATGCTCTTCTGCTGCTCGATGATGCGGTTGCCGTACTGGTTTTTCCAGTCCCAGACGCGCTCGAGGAATTTCTCGCGGCCCAGGTCATAGCGGCTCAGGCCCTCCTTCTCGCGCAGCTCCTGCTCGACGCGGATCTGCGTGGCGATGCCGGCGTGGTCCTGGCCGGGCAGCCACAGTGCCGCATAGCCCTGCATGCGCTTGTAGCGGGTCAGGATGTCCTGCAGCGTCGCGTCCAGCGCGTGGCCCATATGGAGCTGGCCCGTGACGTTGGGGGGCGGCATAACGATGGAGAAGGGCTCCTTCTCCGGGTCGATCACGCCTCTGAACCAGCCGCCCTTTTCCCAGAAGTCGTAGATCTTTTTTTCCACGGCCCGCGGCTCGTACACTTTCGGAAGCTCTTTCATGTTCTTCCCTCCTGTCTCAAATAGGAAACGCCCTGAGACGTTTCCGTCTCAGGGCGATAAATAACATACCGCGGTACCACCTGAATTCCGCCTTGCGGCGGCACTCTTGCGCCTTTAACGCAGGCGATGCGGCGGGACTACTCCGTTCACCCCGCTCGCTCCGGGACGACCTTCCGCAGCGCTTCACGGGAGCTCACACCGCCCGCTCCCTCTCTGTGCATCCGCACTCTGCGTACTCCTGCCCATCACGGCGATAACGCAGGAATTATACAACGCCCTGCGGGGATTTGTCAACGCAAAAATTGGAACATGTTCCAGTTGTTGTCCTCGAGCGCGCCGGGATTGTACAGGACCATCACCAGATCCGGCTGCCAGGAGGCGATCAGGTCCGGCAGCCGTTCGTCCTCAAAGCGCAGATCGTAAGTGCGGATCTCCCCGCAGGCGAGCGAGAGCCAGGGGATCACGACCAGGCTCGCGGAATCCTTGACCAGAAGGATCCGCTTGCCGTTTCCGCAATACGTCAGCCCCTTTTCCGCCGCCAGATTGCGGATATCCATCCACTCGTCGCCGCCGCAGTAGAAGTCGTACAGGCTGGCCTCGTAGGGGTCGGCGTCGAAGAGCTCCGGATAGAACAGGCAGTCGGCGAGCGTCCCCCGGCGCGCGCAGCCGTCCCGGGAGGACCAGACCTCGAGCGCGGTGTCGAAGTTCGGGGTGATGACGCTGAAGTCGTCCTTCCCCGCGTACCAGACGCCAACGCGGCGGCCGTTGCTGCCGAGGAAGCAGTTTTCCCGCACCTCGACGCCGTAGCTGTTGAAGTCGCTTATCTCCGGCTCCGCCGTCCAGGAGGGGTCAAGTCCGCTGAGATACGCCTGGATCTCCGTGAAGGCCCAGAAGCCCATCTCGGGCGTCCAGTGGTGGTCAGTGTTGAAGAAATTGCTGTAGTGGTCGACGCCCGCCGCCTTCTCCCGCTCGCGCAGGTCGAGAGTCCGAAGCCCCGCCTCGTTGAGCAGCGCGAGGAAGCGGTCGGCGTTCTCGTTGCCGTAGTCCTCGATACTCGGCGGGAGCTGCTTGTCGTCCTCATCGAGATAGAACAGCGCGTTCACGTAGACGAAGGGGATCCCCCGCTCCTCCACGTAATGGGCGAAGTCCACGGTCCGGGCTGCGATCTTATTCATATCGAGCTCCGGGATGACGTAGGTCAGCTTGCCGTTGTCGAGGCGGTAACGCTCGTTCACGGCGCGCTTGCCGAAGACGCGCTCCACGCCTCCGTTAAGCGTAATAAAGGGGTGCAGATGCTCGCTCAGGCGGTCGTTGAAGTAGCTCTCGAGGCTCTTCGTATCGAGAGCGCCTCCCTCCGCGAGCATCCGCGCGCCGCGCAGCGCCGTGCTGCCGAAAGGCCAGAGCCCGACGGCGAGGAAAAACGCCAGCGCCAGCAGGAAGAGGAGCGTGCAGAGATTTCGGATCGAAAAGAATCGTTTCATCGCAGCGCCCCCTCAGAAATTGAAATAGATAAAGGGGTTGTGCGCCCCCATGGCGAGATAGGACACGGAGACGAGCAGCACCAGCGTGTAGACCGCCGCGCGGATAAGCGATCCCGCCGTGCCGCGCGGCAGCTTTTCCTCCGCCCGGGGCCAGAGCGGCGTCGCGAAGATCGCCGCGAGCAGCAGCACCCAGCGCGTCTCGTTCCAGTGGAAGGCGGCGACAGGGTCCGGCGCCGCGCTCAGCAGCAGCATGGCCTTGAGCTGCACGAGCGCGGCGGGGATGTTCCACGCGCCGAAGACCACCATGCTTCCGAGCACGACCAGCAGCGTCACAGCCGTGTAGAGCCACAGCACGGGACGCGATTTGCAGCTGCGCGGGAAGCCCGAGAGCTTCTCGGCAGAAAGAAGGATGCCGAAGAGCACGCCCCAGGCGATGTAGTGCCAGGCCGCGCCGTGCCAGATGCCGGTGAGCAGCCAGACCACGAGGAGGTTGCGCAGCAGCTTCGGCTTCGAGACGCGCGAGCCGCCCATCGGGAAATACACATAGTCCCGGAACCAGCGGCCGAGCGAAATGTGCCAGCGGTTCCAGAACTCCGTGAAGGAACGCGCGATATAGGGATAGTTGAAGTTTTCCTCAAAGCGGAAGCCGAACATCGCGCCGAGGCCGATGGCCATGTCCGAATAGCCGGAGAAATCGTAGTAGAGCTGCAGGGTATAGGCCACAGCTCCGAGCCAGGCCATGGCCGAGGAGATCTCCCCGCCCGCGGCGAGACGAAAGCCCGTCTCCCCCGCGAGAGCGAGGTTGTTGGCGAGGATGATCTTTTTCCCGAGGCCGCGGATGAAGCGGCAGACGCCCTCCTGAAAGCCCTCGGGTGTGACATGCCGCTCGCGGATCTGCGCGGCGATGCTGTTGTAGCGCACGATGGGGCCGGCGATGAGCTGGGGGAAAAAGGATATGTAGAGTCCGAGGTCCAAGGGATTGCGCTGCACCTCGGTCTGTCCGCGGTAGACGTCGATGCCGTAGCTCATGGCCTGGAAGGTGAAGAAGGAGATGCCGATGGGCAGCTCGATCCGCGGCACGGTCAAGAACGTGCCGAGCAAGGCGTTGAGATTCTCCGCGGCGAAGCCCAGATATTTGAAATGGAAGAGGATGCCCAGGTTGAAGAGCACCGTCAGCACGAGCCAGAGCTTTTTGTGCCGCCCGGTCCCCTGCGCGAGCCCGAGGGCGTAGTTGACCGCGATGGACAGCAGCATCAGGAAGACGTATACCGGCTCGCCCCAGGCGTAAAACAGCAGGCTCGCGATCAGCAGCAGGACGTTCCGCGCCCGCACGGAGCGCAGCAGCCCGTAGTACACGAGCAGCACGCAGGGCAGAAAGATGAACAGAAATATGGTACTGGAAAACAGCATGGCCGTTTCTCTCCAAGAAGCGTATTAACTTTAGAATTATAAATCAAATCCCCGCGCGGTGTCAACAGCGCGGGGATTTAGTCGATAGACTTCCCGGGGAGCTCATTATTCCAGCTTCGCCAGATAGTCGCAGGCGGACAGCGCCGCGACGTTGCCCTCGCCCGCGGCCTTGGCGAGCTGGAAGGGCTTGCCGGTGCAGTCGCCCGCGGCGAAAACGCCGGGCACGTTCGTGCGCATCTGCCGGTCCACGGCGACGCCGCCCTGCTCGTACTCCAGCCCGGGCACCAGCTTCGTCACCGAGACGGTGTCCTTGATGATGAAGACCCCGTCCACCTTATGCTCCTCACCGGCAAAGACGAGCGTATCCGCCTTCAGGCCGCCCTTCACCTCGAACTTCCCGTTCCGGAAAAAGCGCAGCACCGTACAGCCGATGCTCTCGAGAAAATCCGCATCCTCCTTTGCCTCCCCGCCCGTGCCGATCACAGCCACGGTCTTGCCCCGGTAGAGCATCCCGTCGCAGGTAGCGCAGTAGCTCACGCCGCGGCCCAGGAACTCGCTCTCGCCCGGGTAGAGCTTTTCCCGGGTAATACCGGCCGCGAGGATGACGCTGCGGCCCATGTAGTAATCGCTGCCGACGGCCACGCCGAAGCTGTCCCCCATCGGCAGCACCGAGAGCGCCCGCCCGGTGACGAGCACCGCGCCGCTCTCCTCGATCTGACGGCGGAAGAGCAAGCTCATCTCCTCCCCGCTCATGGCGGGCAGGCCCGGGTAATTTGTGATCTGCTCGGCTTTCCAGAGACTGCTCGTCTCGGGTCTGTTGGCAACGACGAGCGCGCTTTTGCCGCGGTTGCGCAGTGTCAGCGCCGCGGCGCAGGCGGCCGCGCCGCCGCCGATCACGATAACGTCGTACATCTGATCCATGTCGCTCTCCCTTTCTGTCGTTTCTGTCGTTAGTCTACCACATTTCACACAAAATTGTAAATCGTCTTTTTCATCGGGCGGATCGAAGCAGAAAAGGTGCGCCGGCTTTCGCCGGCGCACTCGAACGGAAATGCGGGAAGGATCAGATCTTGCGGGCAGCCATGTTGCCGGTCGCGATCGCATAGGCGATATTGAACGGTCTCTCGCAGTCGCCGACCGCAACGGCGTTTTCAAGTCCCTCGATCAGCTTGGTGTCGGGCAGCATGTCCAGCGCCTCGATCACCGTGTCGCAGGGATACTGATACTCCAGCCCGGACTCGGCGGTGAAGGACAGGAAGCCGTCGCCGACGCCCGTCACCGTCGCATTCGGGAAGAAGCGGCCGCCGACGGCGTAGAATGTGGTGCCGACGTAATCCTTCATGTTGACGGAGTGGCCGTACTCGAAGTGATCCTTGCCCTCGGCCGCGACGAGCGTGACCTTCTTGCCCTGGCTCAGCAGGAACATGGCGGTGTCCACCGCCTGCGCGCCGCAGCCCAGGATCACGACGTTCTCGCCGACATTGCCGCCCAGCACGTCGTCCACGGGCATGACCCGCGTCGCGCCGACGGAGGGGAAGCCCAGCGTCGCGCGTCTGCCGCCTGCGGCCAGGACCACCGCGTCGGGCGCCTCGCTCTCGATGAGTTCCTTCGTGACCTCGGTGTTCAGCACCACTTCCACGCCGGCGAGCTCGCACTGGCGGGCCAGGTATTTCCGCAGACGGCCCAGGTTCTCATGCGGGCCCTTGACGGCCTCGGCAAAGCCGAGCATGCCGCCCAGGCTCGCGCCCTTTTCAAAGAGCTTTACGCTGTGGCCGCGCTGCGCGGCGATGCGCGCCGCCTCCATGCCGCCCGGGCCGCCGCCGATGACCATGATCCTCTTCGGCGTCTCGGCCGGCAGCGGGTCGAAGCCCTCGGGCATGGACTCGCTGTAGCCGCGGAAATCGGAGGCATTCACGCGGCAGTGCTCCACGTTGCAGCCGTCGAAGGGGGTATCAAAGAAGCAGTGCAGGCAGCGGGTGCAGGGCGCGATCTCGTCGAGGCGGCCCTCACGCAGCTTGTTGATGTATTGCGGGTCCACGCAGAGCGGACGGTTCATCATCAGGAAGTCGACCTTGCCCTCCTCGATCGCGGCGTTGAAGAGGTCGGGCGCCAGCGCGGGATCGTTGTAGGTCGCGCAGCCGACGGGGATGCTGACCGCCTCCTTGATCTTCGCGGCGATGTCCAGGTTGATGCCGACGCCGGAGTTGTTGCCGCGCGCGAGGCCCTGGAAATGCCGGTCGAAGTCCAGGCGCTTGCCGGCCGCGTTGTAGCCCTCGAAGCCGCGGTTGACGAAATACAGGTCGCCCGCGAACTGCGCGATGTGCTCGGTGCCGGGGCCGAGGCGGACATGCAGACTGCTCGCGCCGGCCTGCTCCAGGATCCTGGCGATCGCCTGGACCTCCTCGACCGTGTTCATGCCGTCGTTCTGACCCAGATCAGTGTCGTTCTCCTCCACGCCGTTGATGAGCACCTGGACGATGAAGTCCTCGCCGCAGGCCTCACGCAGGCCGCGGATGACCTCGCAGGCGAAGCGCGTGCGGTTTTCCAGACTCTGCGGGCCGTACTCGTCGGTGCGGTTGTTGCGGAAGCGCGAGAAGAAGGACTGGCCGAGGTTGTTGGCGGCGAAGTTCAGCTCAAAGCCGTCAAAGCCCTTGTCCTGGAGCATCTTGCCGATGCCGACGATGTCCTGGATCCAGGTCTTGATCGTCTCGGTGTCGTAGTTGCCGAGGAAGGGCTCGGTATAGACCATCGGGCCGATCGGAGCGCCCATGGTGTCAAGCTGGAAGCCGACCGTGCAGCCGTAGCCGTGCAGCGTGTCCAGCAGGCCCTTCACGTCATAGCTGTCGATGGGCTTTTTAAAGGGGCCGCCGCTCGTCATGTACCAGACGTCGGCGAAGTTCTCGACCCAGATCAGATCCGCGCCACCCTCGGCCATGCGCTTATACCAGTTGATGTACTCGTCGGGATTGCCGCGCACGAAGTCCATGTGCAGCGCGGCGGACTTGACCATGCGGTGCTTGATCGTCCGGCTGCCGAGCTTCCATTCGGAGAAGAGCGCGGACTTGGAGAAGTCGGTGATGGAGTTGGTGAAGTTCGTGTCCTGGGGATTGATGACAGCCGCTCCCACGGCCTTGCCGGTCTCCACGCCGAGCGCCTGGGCCAGGCATTCGTTGACGCCCCTGCGGATGGCCGCGGTGTTCAGGCTCGCGCCGGAGATCCCGTCCACCTCCGCGGTCCCGCCCGCCTCCGCGATACGGCGGCAGTAGTCCTCCGCCGCGTCGGGCATCAGGGTGAAGTAGTCGTCGCCGGTGTGGTCCAGCACCTCAAAGCGCACGTCGGTCACGCCGCCCGCATCGATTTCGCAGTCCACCCGGATGGTGGCGAAGTCCGTGGACTGCACGCTGCTGTAACTGCCCGGGACGAACAGCTTTTTCTCGCCCGCCTCCGCGAAGGCGGCCGTGCTGCCGAGCCCAAGCGCGCCGAGACTGACCGCGCCCGCGGCCAGTCCCTTGATAAAGTCTCTGCGGCTCAGATCGTTCATAAAATTTCTCCTTTCATACGGTGTGTTTTTCCGTTGCGCTGTCCGATACGGACAGATCTCTGTTTTTTATTCTATCATCCCGCCGCTTTGTGTCAATCCTTATTGTCCCGGACGGTCATAGAAAAAATCGATGGCGCATTCATTTTTATTGTTGGATGCCGCCGGACCGGCGGGTCGGTGCGCGCTCCCCAGATACGCATTTTGACGCTTGTATTTGCTGTCTCTTTCGTATATAATGAAGTATCTTTTCGCACATTCTTTTGTTTGGGAGAGACACACATGGAAGATAACGCCAGAAACTTTATTGAAGCCTTCGTGCAGGAGGATCTGTCCGA
>JAFXTM010000116.1 GCA_017535865.1 Oscillospiraceae bacterium
CCTTTGAAGACTTCCAGAAGCAGCTTGCTGTCTGGAACAGAAAATACAACGATTTCCCCATGCGTCCCCTCGGCTGGCTCTCACCTAAACAGGCCCTTTCTTCTTTTCCTTACTCTGTCACACATCATTGACAAACCTACACAATTGCAAAAAACAGCCCCGGTCCCTGTGGGGACCGGGGCGGTGTATCGAGGCGCGGGGATCAGATGCCTTTCGCGGCGAACTTGCCGGCGAGACGGCCGAAGGTCGTGCTGCGGCCCGCGGCGGCGCCTCCCATCAGGTTCGGGTAGCTGCCGGCGAAGTAATTGCCGGAGCAGTCGCCCACGACGTAGAGGCCCTCGATGGGGCTGCCGTCGGCGCGGATGGCGTGGAGATTGTCGTCGATCTGGATGCCGTCCATCGTGCAGATGAAGTAGCCGCCGCACTGGCGCGTGCCGAAGAAGGGCGCGCTGTCCAGCGTGGAGAGGCGGTAGCCCTCCTTGCCGAAGTCCTCGTCCTCGCCCTTCGCGGCGAGCTCGTTATAGCGTTCGACGGTCTTCATGAAGGTCTCGACGGGGAGATTCAGCTTTTCGGCCAGTTCCTCGAGCGTGTCGGCGCGCTGGATGTAGCCCTCGGCCTCAAGACCTTCATTCATACCGACGATCATACCCATCGGGAACACGGGATCCGCGCCGTTTTCGTGCGGATAGAGGCGGGAGCAGCCATGGGTCGCAAAGCGCTCGATATCGCTCTCGAAGGTGCTGTCCCAGACGGTAACGTAGGTGTGCGCCGGCTGCATGGCAGCCTGGTGCAGAACGTAGTCGTAGGGCTGGTATTCGTTCATGAAGCGCTCGCCCCGCAGGTTCACCTTCAGGAAAGGCTGGCTGCCCATCCAGAACCAGCCGCCCGGCACGCTCTGGCCGGGGAGGCCCTGCTGGTCCGGCTTCACCGCGCCGCGGTCGAAGATCATCGGGGTGTGAACCGTGTCCATGACAGCACCCGCCCAAAGACAGGCCTTGATGCCGTCGCCCTTGGATCCGGATTTGTTGTAGTTGACGCAGATCTGCTCGAGTGTCTGCGGTTGGAGCGCCGCGACCATCTCCATGTTCGCGCCGTAGCCTCCTGTGGCGACGACGACGCCCTTCGCAGTACGGTAGCGAACGAACTCGCCTTCCGCGTTGACAGCGATGATGCCGCAGACGCGCTCGCCGTCCTTCTCCAGTTTGACCATCGTCGTCTCGTAGTGGATCTCAAGCCCCAGAGGTGTGGCATAGTCGAGAAGCTTGTCCATGCTCAGCTGCGCGTAGTACATGACGTCGGAGTACTGCGTCGAATGGCCCACGTCGAGGAACTCATAGTTGGACGGCAGCTCGTGATCGTCGATCTCGTGCAGGAAGCGTACACCGCCTTCCGCAAGGCGGTCTGTGAACCAGTCCATGGTCTCGCCGGAGTTGTCCGCCCAGAGGCGGGCGAGGCTACGGCGGGTGTAGCCCTGGCTCCAGTTGCAGAGGTGGTTGATCGCCCGCTCCTTGTCCACGTCGTCGCCGTCGGCAAGCTGCTGCTTCGAGCCGCAGGCGGCGAGGGTGTCGCGGATACCGGAGGCCATGTCGTGGTTGAAGCGCTCGATCAGGATAGTCTTCGCGCCCTCCTCCACGGCCGCGCAGGCCGCGAAGCTTCCGGAGGTACCGGCGCCGACCACCAGCACGTCGCACTCGAATTCGGCGGTGATGCTCTCCTCGGGGACCTCGGGCTCCTCGCCCAGCCAGTCGGCATTCGCCGTGGGGCGATTGTCCTCGATGATGACCTCGCTCCCGGTGGCCTGCGCCACACAGGCGGCCGCAGCCTTGCGCACCGCGTCGCTGGTCTCGGTCGCGCCGGTGACACCGTCGATCTCCCAGGTCTGGCCCGCGAGCAGGGCCTGCTCCATTTTCTCACCGATTGCGGCGCCGATGCCCTGGGTCTCGCCCGAGACGTCGACCTTCACGTCGGTGATGCTGTCAGCGTCAAAGGTCATCGTGACCGTGACGTCGCTCACTTTGCCGCGGGAGACGGCAGTGTAGGTGCCGGGGGTGTAGATGCCGGCAGCGGCTTTCGGGGCAAAGCCCAGCCCGAAGAGCGCGGCGCCCGCGGCGGTCGCGAGACCGCTTCTGAGGAATTGACGGCGGGATACTTCGTTAGGCATGACAGTTCTCCTTTTTTATAATTTGATTATAATAGTTTCGCTGTTTCTACTTTACCCTATTTACAATCCCTGGAAAAGGCGGTAAAATCTTGCTGTAAGCGCAAGCTTAGCTTGCGGTC
The DNA here is from genome assembly GCA_017535865.1 of Oscillospiraceae bacterium. GTDB lineage: Bacteria > Bacillota > Clostridia > Oscillospirales > Oscillospiraceae > Limivicinus. Next base: position 2,281 of record JAFXTM010000116.1, read on the forward strand.
CGACGGAGGGAGCCCGTCCCGGTCTGTTTCTGTAAATACAGGGAGGCAGCCTATGACCATCCAACAGCTCAGTGTGTTCCTCGCCGTGTGCGAGGAGCTGAACTATACCCGCGCCGCGGCCCGAGTCTATATGAGCCGCCAGGCTGTGCGGCAGAATATCACCGAGCTTGAGCGGGAGCTCAGCGGTGCGCTCTTCGAGAGCGGGCGAAACCGCCTACGCCTCACGGCGAAGGGGCGTCTGCTGCGCGACAAAGCCGCCCCGCTCGTGGAGGGTTTCCGTGAGCTGCAGGCGGCCATGAACGCGGATATCCATCTCTCCTCGCCTCTGCACCTCGGCGTGAGCGTAGCGCTCGTGCCGGACTATCTGCCCGGACTGCCTCATCATCTCGAGCGCTTTGCGGCAAGCTATCCGAATCTGCCGATCTCGGTCCTCCGCCTCGAAAACGACGAAGCCACCCCGGCGCTGCTCGCCGGGGCGCTCGATGCCTGCCTGGTCATGGACCTCGGCGGGCAGCAGGCGGGGACCGAGCGCACGGTGCTGACACGCCACCCGGCCTCGGTGCTGATGAACCAGCGCAATCCGCTGTGCCGTCGGGAGTCGATCGGAGCGGAAGAGCTCGACGGACGCAGCCTCTTTCTCCCCGGGCTCGGGGAGGAGTTCCGACCGCTCTTCGAAGCCGCGAAGCGTGCGGGCGCAGACGTGGACTTCACGGTCATGCCCAGCTTTTACCAGGTGCTCTTCCACATTATGGATCACGACGGCATGGCTCTCAACCGCCTTGAGCCTGCGGATGCCGTGCCGCACAGCGGCGTGCGCAACGTGCCGATGCGCGGACTGCCTCTGCTCTGCAGCAGTTTTCTCGTCCGGGAGGGGATGCTCTCCTCCCCGCTGCGGCTGCTGCGCGACTGGTTGGAGGCGCGGCTGCGCGAGGACTTTCCGGGGAACTGAACCACAGAAAAACAAACGAAAAAGGACGGCGCGGCAGAAGCGGCGCCGTCCTTTTTCCCCGGGTGAAAAATATTTTTGAAAACCTTCAAGCTGTGTGACAGTTCTGTGATCCTTCGTGTGCTAAGCTGTGCCCGTAAGCAAGAGACAAACAAAAAATAAAAAACAAAAATGAAAAGGAGAAAAAAACAATGAAAAACATCGTAAAGGACAGCGAACTCGAGAACGTCACCGGCGGCTGGCAGTATGCCAACGGCACGTATGTCAACTACGGCAGCTACATCATGTACACCGTCGCGGCAGGCGACGTGCTGTCCGGCATCGCGCTGCGCTTCAGCGTCTCGGTCCCGGAGATCCAGGGCTGGAACAACATCAAGGACCCCAACGTCATCCGCGCCGGCCAGGTGCTGGAGATCCACGCGCGCGTCCTGCGCTGAGTGAAGAACAGGCGAAAGCACAGACAAAGGAAGAAAGCAGAGACAGGAAAGGAGCTCGTCCCGGCAGGGACGCGCTCCTTTCCTGTCTCTCCCCATGCGTGTCCAAGCCGGGCACACAGAGGTTTATCTGCGGTTTAGAGTCTGTATCGTCAAGCCAGCCTGATCGTCACGTCGCCGCTCGAGGTGGTGACGCGGAAGGCCCCGCCCTTGGGGTCGGACTCCGGCAGGCGGATATCGCCGCTGGAGCTGCTGGCGGAGAAGTCCATCCGCCGCGCGACCGTGCCCTTCACCTCGCCGCTCGAGGTCCGGATCGCGACGCTCGCCGCGTCGATCCCGTCAAGCGTCACATCGCCGCTGGAGCTCTCGATCTCAAGCGCGCCCTTCGCCGTGACGCGGCGCAGCGTCTTCTCGCCGCTGGTGCTCACCGCCGTGACGCTCCCCGCGGCGCTCAGATCCTCCAGGAGCTGGGAGCCGCTGGTGCTGCGGGCTGCGAAGTCTCCGCACCGCAGGTACCGCGCGCGGATATCGCCGCTGGAGCTCTCGAGCGCCACGTCGCCGCAGGCGCTGTACTCGAGCACGATGGCGCCGCTGCTCGTCTTCAGACGGAGGCTCTCCGTCGCCTCGGCCTGGAAGCGGATATCGCCGCTTGTGCTCTCGACGGTGGCCCGCCCGAAGACAAGGCCGCTCCGGACCGCGATCTGGCTGCTCGCACTGCGCAGCTCCAGCTCCCCGAGGCGCTCCTCCGGCAGAAAGATCGTCACGTCGTCCTCACCGGTCCAGAAATTGAAGGCCATCCGCGCGTACCAGGGGCGGGTGTCCTCCCGCGTCACGTACAGCACGCCGTCCCTCACTTCGACCTTCGTCTCAATGCCGCCGTCCTCGCTCACGCCGGTCACCACGCGGCAGACGCCGTCCTCCGCAGGCAGCAGCGTCACGTCGCCGCCGCAGCCGCGCAGGTCGATCGCGCCGAAATCCTCCTCCACCGGGAAGCGCTGCGCCGTCAGATGGACGCTGTTTCCAAAGCGGGCGGGGTCCCAGCCGTTCATCGAGCCGACCGAGATCATCAGACCGGCGCCGATCAGGATGCAGACCAGCGCCGCATAGATCCATTTCATCGTCCTGTTCATGCCGCCTTCTCCTTTCCGATGATCGAGGCCTTGAGCGAGCGCAGCAGCGCCCGGCCGAGGCGCGCGCTCGCCTTCGTCGTCCAGAGGGACGCGAAGAAGAGCAGGATCGCCAGGCCCGCGCCCGCGAGCGCGGCACCGGTCGCGAAGAGCTCCATGCTCAGGTTCCGCTGCAGAATGCCCCCGAGCATCCCGGCAAGACCGCCCACCGCGCCGACTGCGGCGCTCAGGTCCACCGACCAGAGCACGAGGGCCACGACCCAGATCAGCAGATAGGCCGTCAGCACGAGGATGCCGAAGGTCAGCAGAAGCGGCAGCCAGACGGGGCTGCCCAGCACGAGCAGGATGATCTCCCACGCGCCGAGCTTGCGCCGGGGCTTGACCCGCGCCGCCACGATCTGCGCGAGCGGCTTGTCCAGCAGGATCTCCTGCGCCGCCTCCTCCGGCGACGGCAGCTGCGCGACGGCCTCCGCCTCGCCGAGCCCGTCCTCCATCCGGTCCTCGATCAGCTCGGCGTAGTACTGCGCCGAGGTCTCGATATCCGCCTCCGGCAGTCCGTACAGCGCTTCGCGCAACCGGGCCAGATAACTCTCCTTATCCATGTTCTTCCTCCCTTGTAACGAATTGGTAGATCGCCTGGATCTCCTGCCAGTCGTCCCGGAACTCCTCGATGCGGTCCAGACCCGCCGGCGTGATATGGTAGTATTTTCGCAGACGGCCGTTGTGCTCCATCGAGCGGACCGTCAGGCATCCGGCCGTCTCGAGACGGCGCAGGATGGGATAGAGCGTGCTCTCCGACAGGCTGACGTAGGGCTGCATGTCCTTGATGATCCGATAGCCGTAGCTGTCCTCGTTCTTGATCGCCGCCAGCACACACACGTCCAGAAGGCCGCGTTTCAATTGGGTGTCCATACCATGCCTCCTTTCGCGTGATACTATACATTGCATAGTATTATTTGTCAAGAGGTATTTGAAAAAATTTTTTCCGGTTGTTTTTCCGCCCGCCGGAGGCCGTCCGTCCCCGGTTCGCAATGACAGGACGGGGGCGGATGCGGCGGCAGGCCGCCGTTCGGAGCGGCGCGGGCCCCGCAGGATATGAAACGGGAGGGGACAAGGCCCCTCCCGTTTCATATTTTTCTGTATGCCTCCCGCGCTCAGTCGTCCTCGGACATGAGTTCCCGGGAAATGACGGCCAGCATCTCGTCGAACTTCGCCAGATCCTCCGGCGGGAAGCGCTCCTGGATGCGCCCGATCACCGTGTGCTGGTACGAGGTCAGCAGGTCCTGATAGCGGTAGTACTTTTCCGAGAGCACAAGGTGGTACTCCCGGCGGTCCACGGCGGAATTCTGCCGCTCGAGATAGCCCTTCTTCATGAGGCTGTTGACCTTGTAGGTGGCGTTGGACTGCGAGATCTTCAGAAAGTCCGCGAACTGCCCGACGGTCGGGCTGTCCAGCATGTCGATGACCTCGAGCGAAAAAGCCTCCATCGCGCTCAGCGAGCCCTCCCGCTCCCGCACGAGATCGAAGATCTTGCGGAAGAAGCGCAACTCGAACTTGTCGAATACTTCCCGAAAGTTTTTCTCAATCATGTCGGCCCACCCCCTGTCATTCAGTATTTTACTCCCCCTTTTTTTATTTGTAAATGTATAGACCGCAAAAAAACACAAAAATTTTTAACGATTTTTCTTCGTGAATAAGCTGTGAATTTTCACGCGGAGAGGCTTCGGAACGCTTGACAAAACCCGGGGACGGTGCTATATTAGCACTCGGAAGTCGAGAGTGCCAGCAGTCGGAAGATCTGAGTGCTGGCGCAGCAGAAACGCGCCGCGGGGAACAGCGGAACGGAGCGAGCAAGCTTTCGCCCATCGGGCGGAAGCGGGTCGATGCGGAGTTTGCCGAGAGACCCCCCGTTACAAAAGCAAAGCCCAGCGAAGCGGCTTTGCTTTTGAGAGGACGAGCAACGGAGCGAGCAAGCTTTCGCACGCCGGGCGGAAGCGGGTCGATGCGGAGTTTGCGAGGACGACATGGAATTATCCGATCGGAAAAAGAAAATACTGGCCGCGGTCGTGGAAGAGTACATCCGCACGGCGGAGCCGGTCGGCAGCAAGGCCATCGCCCAGAGCGGCTGCCTGCACTGCTCCTCCGCCACGATCCGCAACGAACTGGCGGAGCTGGCGGCGCTGGGCTTCCTCGAGCAGCCGCACACCTCTGCCGGGCGCATCCCGACCCCGCTGGGCTACCGCATGTACGTCAACGAGCTCATGCAGAAGCAGAAGCTCTCCCTCGAGGAGACGGAGGAGATCAACCGCCGCCTCAGCCAGAAGCTGCAGGAGCTGGACGACACGCTCAGCGGCGTGGGGCGGCTCGCCTCGCAGCTCACCGATTACCCGGCCCTCGCCGTCACGGCGCAGAGCGCGGTAACGGTCCGGCGCTTCGATCTGATCTATGTGGACGCGAACACCTTCATCATCGTGCTCACGCTCTCCAGCTCCACCGCCAGGAGCAAGCTCGTGCGTCTGCCGGTCTCGGTCGACCAGGAGCTGGTGCAGCGGCTCTCGAGCCTCTTCAACGCCAGCTTCACCGGCATCACGGAGGAGGTCGTGACCCCCGAGCTCCTGCACGACACGGAGCGCGCGGCGGACGACCGCCTGGGCCTGACCGCCGTGATCTCCTCTTTCCTGCTCTCGGAGCTGCGCGAGGCCAACACCCCCACCGCCTTCATCACCGGCGAGAACCGGCTGCTCAGCCAGCCGGAGTTCCGCGACCCCGACAAGGCGCACCGGCTCATGAGCTACCTCGCCGGCGGCGGGCACATCCTGCCCCCCGGTGAGAGCATGGGCGCCGGGTCCGACGAGGTCCGGGTCCTGATCGGGCCGGAGAACGTGGCCGAGGAGCTGAAGGATTCGAGCGTCGTGATCGCCAGCTACGACGCCGGCGACCATACCCGCGGGCTCATCGGCGTGGTGGGTCCCACCCGCATGGACTACTCCGCCGTGGCCGCGAAGCTGAGCTTCCTGGCCGCGGGCCTCTCCCGCCGTCTGGGCGGGGGCGAGGCGCCGCCGGAGGGCATGCACAACAAGCTGATCATCAAGGGAGATAACGGCAATGGACGAGAATAAGAAGGAAGCGCCGCAGGCCGAAGAGGCGGAGGAGCCGAAGGCTCCCGCGGCGGAGGTCCCGGCCGAAGAGCCGGAAAAGAAAGCCGACAGAAAGGACAAAAAGAGAGACCGGAAAAAAGAGGCCGACAAGGCCGCGGAGAAGATCGCCGAGCTCGAGGCGCAGCTTGCCGCCGGGAACGACCGCTACCTGCGCGTCTGCGCGGAGTACGACAACTTCCGCCGCCGCAGCCAGAAGGAAAAGGACGGGCTGTACGGCGAGGTCAAGGCCGACACGATCCAGAAGTTCCTGCCGGTCTACGACAATCTTGAACGCGCCCTGAAACAGGGCACCGAGGACGAGGCCTACCGCAAGGGCGTGGAGCTCATCATGGCGCAGTTCAACGCCACGCTCGAGAAGCTCGGCGTCACGGTGATCGACTCGCTCGGCCGGATCTTCGACCCGGCGCTGCACAACGCCGTCATGCACGTGGACGACGACGAGAAGGGCGAGAACGAGATCGTCGAGGTCTTTCAGCAGGGCTTCAGGCTGGGCGACAAGGTCATCCGCTTCGCGATGGTCAAGGTCGCGAACTGAAGCGCCCGGAGGGGCAAAGCCTTTCCCGGCAGGGGAGCGCGCTCCGCTCTCCGCCTCATGGGCGGGCCGCGGCGACCAAGCCCGGCCCGGGAACGGCAAATGCGGCAAGGTGGGAATCCGTTCTCCCCGCCGCAGGCCAAAGGAACGGATTGCCACACCGGTGACATCGGTCACCGGTTCGCAATGACAAATCGATTGCCTATACCGGCTGCGGCCGTTATAGATAGATATGTAAAAAAATATTGCAGATACAGGAGGACATTATCATGGCTAAAATCATCGGTATCGATCTGGGTACTACCAACAGCTGCGTCGCCGTCATGGAGGGCGGCGAGGCCGTCGTCATCCCCAACCTCGAGGGCACCCGCACCACGCCCTCCGTCGTGCCTTTCTCCAAGACCGGCGAGCGCATGGTCGGTCAGGTCGCCAAGCGTCAGGCCATCACCAATCCCGACCGCACCATCTCCTCCATCAAGCGTGAGATGGGCTCCAACTACCGCGTCAACATCGACGGCAAGGCCTACACCCCGCAGGAGATCAGCGCGATGGTCCTCGCCAAGCTGAAGGCCGACGCCGAGGCCTATCTCGGCGAGTCCGTCACCGAGGCCGTCATCACCGTCCCCGCCTACTTCACCGAC